>NZ_JBSFYQ010000017.1:0-150759 GCF_053599855.1 Micromonospora sp. NPDC005161
TCCGTGGAGCGGTCATCGACTTCGCCGGCGACTCCCACCACGCCAACCCCTGGGCCGCCGACCTCTACCGGCGGGCCCGGGCTCGGGGCCACGACCACCCCCACGCCACGCGAATCCTCGCCCGCGCTTGGCTGCACGTGATCTGGCGCTGCTGGCAAGACGGCGTCGCCTACGACCCCACCCGCCACCGAGCTCTGCAGGCCCTTCTCGCCTCCGCCGCTTGACACAGGGCTACTCATGCCTACCGCCCCGGGAGTTCCCCGCCCAGCCTCGGGCGGGCACGCACTGCCTTATGCCCGATCGCGTCCGCGTCCTATTCGGCCTCGGCCCTTGCGCAGCGATGCTGTCGGCAGCATCCCCTCAATTCACCAACTACAGGTAAGAAGGACCCGGCCGGCCTGGTGATCGGGCAGGTCACGCCTTGCAATCAGGGCAGACGTCGTCACCAGTGGTCGTCGTTGGTCGCTGACGATCGGCCTCCGACGGCCTGGTGACGGCCTGGACCTGGTCCTTGTCGACCCCTTGACCCCCAGGCAACCAACACTTCCACGTGAGCTGCGGCTTCGTGGCCCGTGGCCTGCCGCAACGGTCCGCTATCGTCCGCCCTTGTCCGCTGGCGTCCGCACCGGTCGTCACTCAGTTGGTCACCGAAGGGCATGTGACGCGATGACTATGCTGCCGCCGTGAGAGCTGTCTGGTTCATGTGGGCAGGTTCGTTTCTCAGCCTCGCCAACATCGCGGCCGGTTGGAGCTGGGCCTTAGCTGACGCCGATCTTCGTGTTGGAACCTCCGCCCCTCAGGGTATCGACTGGAGCCAGGCGAGCGCGTTGTTGGGCGTACCGGCCGCGGTGACGGTCGTTTTGATGACAGCCACTATCCGTCGTTCACTGGCTTTGCTATGGGTGGGTGCCGTCGCGATGGGATTGCTATTCATCCCGTGCGGTTGGGCGCTTCTCATCGACCACGCAGGGATGGACGGGGCCAGCCTCGCTCCATGGGCTTGGGCCGCCCATCTAATCGCCATTTTTCTCGCCCTGCCCACTGTGGTCATCGCGCCTTGGCTGCACGGCCGCGACACCCGACACTGAGGCCGACCGGTGTGGCCCGCCGGCCCGGTCGATGCCGGCCCGTCTTCCACGACATCGGTGCCGTGGTTCACTTCCTGCGGAAGGTGGTCTGGATCGTGCCCGACTTCACCGTCGAGCGGTACCGCGACCAGCTCGCCGCCCTGCACGAGCGGATCCAGACCGACGGGCCCTTCGTCGCGCACGCCCAGCGGATCCTGGTCGAGGCCGCAGGCCCGGTTGACCGATCCGCTGGGCATGCCCCGATCCGTGCGCCGCCGGGGTGACGTGGTCACCGCTGGCTGCCCCAGAGGTAGACGCCGAATCCGGCAAGCAGCAGGCTTACCACGCTCGCCCCGGCGCGCACGGTGTTCCACCAGGTCCAGCGAGAGGCGTAGTCCGCCCAGATCCGCGCCGCCTCCGCCGGGTCGGTCGGCACACCGGTCGCGTCGAGCGCATCGTTCATCGGCACGTTGAGGGTCACCGTCGGGATGAACGCGCCCACCAGGTACGCGGCCCCGGCCAGGAAGAACAGCAGCGCCGCCGGACGGTGGCCGAGGATCAGCAGCAGTACGCCGGTGATCGTAGCCGCGAGGATGGGACCGAAGAAGGTGACGAAGAAGAGCGGATTCTGGATCTTCTGGTTGATGCTCGTCATGGCCCGGATCGCGGTGCCGGCGTCGGTCGCGTTCAACCCGGGCATCACGGACACGGAGAAGGCGTAGTAGACCCCTGCGATCAGACCGGTCACCGCCAGGGTCACCGCCGCCGACCAGGCTGCCAGCGTACTCATGACGATCAGCCCCGATCCGGCTGTTCGGTCGCCCAGACGCCGGTGGCGGCGGCGTCCCGCGCATAGTCCGCGAAGTCCCGGGGCCGGCGGCCCAGAGCGCGTCGCACACCGTCGGTCAGGTGGGCGTTGCGCCCGTCCAGGACCTTGCCGAACAGGTCTGTCAGGACGGCCACCAGCTCGGCGGGCACCTGGTAACGCGCCATTACCTCGGCGTACTCCTGTGGGGAGACCGACTGGTAGGTGATCGGTCGCCCGACCGCCTTGGCGATCTCGGCGGTCGCCTCGGCGAAGGTGAGCAGCCGGGGCCCGGTCAGTTCGTAGAGCTGACCCACGTGGCCCGCCTCGGTCAGCGCCGCGACCGCGATCTCGGCGATGTCGTCGGCGTCGACGAAGGGCTCCCCGACGTCGCCGGCCGGGAGCACGATCTCGTCGCCGCGCACCGAGTCCACCAGGAAATCCTCGCTAAAGTTCTGGCTGAACCAGCTCGCCCGCAGGATCGTCCACTTCGCGCCGGATCGCTGTACCACCTGCTCGCAGAGCTGAGCCGCCTCCTCGCCCCGGCCGGAGAGCAGGACAATCCGCTCGACGCCGCCGGCCACCGCCTGCTCGACGAACGCGCGGATTGTGGCGGGGGCGTCCGGTGCGGCCAGGTCCGGGTAGTACACCAGGTACACCGACCCGACCCCTTCCAGCACGCCGGCCCAGGTGCTCTGGTCGGTCCAGTCGAACCGTGGCTCGCCGGAGCGGGAACCGACCCGTACCGGACGGCCGAGGGCGGTGAGGCGGTCCACCACGCGACGACCAGTCTTGCCGGTGCCGCCGAGGACCAGGATGGGCTGTTCGTGCACGTTCTCTCTCATGTCACTAGTCAAGCCGGGCGGGGCCTGACCGGGAATGAGTGAGACGCTCGGCTCCATGTCTGGGCGTCTCACCAGGGTTCTTCTAGCTTGGGGCGTGTGGACGCACTGGCGGGGCTGTTGGACGGGCCGAGAGCGCGCGACGCGTTCCTGCTCCGATCGGTGTTCGACCCGCCGTGGTCGGTACGGATCCAGGATCGCGCACCACTCACCCTGGTGTCCGTGCTCCGTGGTGACGCGTGGGTGGTGCCGGACACCGGCGCCCCCGTCCGGCTTCGCCCCGGCGATGTGGCGGTCATCCGGGGTCCGGAGCCGTACACGATCGCCGACGATCCGGGCACTCCGCCGCAGGCGGTGATTCACCCCGGCGAGCGCAGCACCACTCCGGCCGGGGAAGAGTTATGCGCCGTGATGGACCTGGGCGTACGCACCTGGGGCGAGCGGCTGGACGGCTCGGCCGTGCTGCTCAGCGGCACCTACCAGTTCCACGGGGAGGTGAGCCAGCGCCTGCTGCGGGTGCTGCCGGCGCTGCTGGTGCTGCCGGATGAGGCGTGGAGCAGCCCGCTGGTCCCGTTGCTCGCCGACGAGATGGACAAGGACGAGCCGGGCCGGGGGGTGGTCCTCGACCGGTTGCTGGACCTGCTGCTCATCGCCGTACTACGGGCCTGGTTCTCCCGTCCGGAGGCGGCGGCCGCGACCTGGTACCGGGCACACGGCGATCCGGTGGTGGGCCTGGCGCTGCGACTGCTGCACGACCAACCGGCCCACCCCTGGACAGTGGCGACGCTCGCCGCCCGTACCGGGGTGTCCCGGGCCGCGCTGGCCCGCCGGTTCACCGAGCTTGTCGGTGAGTCGCCGATGGCGTACCTCACCGGTTGGCGACTCGCCCTGGCGGCCGATCTGCTGAGAGAGCCGGACGCCACCATCAGCGCGGTGGCCCGCCGGGTCGGCTACGGCAGTCCGTTCGCGCTCAGCGCCGCGTTCAAGCGGGTACGCGGGGTCAGCCCGGCCGAACACCGGATCCACGTGGAGGGGTTGGCGGCGGTCTGAACCCGCTCGCCCTCCGGCGGTCACTGGGTCCGGGGCGACGGTGTCGTCGCCCCGGACCCGGTCGGCCGCGTCGGCGGCGGTCTAGAGACCGATCCTGCCGACGCCCACACCGGCCGTGACCCTCGCCGGGGCGGTGCCGGGATCATCGACCGTGTACGGGTAGTAGGTGCGCGGCTCGACCACGGTGCCGGCAGTCTGCGGAGTGCCGAGTTGACGTACCTGTTGTTGCGCTCGACCAGCCGGCCGGGGCCGCTCTTGTCGTAACCGACGTAGCTCGGGTGGGCCACGTTCTCGAAGTAGTTCCCCTCCACCAGCACGCCGGCGTTCTCGTGGAGGCGATCCCGTAGAGGGCGTTTCGGTAGTAGTTGTTCAGGACGTGCACCAGGTCGGCGAAACGCACCCGGGGGTGTCGTTGGTCGGTGCCGTCGAAGAAGTTGTGGTGGTACGTCACCCGCAGCTTGCCGAGGTCGGCCGGGTAGTTGTCCGAGTGGCCGACCAGGGCCGACTTGCTGTGGTGGTGGAAGTGGTTCCACGACACCATGATGAAGTCCGACTCGCGCTTGATGTCGAGCAGCCTGTCGTAGCCGTCGGACAGGTCGTTGCAGTCGATCCGAGACGGCACCCACCCGGCTCGGCGAGCAGTTCCTGTGAGCTGCTGTTCCTTGCTGCTGTACAAGATCGAAAAAGGCCGTCTCCGACTAGCGGAAACGGCCTTTGACCTGGGGTGGAGCTGAGGGGATTTGAACCCCTTACACCCGGCGTAGCGAGAGAACGTCATCAATCAGACCCATCGACGCTGTGAGCAGGGCGTGACCTGCCGATGTTTGCTAACGCTTGTCGCCGTTGATTGCTCTCAGTTGTAGTGGATCTGTACCTGATGATCTTGTCCGCCATGCCGCCACGCACCCTGCCGGCTCCCTCTCCCAGCCATCCCGGAGTGCCCGAGGCCCCGCCGGAGGCGCACCCGTCGTTGCCTATCGGCGGGCAGTAGTGGCAGGCATGACAAGCAGGGCGTTCGGTGTCCGTGTCGGAACTGTTCGGCGAACAGCGACGGCTGATTGCCCTTGTCGGTGAACACGTAGCCGCCGTCGCCGCGGCAGACATAGGTCGGCGGTGTCGGTCTGCGCGTGCGCGGCGTCGCCAGTAACCACCGCCCCGGTAGGTCCACCACGTCCGGTGGGGCGTCGACCTGGGTGACCTCGGTGGTGGTATCCGGGACGCGGGTCTGGGCGGATGACCACGGCCTGCCCATGCAGCATCGCCGAGAACAGCTTCCCAGCACGGGCCGCCCGCGCAAAAGGGTCGGCGGCCCACCGGGCGGTAACTCCGGCCCGTCGTTGGATCACGTCCCGAGTCAGTCTTTTACTAGTTAAGATACCTCAAAATAGAGGCTACTACCTAGAACGGACGTTTGGCACGGCGCATGCGGCGTCGAGCGCTGGAAAGCATCAATCGGCGGGAAGTGAACACGGCGCCATGCATGCCTCGTCAGGGATGGTGGCCAGCGGTAGAGGGATGGGTTATCCGCATAACCGAGCATGGGATGTGGCACGCGTCAACGTTAGACTGAAATAAATCTATAGGAGTACAGTCCGATGACGACGGCGCGGGCCAAGGTGCTACGCACTGAAGGGACGTCGCAACGTGCGACGTTCCTGGAACTCTTCTTCGACCTGGCGTTTGTGTTCACGCTTACCCGGCTGTCGCGCGAACTGGGAGAGCACCTCAGCTGGATCGGCGCCGTACAAACAATGGTATTGCTGCTAGCGGTATTCTCTATCTGGAGCCTTACCGCGGCTATGTGCGACGTGTTCGATCCTATGAAGCCGTCGATCGAACTGCTGATCTTCGCCACCATGGTGGGCAGCCTGGTGCTTGCCGCCGCCATGGCCGACGCGTTCGGCGAGCGAGGGCTACTCTTCGCCGGCACGTACATCGCAATCCACATCGGCCGCAATCTTTTCTTGATCATCGCCATAGGCGGTCAAGAGGTGCATCGCCGCGACGCCAGTCTGACGCTGATCTGGTACGGGATATCTGCCGTGCCGTGGATTACGGGGGCATTCGCACAAGGCACAGGACGCCTAGCGCTGTGGGCGGCCGCGGTAGTCCTGGAATACACCGCCACCAGGATCGGTTTCCCCGTACCCGGGCTCGGCCGCATGACCACGTCGTTGGTTGTCAACACAAGCGAGCATCTGGCTGAACGCTATCGGCAGTTGTTCACCGTCGCGCTCGGCGAGTTGATCCTGATCGCGGGAGTCGCACACGGCGCCGGCGACTTCGAGGCCCACCGCAACGCGGCGTTCGCGGTGGCATTCCTGATCACGGTGCTGTTGTGGCGGATCTATATCTACCGGGCCGGTGAGTTCATGGACGCAGCTGCCGCAAAGGCCCGCGCGCCGGTCCGGCTGGCCCGAGCGGTATCACAATCACACGTAATCATGGTGGCCGGAGTCGTGGTCACCGCTGTGGGCCAGGACCTCACCATCATCCATCCAACGGGACATACAGAACCGGCCTGGGTCGTCGTCATTCTCGGCGGGCCCGCGCTGTTTCTGCTCGGGCGTGCCGCCTTCGAACGCGCCGTCTTCGCCCGCGTACACGCAGGTCGGCTGATTTCTGCAATGCTTCTACTGGTCGCCATCGCACCGGCAGTGCTCATACTGGCCGCCAAGGCACCGGGGATGCTTCCACTGTCGCCGTTGGCAGTGGCAAGCGCCACCACCGCGGCCCTTCTCGGCACCGCCATCTCAGATACGGTCCGCATGCACCGACACCCGGCCATTGTGGCGCCGACAGGCGGACAATCTATCGCGACAGGCGAAAGCATGCCGCCGTAAGGCCGCCAACGGCGCCGCAACGGCCGGAGACCGTCAAGCCCACCTTGACACCGAATCCAACGCCTACGCCGGCCTGCGGCGCTGGGCACACATGCTCGGCCTTGGCGGTCACTTCGTCACCAAGGCCCGCCGCTACTCCGTCACCTTCGGCCTGCTTCCAGGTACCCGAGCCACCTACCGCCGCACCGGAGACGACGACACCACCAATGCCATCACCGGCGGCACCCTCACCTACATCGGGTCCGGCTGGCTTAGCGACGGTGACGCCCTGCTTGCCAACACCGCCGCCAGACAGCGACGAGAGAGCCGACGCGTCGGCCGGGAAGAAGTCGCCCACGCTGCATGGCTCGTCGGGGCCGCCGCATGAGCCGAGACCTCACCCCGCGCTGGTACTCGCCCGCCGAGGTCGCCGTCCTGCTCGGCTTCGGTCTGTCCAAGGTCAAGATGAAGATCGCCACCGGCGAGCCGCGCTCCATCAAGGACGGCAAGTACCGCCGCATCCTCCCCGAATGGGTCGACGACTACATCCGCGAACGGGTCGAACGCCGGGAGGCTGCCTGATGCCCGCACGCGCTCGTGCCAACGGCGAAGGCTCGATCTTCCCGTACCGGAACGGCTTCGCCGCGTACGTCTGGGTCGAGAAGCCGGACGGCAGGCGGGGCCGGAAGTGGGTCTACGGCAAGACCCGCGAGGAGGTCCACGACAAGTGGATCAAGTTGCACGGGCAGGCCAAGGCCGGCCCTGTGGCGACCCGCTCCCCGACGGTGGGGAGTACGCCGGCTACTGGCTGCGCGAGATCGTCAAGCCGAACCTCGCCCCGGGCAGCTACGTGACCTACGAGGTGGTGGTCCGGCTCTACCTCGTGCCGGGGCTGGGCCGGAAGCGCCTCGACAAGCTCCGGGTCAGCGATGTCCAGACGTGGATCAACGAGGTCGGGCGGACCTGCCAGTGCTGCGCCCAGGGCAAGGACGAGCGGCGCAAGCCTGCCCAACGTCGCTGCTGTGCCCTCGGCCGCTGCTGCCAGGACCTGCCCTCGGCAACCAGCGTCACGCACCTGCGAACCGTGCTCCGGACGCTGCTGTCCCAGGCGATCACCGAAGGGCTGATCACCCGCAACGTCGCCTCCCTGGTGAAGCTGCCCCCGGTACGGAAGCGGAAGCGGAAGGCATGGACGAGCGACGAGGCTCGGCGGTTTCTGGAGTCGGCCCGCGCCGACGACGACCCGCTCTACGCCGCGTACGTCCTGGTCCTGGTGCTCGGTCTGCCCAAGGGCGAGATTTTGGGGCTCACCTGGGCTGATGTCGACCTCGACGCGGGGGAGTTGACCATCGATCGGCAGCTCCAGCGGGTCGGTGCCGAACTGCTGCACAGGGAGACTAAGACGGCCGCCTCGGACGCCACCCTGCCGCTGCCGGACGTCTGCACCGTGGCGCTCGGCCGCCGCTGTGCCGCCCAGAACGCCTCCCGGGACGCCGCCGGCTCGGCCTGGCAGCCGTCGGACCTCATCTTCACCACCCGCTACGGCCGCCCGGTCGAGCCGCGCAACGTGAACCGCTTCTGTGACCGGCGTTGCGACGCGGCCGGGGTCCGACGGATCACCGTCCGGGACGCCCGGCGGACCTGCGCGTCACTCCTGGCCGACCTGGACGTGCACCCCCGGGTGGCGATGCAGATCCTCCGGCACGCGCAGTTCGCCATCACCATGGAGATCTACACGGTGGTCTCCTCGGCGGCCACCCGTGACGCCCTCAAGCGGCTCGGCAGCGCGCTGGACCGGTAAGGCGCTACTGCTGTACTTCGCCGCTGTACCAGCCAAGATCGCGGCTCCAGCGGCCCTCGAAAGGGCCGCTGACCTGCGGAGGAGTGGGCCGCCAGGGACTCGAACCCTGAACCTATGGATTAAAAGTCCACAGCTCTGCCATTGAGCTAGCGGCCCGCGCGCTCAGGTTACCGGACCGTGCCCGCCGACGACTCTCGGCTTCCGGCCGGTCGGTCGATGCCTGCCTGCCGCACGTTGCATGGGTGCGGGCGGGTGGGGAACCAGACCGGGCATGAAACTGAGCGGCACCCCGGCGGTGGCGGCGTCCGGCGAGGAGGTCGGGCCGGACGGCGTACGTGGGCCGGGCGGGGAAGTGCACGCCTGGCTGCCCGGCCAGAACCAGACCGTCTGCGGGTTGGCGCTCAGCCGGACCCGTCTGCGGCGCTTTCCGCACGTGCGCTTCGACTACTCGGGCACCGACGTGCTCACCGAGGCCGACCCGATCGGTTGGATCTGCCCTCGCTGTCTCGCGGCGACGGCCGGGCGGCGGGGAAAGGAGAAGCACGGCTGGGTCCGGGACTCGCCCCGCCCTTGATCCCGAGTCGATCAAACCGCGCCGCGCCGCGCCGCGCCGGGCCGGGCGGTTGGCGGGCGGCTGGGCGGGTACGGGGTCGGACATGCGGATCGTGGTGGTGGGGGCGAGCGGCAACGTCGGTACGGCGCTGCTGCGGCGGCTGCGCCGGGAGCGGGGCGTGGAGCTGGTGGGGGTGGCTCGGCGGCTGCCCGGCCCGGAGGCTGGCGAGCCGTACGACCAGGTGGAGTGGCACTCCTGCGACATCGGCTCTCCCGGGGCGGTCGGGCAGCTCGCTGAGGTGTTCGCCGGCGCGGACGCGGTGGTGCATCTGGCCTGGCAGATCCAGCCCAGTCACGACCAGCGGGTGCTGCGCCGCACCAACGTCGACGGCAGCCGGGCGGTCTTCGACGCGCTGGTCCGGGTGGGCGTGCCGGCGCTGGTGTACGCCTCCTCGGTCGGGACGTACGCTCCCGGCCCGAAGGACCACCCGGTGAGTGAGCGCTGGCCGGCGACCGGGGTGCCCGGCTCGTCGTACAGCGAGAACAAGGCGGAGGTGGAGGCGCTGCTGGACGGGATCGAGCAGGACCACCCGACGCTGCGGGTGGTTCGGCTGCGACCCGGGCTGATCTTCCAGCGGGACGCCGGCGCGGAGATCACCCGCTATTTTCTCGGCCCGCTGGCGCCGGTGCGGCTGCTGCGCTTCGGCCGGATCCCGCTGGTGCCCACCCACCGCCGGCTGCGGATGCAGGCGGTGCACGCCGACGACGTGGCTGACGCGTACGCCAGGGCGGTGCTGGGTGACGCGCGCGGCGCCTTCAACGTCGCCGCGGACCCGGTGCTCACCCCGGAGCTGGTGGCCCGGCACTTCCATGGCTGGACGGTGCCCGTCGCCGCGCCGGTGCTGCGGGTGGCGGCGGCGCTGACCTGGCGGGCGCGGCTGCAACCCGTGGACGCGGGCTGGGTCGAGCTGGGCCTGAACGCGCCGCTGATGTCCAGCGAGCGGGCGGAGACGGAGCTGGACTGGCATCCCAAGATCAGTTCGCTCACCGCGCTCAAGGAACTTTTTGCCGGGATGGCCGGCGGTGACCACACCACCAGCCCGCCGCTGTCCGGCGCGTCGAACCTGCCCGGCCGGCCGGGCGGTCTGCTCCGCGCCCGCGCCGCCGGCCAGGGCAACCCGTACTGAGGTCAGCTCAGTTTCGAGCCGCTCACGGTGGGGTTGCGGGCGCCGAGGAAGAAGATGCCGGGGAAGCCGCGGGTTTCGAACTTGGCGCTCGGATTGCGGCGCAGGGTGGACTTCTCGATCGTCATGGTGCCGGTGCGGTTGTTGCTGACGAAGAAGATCGCGCCGCCGCCCTCGTTGGCCTTGTTGTTCTCGATGATGGTGCCGGCGATCCGCACGGTGAACTCGTTGCCGTCGCAGTAGATCGCGCCGCCGCTGCCGCCGCCGGGCGTGCCGGACTTGGCCGGGTTGGCGCCGCTACCGATCGCCTCGTTGTGGCTGAGCACGCTGTTCAGCACCACCCAGGAGACGCCGATGCTGCTCAGCGCGCCCCCGTTGGAGCAGGAGCCGCCCTGGCCGGCGGAGCCGCCGAAGGTGCTGCCAACCACGTACACCGGCTTGTTCTCGTACTGGCTGAGCACCCGGATGGCCGCGCCGCCCAGGTCGGGGCCGGTCCGGTCGCAGCGGTTGCGGACGAACCGCGAGTTGACCACCTTGAGCCGCCCGCCGCGTACGAAGATCGCCCCACCGCCGCCGCCCTCGACCTTGTCCCCGGTCGAGTTGCCGTCGGCGAAGGTCAGGTTCTGCACGGTCAGCTGCGGATGGTCCTGGTTCTGGCAGTGCGATTTGGTCCAGCCCTGGGCCTCGTCGCAGGTGTTCATGTAGAGGATGCGGCGCTTCCCCTGGCCGCTCAGCGTCACCCTGCCGCCGCCGTCCAGCACCACCTTCGGCCCGTTGGCGTTGCGGACCTTCGCGGTGGCGGCCATCTTGATCGTCACCGGGGCCGGCCCGCAGTTGAACGTGATGATGCCGCCGGCGGCGACGGCCTTCACCACCGCCGCGGAGGTGCAGCTCGCCGGGGTGCCGGAGCCGATGGTCCGGGTCGACTTCGAGGTGTCCACCGCCCGTGCCTCGGCCGGCACGGTGGCGTTGCCGTTCGGGTTGCCGGCCGCGAGCGCCTTGCCGGCCGGCTTCGGGCTCGGGCTGGCCCCCGGGCCACCGAGGCCGTCCCGGGCCGCCGGGGCGACGCCCTGCTCGCCGGTGGCCAGCGCCTCCGGCTCGGCCGACGGGCTGGGCTGCGAGGCGGCCGGAGCCGGGTCGTCGGGCGCGCAGGCGGGCAGGGTCGCGGTGGCGACACCGAGGACGAGCAGGGCGACAAGCGACGTCATGCGCACCCCGTGATGCTAGGAGCCGCGACGGCGCGGGAGCGAATTCGCCATGCGGGTTTAACCCGTGGCTAAGGCTGGGGGGGTCAGAAGTCGGCGAAGAGGTACGGCACTCCGCGCGGGAAGATGCTCCGCAGCTCCGCGGCGGCGTCCGCCGGCACCTCGCCCAACCCCCGCAACGGCAGCTCCGCCGGATCCAGCACCCCGTACGCCAGGGCGGAGAGCCCGGCGGCCGTGAGCGTGGCGGTCGGCGCGCTGCCGGCGGTGTCGGCGACCAGCTCCAGCGCACCGGTCGTGCCGTCCAGCAGGTGGGTGCCGGCCAACCAGCGGTCCCCGGTCAGCTCGATCCGTACCCGGCCGGGCCCGGCGGGCAGCCCTCGCAACGCGTCCAGCGACAGCACCCGGGCCATCGGGGCGGACGAGCTCGGCACGACCGTTCGCGCCTCGACGTGCACGTCCAGGTCGGTCAACCACAGCTCCGGCAACTCGTCCGGCGGGACCTGGACGGTGATCCGCTCGACCTGGTCGACGTGCCGGGCGAAGAACTGCAACAGCAGCGTCCGCGCGAGCGGGTCGGTGACCAGCAGTTCGTTGCCGTGCAGCGTGCCGCCGTGCTCGTCGATCCGGTAGGTCACCGCGCCGGTGACCTCGCCGGCCACCCGGGCGGTGACCAGCCAGTACTCGTCCCGGTCGCGCAGCCCGACGGCCCGGTAGTCCGGGAAGGTCGAGAACCCGTGCCGCTCGTGGAGGCAGCGCTCGGTAAAGGCGCGCCACGCCGGATAGCCGGCGGCGATGCGCTCCCAGCCCACCTCGCCGGGCAGGTCCGCGCGGAGCAGCGACCCCAGGTTCGCCGGGGTGAAGGTGGCCCTGCGCGGCTTGGGCAACCCGACGTAGCCGAACCGGGCGTAGAAGCTGGGCCGGAACGGGTAGAGCGCACTGAGCGCGTGCCCCTCGTCGCGCATCTCGTCGAGGAGTTGGTGCAGCAGCGTCCGGACGTGCCCCTGGCGGCGGGCCAGTGGATGGGTGGCCACCCCGGCGACGCCGGCCATCGGCAGCACCATCCCGCGCAGGTTCTGCCGCATCGGGATGGCCGTGACGGCGGCCAGCGTGTCGCCGTTCTCCTCGGCGATCAGCGTCCGGTTGCCCTCGTGGTAGGGCAGGTAGTCGCGGAACTCCTGAATCCGGGCGGCGCCGAGCGGCGACGACTCGAAGGCGTATGCGGCCAGCGGGAAGCTGGTGGTGAGACGGTCGTCGTCGGTCACCCGGCGGATGGTCATCGACCCATCCCAACCGGCTCCGACATCGGCCGCAACCGGATTGGGTGAATCCGTCAACGGGTGCCGACGTCGGAGACGACGACGGTGACGTTGTCCGGTGCGCCGGCGTGGTGGGCGAGCTTCACCAGTTGCTCGCCGCACTGCTGGCGGTCGGTGTACATGCCCAGCGTCGCGCCGATGGCTTCGTCCTCGACGTAGTCGGAGAGCCCGTCGCTGCACAGCAGCAGCCGGTCGCCGGGGACCACGGTCAGCACGCCGATCGCCGGTGGGGTGTCGGCGCCCTGCACGGCCCGGGTCACCAGGGACCGCTGAGGGTGGTGCCGGGCCTGCTCGGGGGAGAGCGAGCCCTGGTCGACCAGCGACTGGACGAAGGTGTCGTCCCGGGTGAGCTGGGTCAGCTCCCCGTCGCGCAGCAGGTAGCAGCGGGAGTCGCCGACCTGGGCCAGCACCAGCGTCTCGCCGGCCAGCAGCGCCGCGGTGAGCGTGGTGCCCATCCCCTCGCGGGTCGGGTCGACCGTGATGGCGGCGTGGATGCGCTGGTTGGCGGTGCTGACGACGGCGCGCAGGGCGTCGGCGGCCCCGTCGGAGTCGGTGGGTGGGGCCAGCTCGTCCAGGATCCGGATCACGATCTCGCTCGCCACCTCGCCCGCGGGCAGCCCGCCCATGCCGTCGGCGACTGCGATCAGGCGGTCACCGGCGAGGGCGGAGTCCTCGTTGTTGGTCCGGATCAGGCCGATGTCGTTGAGGATGACCGAGCGGAGGATCAGCGTCATGGGGTCAAGCTTGCCAAGAACACCCCGTCTTCGTCTCTACGCACTACTGCGAAGGGTCGAGAAATGCTGCCGATGTGCACGTTCGGGCCCACCGGGCCGTGGCTCAGCGGCGTGGATAGCGCAGCAGCAGGCTGGCCGCGACCTCCTCGTCACCCACCGCCGTATAGCTGTGCGGCACGTCGGAGACCCAGCGGATGTGACCGCCGGCCGGTGCGGTCAGCGGCGCGTCGGCCGGGCCGGCGCGCAACACTCCGGCGAAGACGGTGATGTGCTCGGTGACCCCCGGCTGGTGGGCGGGGGAGAGCTGCCCCGGCCCGGGCGCGACCCGCATCCGGTACAGCTCGTAGGTCGCGTCGGCGTCGGTGAACACCTCCAGCAGGGTGGCGCTGACCGCGGTGCCGTGCACGGTGGTGGGCGCGGCGGCCGGCTCGGCCAGCACTGCGGTCAGCGGTACGCCGAGCTGCGCGGTGACCGCCCAGAGCGTCTCCAGGGTCGGGTTGCGGGTGCCGTGCTCCAGGCCGGAGAGGGTGGCCTTCCCGACGCCGGCGAGTCGGGCGAGTGTGGACAGCGAGATCCCCCGCTCCTCGCGCAGGGCGCGGACCCGGCGGCCGACGACGGCGGGATCCACGTCGAGGCCCGGACGGCGGGCTGGTGGTCGGTGCGGCACCCGGCTATCGTGCTACACGCTGTCGTTCCGTAAACGGAACAGTGGGAGGTTGGGATGGCCGGACGGGTGCAACCGCTGCTGGCCGGGGTGGTGACCGCCCTGGTCGGCTTCGCCAGCTCGTTCACCGTCGTGCTGGCCGGCCTCCGGGCAGCCGGCGCGTCGGACGCGCAGGCGGCCTCCGGCCTGCTCGCCCTCTGCGTGGCGTCCGGGCTGGCCGCCGCCTGGCTCGGCTGGCGGTACCGGATGCCGATGAGCGTCGCCTGGTCGACGCCGGGCGCGGCACTGCTGGTGGCGACCGGGTCACCGCCGGGCGGGTGGCCGGTCGCGGTGGGCGCCTTCCTCGTCTCCGGCCTGCTGATCGTGGCGGCCGGACTGTTCCCGCCACTCGGTCGGGCGGTGGCGGCCATCCCGAAGCCGGTGGCCGGCGCGATGCTCGCCGGGGTGCTGCTGCCGCTGTGCACCGCGCCGGTCCGCGCGCTGGTCGAGCTGCCCACGGTGGCCGGCCCGGTGGTGGTCGGCTGGCTGCTGCTGCACCGGTACGCCCGCCGCTGGGCGGTACCCGGCGCGCTGCTGGTGGCGGTGGCGGCGATCGCGCTGACCGCGCCGCCGGCGGGCCTGACCGGTGCCGCACTGACCCCGTCGGTCGCCCTGACCGCGCCGGCCTGGAACGCGTCCGCGCTGGTCGGGCTCGCCCTCCCGCTGTTCCTGGTCACCATGGCGGCGCAGAACGTGCCCGGCATGGCGGTGCTGGTCGGCTACGGCTACCGCCCACCGTTCGGCGCCGCGCTGCGGGCCACCGGTCTGGCCAGCCTGCTGGCCGTCCCGGCCGGCGGGCACGCGGTGAACCTCGCGGCCATCACCGCCGCGTTGGCCGCCGGCCCCGACGCGCACCCGGACCCGGAGCGCCGGTGGGTCGCCTCGGTAACCGCCGGCGTCGGCCTGGCCGTGCTCGGGCTGGGTGCCGGCGTCGCCACCGCGCTGGTCGCGGTCGCCCCGCCGATCCTCATCGAGGCGGTCGCCGGGCTGGCGCTGCTGGGCGCGCTGGCCACCGCGCTCGCCTCGGCGGTGACCGACCCGGCGACCCGGGAGGCCGCCGTGGTCACCTTCGTGGTGACCGCCTCCGGGGTGACGCTGCTCGGTGTGGGCGGCGCGTTCTGGGGTCTGGTCGCCGGCTGCCTGATGCTGCTGCTCTTCCGCCGCGCAGGGGATCAGGCGGGGACTCACTCCTCGGCGGGCAGGTCGGCCACGCCGACCGCGAGGCGCACCCGGCCGTCCGAGACGGCGGCGATCCGGTCGGCCGGGACGTACACCGCGCCGGCGTCCACCAACTCGGTGGAGACCTTCAGGTAGCCGCTGTGCAGCAGCCGTGCCGCCAGATCGGCCGGCACGTCGGGCTCCTCGACCGCGGTGGCCTCGATCAGCTCGTCCAGGCTGCTGCCCGGGTCGGTGGCCGGTGTCTGGACGGTCACCGCGTACGGGTCGCCCCGCTGGACGAGATCCACCGTGCCGACCTCGGCGCCGGCGGGGTCGATCACCGGCATCCCGGTGGTGATCCGCGAGATGGTCGCCTGCTGCTCGTCCTGCTGATCCATCCCATCGCGGTTCCCGGGGCGGTACGCCGCTAAACGCCGTCGCCGCCCCGCCCGACGCTCAGTCAGCCGGCCGCTCCCGCCCGTTCAGCTGTTGGGGAGGGTCCAGCCGCCCGGCGGGCGCGGGGACAGCTCGCGCCAGGTGTCCGGGCCGTCGAGCAGCGCCCGGACCGTCTCCTCGGCCTCGTCCGCACTGCCGTACTCGTAGAACCGGGAGATGCCCTCGGCGCCGCCGGCCCGCTGCTCGACGTGCCACCGGTCGGCGTCCACCCGGAGGAAGACGTCCCGCCGGGCCAGCCGCCCCCATTTCCCGTTCCACCAGTGCTTCCGCTGCTCCATGGGCGGACTCTATCGAACACACGTACGAGAAGGTGCGGCCCCTGCGGGAATCCCACAGGGGCCGATGTGCATCCGTCGGTCAGCGCGGCGCCGGCGGCTCCGTGCGGCGGCCCAGCACGTCGTCGAGCGCACCGCGCTGCTGGCCAGGGGTGGCGTGACCGGCGGAGAGCAGCGCGTCCCGGATCTCGGTGAGCAGCTTGATCTCCTCGCTCGGCGCCGCCGGTGGCGGCTCCTCGCCCCGCTGCCGCCGCTCGGCGAGCTTGTTCATCGGGAACACCACGAAGAAGTAGAGCACCGCCGCGGTGAGCAGGAAGGTAATCAGGGCGTTGATGAACCCCGCCCAGTCCATGAAGTTGCCCTTGCTGATCTCCCACTGGCCAGCGAACTGGTCTTCCCCGCCGCCGACCAGCTTGATGATCGGCTTGAGGAACGAGTTCGTGAGAGCGGTGACCACGCCCGTGAACGCGGCGCCGATGACGACACCGACCGCCAGGTCGATGACGTTGCCGCGCATGATGAAGTCTTTGAAGCCCTTGAGCATCCGTACTCCCGAGGTGTCCGGTTTTCCGTCCGGCACAACCTATGCCCCTCCGGCGGGCTCCAGAAAAGCGCCGGCTTCGATCGCTGCCCGCCCCGGGTCGCCGGCCCGGATCGCCTCGACCAGCCGGGTGTGGTCGACGTAGCGCTCGGGGGTGAGCGCGTCCCCCATCGCCTGGGCGACCGTGCTGCGCAGGGCGGTGCCGACCGAGGCGTACAGCTCGGCGAGCATGACGTTGTGCGCGGCGGCGACCACCGCGGTGTGCAGCGCCGCGTCCGCCTCGACGAACACGTCCACCCGGCCGCCGCGCCAGGCCGCCTCGCGCTCGGCGAGCGCGCCGTCGAGCGCCGCCATGTCCTCCGGGGTACGCCGCAGCGCGGCGAGCCGGGCGGCCTCCACCTCGAAGGCGCGCCGTACCTCGATCACCTCGGTCATCCGGTCGTCGCCGAGCCGGCGGGCCACGACCGGCGCCAGCTCGTCGGTGGACACCACGTACGTGCCGGAGCCCTGCCGGCACTCCAGCACCCCGGCGTGCACCAGGGCGCGGACCGCCTCGCGGACCGTGTTGCGCCCGACGCCCAGCGCGGCGACCAGCTGTGGCTCGGTGGGGATGCGCCCGCCGACCGGCCACTCGCCGCCCAGGATCCGGGCCCGGAGCTGCTCAGTGGTCTGCCGGACCCGATGGCCGCGGGGCGGCACGGGCGGCGCGGAGGAGGAATCGACCGACGGTGGCACTGGTTACATCACCGGTCCCGAATTCATCCCATGATTGTAGGTTAGAGGTCATGACCCCGCCACCGACCGCCGCTCCGGCGCCGCCCGCCCCCGTCGATCCCGCCCTGGCGAGCGACCCCGGCGCGGGCCGCCGGACCCACCCGGCGACCGGCGGCGCGCTCGTGCTGGTCGGGATGCTGCTGGTCGCGCTCAACCTGCGCGCCGCGGTGACCAGCCTCGGCGCCCTGCTCGACGAGGTCCGCGACGGGCTGGGGCTCTCCGGAACCACCGCCGGCCTGGTCACCACCCTGCCGACCATCGCGTTCGCCGGCCTCGGCGCGCTCACCCCGTGGCTGGTCCGCCGGGTGGCGCCGGCCCGGATCCTGGTGGTCGCCATGCTCGCCCTCGTCGCCGGTCAGGTGCTCCGGGTCACCACCGACTCGACCTGGGTCTTCCTGCTCACCAGCGCGTTGGCGCTGGCCGGCATCGCGGTCGCGAACATCCTGCTGCCGATGCTGGTCAAGCAGCACTTCCCGCACCGCACCGGCCTGGTCACCGGGGCGTACACGATGGCACTGACCGCGGGCACGACGGTGGCCGCCGCCTCCGCGGTGCCGATCGCGCACGCCTTCGGGTCCTGGCGGGCCGGGCTCGGCATCTGGGCCGCGATGGCCGCGGTGGCCGTACTCCCGTGGGTGCCGCTGGCGCTGCGGACCCGGGCGTCCGCGCGGCGGGCGACCCCGACGGCGGCCGTCGCCCCGGCGGCGCGGGTCCGGCCGGCGCGGACGCGCCTGGGCTGGGCGATGGCCCTCTACTTCGGCGCCCAGTCGCTCAGCGGGTACGCGATCATGGGCTGGCTCGCCCAGCTGTTCCGGGACGCCGGCTACCAGCCCGAGTCGGCGGGGCTGCTGCTCGCCGGGGTGACCGCGCTCGGCGTGCCGATCGCGCTGCTGATGCCCACCGTGGCCGGCCGCCTGGCGACGCTGCGCCCGCTGGTGCTCGGGCTGACCACCGCGTCGGCGCTGGCCTACCTCGGGCTGGCGCTGGCCCCGCACGGCGCTGCCGTGCTCTGGGTGATCCTGCTGGCGATCGGCCAGGGCGCCTTCCCGATGATCCTGACCACCATCGGCCTGCGCGCACGGACCGCCGAGGGGACCGTCGCGCTGTCCGCGTTCGCGCAGAGCACCGGGTACGTGATCGCCGCCCTCGGCCCGCTGCTGGTCGGCATCCTCTACGAGGTCACCGGCGCCTGGACCGCGCCGATCGGGTTCCTGCTGGTCGCGCTCGCCGTGCAGACGGCGGCGGGCATGGCGATCGCCCGTCCCCGCTACGTCGAGGACGAGTGAGGAGCGGCAGCGGTCAGGAGGAGGCCGGCGTCGGGTCGCCGGCGACGGCCTGATCCACCGTCGGGTAGGTCTGCAGCACCTCGACCAGACCGCTCACCTCGAGGATGCGCAGCACCCCCCGCTGCGGGGCGGCCAGCCGCACCACGCCGCCGGCCTCGTCGCAGCTGTTCTTGGCGCGGACGAAGACCGACAGACCGGTCGAGTCGCAGAACGAGACCTCCGCCAGATCGAACACCAGCCGGTTGCGGCCCTTGTCGAGCAGGTCGGTGATCTGGTCCTGCAACTGGGGTGCGGTCGCCATGTCCAACTCGCCCGCGACCGACACGACGACCACGTCGCCGCGCTGTTCCGTGTGCACCGTCAAGGACATTCGCCAGACCTCCTGTTATCGGGGGAACGGTATCCCACGATGGGGGTCACACGCAGAACGGGAGCCGGGATCCGGTGACCATCGTCATTCCATTGCTGCGGGGCAAGTAGTGCAGCAGCCCCCGGTGATAGAGTCCGCCCGGTCCAGGTCGAGGGGGGTTTCGCAATGGCGTTGAGCGCCGAGGAAAGTGGTCGGCTCGCCGCGCTGCTCGGCGGACACGCCGAGCGGGTCACGCAGCGGTGGACCGAGATCGTCGCCCGTTCGCTGCGCGGCCGGTTGAGTCAGGCTGAGCTGCGCCGGCAGGTCCAGGATCTGCACAGCGCCCTCGTCGCCGCCGGCGAGCACGGCGCGATCGACCTGTCCGCCGACAACGCCGCCGAGCTGCGCGCCGCGCTCTCCGACCTGTCCCGTGGCCGGGCCCGGCAGGGCTTCTCCGCCACCGAGACCGCGATCAGCGTCTTCGCGCTCAAGGAGGTGCTGGTCGGGCTCGTGGAGGAGGCCGGCGGCGACAACGCGCTGCGCGACTACGTCGCCTTCTCCGGTCTGGTCGACGAGCTGGGGCTGTTCACCTTCGAGAGCTTCGTCCGCACCCGGGAGAGCCTGATCGCCGACCAGGCCGAGCAGCTGCTCGAGCTCTCCACGCCGGTGGTCAAGCTCTGGGAGGGCGTGGTCGCCGTCCCGCTGGTCGGCACCCTGGACTCGGCCCGGGCCCAGGTGGTCATGGAGCGGCTGCTGCAGACCCTGGTCGACACCGGCTCCCCGTACGCGATCATCGACATCACCGGCGTCCCGGCGGTTGACACCCAGGTCGCCCAGCACATCCTGAAGACCGTGGTGGCCGCTCGTCTGATGGGCGCCGACTGCATCATCTCCGGCATCCGTCCGCAGATCGCGCAGACCATCGTCGCGCTCGGGATCGAGTTCGGTGACATCGCCACCAAGGCGAGCCTCGCCAACGCGCTGCGCCACGTGCTGCGACTCAACGGGGTGGAGACCGCCCGCCGCCAGCCGCGCCGGGACGCCTGATGGAGCGCGTGCCGATCCTCAAGATCGGTGACATCCTGCTCGTCTCCATCCAGCTCGACATGTCCGACCAGACCGCGGTCCAGCTCCAGGAGGACCTCGCCGAGCGGATCGTCGCCACCGGCTGCCACGGCGTGATCATCGACATCACCGCGCTGGACATCGTCGACTCCTTCGTCGGGCGGATGCTCTCCACCATCGCGTCGATCTCCAAGGTGCTCAACGCGGAGACGGTGGTGGTCGGGATGCGCCCCGCGGTCGCCATCACCCTGGTCGAACTCGGGCTGTCGCTGAACGGCATCCGTACCGCGCTGAACGTCGAGCGCGGCATGGAGCTGGTCGCGGCGGCCCGCGCCGATGAGCTCGACTACCAGCTCGACGACGATCCGGACGCCGAGACGGCCACGCCGTGACCGCGGGCCTCGACCTGGGTCACCCGCAGGCGCAGGCGATCCGGAGTGACGAGGACGTGGTGCGCGTCCGGCAGCTGGTCCGCGCCGTGGCGGTGGCCGTCAAGCTCTCCCTGGTCGACCAGACCAAGGTGGTCACCGCGGCGAGCGAGCTGGCCCGCAACACCCTGGTGTACGGCGGCGGCGGCACGGTGGAGGTGACGACCGTGGACAACGGACGGCGCCGCGGGGTCCGGATCGTCTTCGTCGACTCCGGGCCCGGCATCCCCGACCTCGACCTGGCCTTCACCGACGGCTACACCACGGGCGGCGGGCTCGGTCTCGGTCTCAGCGGCGCCCGGCGACTCGTCGACGAGTTCCAGATCGAGACGTCGGCGGAGACCGGCACCCGCATCTCGGTCACCAAGTGGTCGCGGTGAACGGGGACCCGGTCACCGACAGCGGCGTCTGGTTCCGGGTGGAGGCCGGCAGCACGGCCAGCTCCGTCCGGCGTGCCGCCGAGCGCCTCGGCGAGCAGGTGGAGCTGGGCCAGCCGCGCATCGCCGACCTGGCCATCGTCGCCGCGGAGCTGACCAGCAACCTGGTCAAGCACGCCGAGGACGGTGTCCTGCTGCTCCGGCCGGTACGCCGCGCCGGGCAGGCCGGCGTGGAGCTGGTGGCCATCGACTCCGGGCCCGGCATGGCCGACCTGAGCGTCTCCTCCCAGGACGGGCACTCCACCGCCGGCACGCTCGGCATCGGACTCGGGGCCATCGTCCGGCAGGCGAGCTGGTTCGACGGATACTCGCTGCCCGGCCGGGGCACCGTCCTCGCCGTGCAGGTCTGGCCCGCCGAGCCGGCCCAGCCGTCCTGGGCTGGTGCCCTCACCCGTCCGCTGACCGGCGAGACGGTCTGCGGTGACGGGTACGCCGTCCGGGTCGCCGACGGCCGGCACCAGGTGCTGGTCAGCGACGGCCTGGGGCACGGCCCGCTGGCCGCCGCCGCCACCGAGGCGGCGCTGGCCGCGTTCCGCGACGCGCCGGCCGGCCCGCCGGCAACGGTCGTCAGCCATCTGCACCGGTCCATGTCGTACACCCGCGGTGCGGCGCTGGCGGTCGCCGAGCTGGCGCCGGAGGCCGGGTTGCTGCACTACGCCGGGCTGGGCAACATCACCGGCGTGGTGGTCGAGGGCGACGGTCAGCGCCGGGGGCTGGTGTCGCTGCCCGGCATCGCCGGGCACCAGCGGCCGACGATCCGGGGGTACGACTACCCGTTCGGCCCGGGCGCCCGACTGGTGATGCACAGCGACGGAGTGGTCGACCGCTGGCGGTTGACCGACTACCCGGGCCTGGCCGAGCGGTCCCCGCTGGTGATGGCGGCGACCCTGCTGCGCGACGCCGGCGTACGGCGCGACGACGCCTGCGTGCTGGTCGCGAGGTCCTGGGCATGACCGGGGAGCCGACCGCGCAGCCGCTGCTGCAGATGGCGCTGCGGGTCGAGCAGGACATCTTCGTGATCCGCCAGCGGGGCCGTGAGGTGGCCGCGGTGGTCGGCCTGGAACACCAGGACCAGATCCGGATCGCCACCGCGCTCAGCGAGGTGGCCCGGGACCTGCTCCACGCGGTCGGGGGAGCGGACGTCTCCTTCCACGTCGACGCGGGTGTCGACGGCCGGTTCCACCTCCGCGCCGACCTGGCTCCGGCGGCCCCACTGCCGGACGGCCGGTACGAGCCGCAGTCCGGCGCGGTGTCCCGGCTGGTCGACACGCTGAGCGTGTCGAGCGTCCAGGGGGCTACGGTCGTGAGGATGTCCCGACGAGTCCCGGCCAACGCGCCGACGCCAACCCCGGAGCGGCTCGCCGAGTTCCGCGCTGAACTCGGCCGTACCGCGCCGGCCAGCGCGCTGGACGAGCTGACCGTGCAGAACGGGCAGCTCATCGCGGCGCTCGACGAGGTACGCAGCCAACGCGACGAACTGGCAGTGCTGAACGAGGAGCTGGCCGAGACCAACCGGGGCGTGCTGGCGCTCTACAACCAGCTGACCGAGGAGCTGGAGGAGACCAACCGGGGCGTGGTCGCCCTCTACGCCGAGCTGGACGAGAAGTCGGCCCAGCTGCGCGCGGCGAGCGAGTCCAAGAGCCGGTTCCTGGCCAATGTGAGCCACGAGCTGCGCGCTCCGGTCACCGCGATCATCGGGTTGGGGCGGCTGCTCACCGACTCCTTCTCCGACCCGCTCACCGCCGAGCAGGCTCGCCAGGTCGACCTGATCCGCTCCTCGGCGGCGGACCTGCTCACGCTGGTCAACGAGCTGCTCGACCTGGCCAAGGCGGAGTCCGGCCGGATCGAGCCGGACTGGGCCGAGGTGGACCTGCGCCCGGTCTTCGGCCAGCTGCGGGGCACGCTGCGCGCGCTGGCCACCCGGCCGGAGGTGGAGCTGGTGGTCGAGGAGCCGCCCGCCCCGGCCGTGCTGCGTACCGACGAGGTGCTGCTCGGCCAGGTGCTGCGCAACCTGCTGCACAACGGGTTGAAGTTCACCGAGCACGGTGAGGTGCGACTGCGGGCCGAGCAGCGGGACGACCGGTGGAACTTCACGGTCAGCGACACCGGCCCGGGCATCGCCCCCGAGCTGCACGATCGGATCTTCGAGGAGTTCTACCAGGTGCCGGGTGCGACCCGGGTCGGCGGCACCGGCCTCGGCCTGCCGTACGCCCGGCGGCTGGTGACACTGCTCGGCGGGACGCTGGAGTTAACCAGCGAGCCGGGCCGGGGCAGCACGTTCACAGTTTCCCTGCCCGTGGGCGGAGTGTGACGGTGGACGGCGGGCCGGCGACCGTTCTGGTGGTCGATGACAGTCGGACAAAGCGTTACCTGCTGGTCAGCTGGCTGACCCGGGCCGGGTTCACCGTGCTGGAGGCGGAGAACGGCGCCGAGGCGCTGGCGCGGGTCGAGGTGGACCGGATCGACCTGGTGGTGCTCGACGTCCGGCTGCCCGACGTGAGTGGCTACGAGGTCTGCGAACGGATCAAGGCGGCGCACCCGGCGATGCCGGTGATCCATGTGTCCGCGCACGCCGTGGACGTCGCCGACCGCGCCCAGGGGCTGACCCGGGGCGCGGACGCCTACCTGACCGAGCCGATCGAGCCGGAGGAGCTGATCGCCACCACCCGGGCGGTGCTGCGCTACTACCGGGCCCGGCAGCGCGCCGAGCTGCTCGCCGAGCGGCTGCTCGGGCTGGCCGACACGACGGTGGCGGTGCACGCCGCGCCGACCTTCACCCGGCTGCTGGAGGCCGCCGCAGCGGGCGCCGCGCAGATCTTCAAGAGCCCGGCGGCGGTGATCGCCGAGACGTTCGACGGCGACTGTCTCGCCGGGATCTGCACGGGGCCCGGCGCCGAGGCCACCGTGGTGCCGTGGGTCGTCGACGACGCCGGAGTGCCCACCGGCTCCACCGTCCGGGTGGAGGCGCCGGCGCGTTGGGGGCTGCTCGACTGGCCGGCGGACGACTCGGTGACCGTGGCCGCCGCCCGGCTGCGGGAGGACCGCGCCCCGCTGTACGTGGTGGTCCCGACCGCCACCCAGACCGCCCGGACCCCGGTGCTCGTGCAACTCGCGCAGGCCGTGGCGGCGGCCGTGGAGGCGCAGCGCTCGTTCGACGAGGAGCACCGGATCGCGGTGACCCTGCAGCGCAGCCTGCTGCCACGCCGGCTTCCCGACGTGGCCGGGCTGGACCTGGCGGTGCGCTACGAGCCGGCCAGTGCCCAGACCGAGGTGGGCGGTGACTTCTACGAGCTGGTGATGCTCGACGGCCACCTGCTGCTGGCGATCGGCGACGTGGCCGGCCACTCGCTGCACGCGGCGACCGTTATGGCCGAGCTGCGGCACGCGGTGCGGGCGTACGCGGTCGAGGGGCACCAGCCCGGCGAGATCCTGCACCGGGTCAACGAGCTGATGCGGACCCTGCTGCCGAACGAGCTGGCCACCCTCTGCGTGCTGCTGCTGCACCCGCCGACCGGGCGGGTCCGGCTGGCCAGCGCCGGTCACCTGCCGCCGGTGCTCAGCCTGGACGGCAAGGTCGAGTTCGTGCAGCACTCGGCGCCGCTGCTCGGCGTCCGCGCCCCCCGTCCGGCCGACCTGGAGTTCGTGGTGCCGGCCGGAGCCACGCTGGTGTTCTACACCGACGGGCTGATCGAGCGTCGGGACGCCACCATCGACGAGGGGCTGGCCGCGCTCGCCGCGTCGTCCAGGACGGTGGACGCCGACCTGGAGCGGTTCTGCACCCGGCTGCTGGTGGAGCTGGCCCCACCGGAGATCCAGGACGACGTGGCCGTGATCGTGCTGCGCCGGCACTGAACCGGCGGCAGCCCGGCCCGCCGAGCACTCAGTGGACCGATCGGGCGTACGCGGCCGGTGACACCCCAGCGACGGCCGTGAAGTCACGGACCAGGTGCGCCTGGTCGCTGTAGCCGAGGTCGGCGGCGAGGCCCGCCCAGTTCAGCGGGCCTCCGGCGGCCTGCTCGACGGCCTCCTGGAGGCGGTAACGGCGGATCACCCACTTCGGGCCGACCCCCACGTATTCCGTGAACAGCCGTTGCAGCCGGCGGACCGGGAGGTCGTGGCGCGCGGCGAAGTGGTCGACCCGCAGCACCGTCCGGTCGGTCCGGATCGCCTCGGCCAGCCGGACGGCCTCCTCGACCGCCGGGTCCGGCTCGGGCGCCCAGGCGGTGAGCAGGGCGTCCAGCGCGCGGCAGCGCTCATCGTCGGTGCCCGCGCACACCGGGTCGTCGGGCGGGGCGAGCCGGCCGGCGGGCAGCGGCAGCCGGCGGCCGGTCAGCTCGGCGACCGGCCGTCGCCAGAACGGGTGGAAGCCACCGGGCCGGAACTGGACCCCGCAGACCCGGCCGGTGCCGGTGAGGGTGATTCGGAACAGGTTGCGGCCCACCCCGGCCACCTCACCGGCCTCCGGCCCGTCGCCGTCGCGCCGGAACACCACGTTGACCGCCGGGTGCGGGACGACCCGCTGCTCGAACGGTGCGCTCAACGCCCAGTCGATCAGCCAGTAGTGCTCGACCCACGGGCGTAGCGACTCCGCCGGCAGGCGCCGCCGGAAGTGAACCTCGCGCAGCAACCGGCCCGGGTCCAGGATGCCCCGGCTGTCGCCACGCGGTCGCTGTCGCATTTTTTCAAGACCACCCTCATACGCTGGCCCTATGGCCACTCACACTAGCGATCTGCTGGCGGCTGCCGCGCCGCGAACCGTCGACGTTGTGCGCGGCATCGCCGACGATCAGCTCGACCTGCCCACGCCGTGCCGCGACTACCTGGTCCGGGACCTGCTCAACCATCTGTTCGAGGTGGTGGTGAACTTCCAGGAACTGGCGGTGAAGCGGCCGGTGGAGTGGTCCGAGAAGCCCGACCACCTGGCCGACGGCTGGCGGGACCGGTTCGAGACGGAGACCGGCCGGCTGATCGCCGCCTGGTCGGACCCGTCCACCCTGGAGGGCTTGTCGCCCGGCATGGGCATGCCGCAGACCGTCGTCGGTGGCATGGCGCTGCTGGACCTGACCGTGCACGGCTGGGACCTCGCCGTCGCCACCGGCCTCGCGTACGAGCCGGCCCCCGAGGCGGTGGCCGAGCTGCACGGCCTGGTCGAGCAGTTGGGCCCGACCGCCCGCAAGATGGGCGTCTTCGCCGACCCCACCCCGACCCCCACCACCCAGGACCCCAAGAACCTGCACCACCTCCTGGCCCACACCGGCCGCACCCCCACCTGGCCCTCCATCTCGTGAGCATTCTCCGGCGGTCTTGAGGATGTCCTGGCCGCACGGTGTTCCCGGGCGCCGGGCCGGAGCGCATCTCAAGGTATTTGTCGACGTTGGTCCGCAATCAGCTGTGTTGACTGACAATTATCGATGGGATAAATTCCCATGACTGCTTGATACGAGGGTCTCAATTACGGGGGTAAGGCGCGATGAAGAAGCGGGCTTTCTTGCTTGCGGTTGCCGCTACGGCATCCGTTCTCGTCGGCGTGTCAGGGTCGGCCCAGGCCGCACCGACCGGCTGTTCGGCGACCGCCGTCGGTTACGGCTCCGGCGCATACTGCAGCGGCGGCACCGGAGAGTTCAGGGCAAAGACGCGTTGTGACAAGCCGTGGGCCCCGGACTACGACCGTTACGGCGCCTGGATGGGCGTTGGCACCTGGTCGTCTTTTGCCAAATGCGACAACGGGCACGTCGCTTTCAACGCGACGTGGCAGACGCGGTAGTCAGATCTCTGGATCGCGTGCTGCTCGCGCGGTGAATCCGAAAAGGAAACGCTCGTCGGGTCCGGCGCGGCCGCGCCGCGCGCCTACTTCGTGGCGCAGGACGCACTCGACCGGGAGCAGAGCCTGCGCGACGGTGTCGACACGGGCGCCGACTCGTTCTATCTGTCCACGATGGATCTGGTCGACTCGGCGGTCGCGCTGGCCGTGCTGATCGCCGCCGGAGGGCTGATCGTCGCGCTGGTGGAGGGGGTCGTGTCCCGCCGCCGGGCGTACGCCGCCCTGGTCGCCACCGGCGTACCGCGGGCCACCCTGAGCCGCTCCGTCGCCTGGCAGGCGCTGGCTCCCGCCGTGCCGGCGATCGTGCTCGCCCTCGGCGTGGGCACGCTGCTCGGCCGCGGGCTCTTCCCGAAGGCGACGACGGGCATGTCGTCGGCGGAGATCTGCGACGCCACCGCGGCTCTCTGCGACGATCCGGCGACCCGCCAGCAGTACGTCCGGGTCGTGGAGACCGCCGGGCCGAGCGGATTCCGGAGGTACCGCTCGAACAGTTGGCCTGGCTGGGCGGTGGCGCCTTGGCTGCAGTGCTGGTGACGGTCGGTGTCGGGCTGCTCTTCCTGCGCGCCAGCACCGCCGTGGAGGAGCTGCGTACGACCTGAGCGGATGTAACGCCCCAGGTAGCGGTGCCGCTGTCTGCACCAGAGACCCGGACCATCGGGTTTCCGGCGCCGGACCGGACGGTTCGCGGCGCGGTAAGGGTGGGAGTTCGGCAGATGCACAATCAACCGGGCGGCGCTCCGCCGGTGTTCGTCGATGGGACCGGCCGGCGTCGCCGCCTGACCGTCATCGCCGGGGCCGCGATGGCTCTCGGCCTGCTCACCAGCCTCGGGCTTATCGCCGCCGGGCTCTTCCTGGACACCTCGGTGCCGCTGCCCGGCTGGTCCGACGACCCTCGTGCACCGCTACCGGTGGAGGCCGGCGTGGACGGGATCAACCAGCCGCAGGTCGCCGATCCGCCGTCGCCCTCTCCGGTGACCGGCACATCGGCCTCTCTGCCCAGCCCCACCCCGACCGCCGGCCCCCGGCGCTCCGGCCCGCCGGCCACGGCCAGCGTGCCCCCATCCGCCACCGACCAGCCGGGCCGGGGCGACGAGCATCGCAACACCGCGAGGCCGAGCAGGCCGCCCGGTAAGCCGCAGTGACGATGGCGCGACACGTGGCCCGGCGCGATCCGCGGGCACACTGGCTACTTCTTCTGCTCGGACTGCTTCTGCTGCTCGCGGCGCTCACCGTCAACGGCGTGGTGACCGGTATCGCCGGTGGCTCCGGTGCCCCCGCCGCCGATGGTTCCGTCACGGCCGGCGTACCGGCCCGGGTCGGCTCGGGCGGCCCGGTATTGCGGCTGGATCGGGCGGAGCCAGTCAGCCGAGCCCTGCCGGACCGGACAATCGCGCTGACCTTCGACGACGGGCCGGACCCGCGCTGGACCCCGCAGGTGCTCGACGTGCTGCGCCGGCACGGCGCACACGCGACCTTCTTCGTGGTCGGGGCCCGCGTCAACGAGCATCCGGAGCTGGTTCGGCGGATCCTCGCCGAGGGCCACGAGATCGGGTCGCACACCTTCACCCACGCCAACCTCGCCGCCGTGCCGGCGTGGCGGCGTGACCTGGAGCTGTCACTGACCCGTAAGGCGATCGCCGCGGCGACCGGCCAGGAGACCACCCTGCTCCGGCCACCGTTCTCCTCGGTGCCGACCGCGCTGACCGGGCCCGAGTACGCCGCGCTGCGCGCCGCCGCTGGGACCGGGCACGTCGCGGTGCTCGCCGACCGGGACACCAGGGATTGGCAACGCCCAGGTATCGACGAGATCGTGCAGGCGGCCACTCCGAAGCGGGGGCAGGGCGCCGTGGTGCTGATGCACGACGGGGGCGGCGACCGGGCGCAGACGGTGGCTGCGCTGGACCGACTGCTGCCCACCCTGACCGGCCAGGGCTACCGGTTCACCACCGTCTCCACCGGCATCGACGCCTCGCCGTCGATGGTTCCGGCAGGCGGTGGCACGCGGTTGAGTGGCGCCGCACTGCGCTGGACCCAGACCGGTGCCCGCTGGTCGGCTGGTGCGATGAACCTGCTGCTCGCCGTCGCCCTGGTGCTCGGCGTGGCGCGTCTGGCGGTGCAGGTCTTCTGCGCCCAACGGCACGTGCGCCGGGTCCGCCGGCAGCGGCCGGGCCGGGCAGAGGTACGCGCCCCGGTGTCGGTGATCGTTCCCGCGTACAACGAGGCGGCGAACATCGCCGCCACGGTCCGTTCCCTGGTCGCCAGCGGGTACCCGGCGCTGGAGGTGATCGTGGTGGACGACGGATCGGACGACGGCACCGCCGACATCGTCGAGCGGATGCGGCTGCGCGGGGTACGCGTGATTAAGCAGGCCAACGCCGGCAAGCCGGCGGCGCTGAACACCGGCATCCGGGCCGCCCGGGCGAACCTGCTGGTGCTGGTGGACGGCGACACCGTGTTTCAGCCGGACACCGTGCACCGGCTGGTGCAGGGCTTCGCCGACCCGTCGGTCGGCGCGATCAGCGGCAACACCAAGGTCGCCAACCGGCGCCGGCTGCTCGGCCGGTGGCAGCACCTCGAGTACGTGATCGGCTTCAACCTCGACCGGCGGATGTACGACGTGCTGGAGTGCATGCCGACCATCCCCGGCGCGATCGGTGCGTTCCGCCGGGAGGTGCTGCTGCGGGTAGGCGGGGTGCCGGCGGACACGCTGGCCGAGGACACCGACCTGACCATGCAGGTGCTCAGGGCCGGGTGGCGGGTGATCTATGAGGAGTCGGCCATCGCCTGGACCGAGGCCCCCTCGTCGCTGCGCCAGCTGTGGCGACAGCGCTACCGCTGGTGCTACGGCACGATGCAGGCGATGTGGAAGCACCGGCACGCGCTGCGCGAGTCGGGTGCCGGCGGCAAGCTCGGGCAGCGCGGGCTGCCGTACCTCATGGTCTTCCAGATCGTGCTGCCGCTGACCGCGCCGGCGGTCGACGTGTTCGCCGTCTACGGCCTGCTCTTCCTGCCCTGGTCGACCCTCGCCCTGGCCTGGGCCGGGCTGCTGTTGCTCCAGGCGGCCACCGCCGGCTACGCGCTGCACCTGGACCGGGAGCGGTACGGGCCACTGTGGGCGCTGCCGTTCCAACAGTTGGTCTACCGGCAGCTGATGTACCTGGTGGTGGTGCAGTCGGTGGTCACCGCGCTGATCGGCAACAGGCTGCGCTGGCAGCGGATGGTGCGTACCGGCGAGGCCGCGGCGCTGGTCGGCGCCGGTCGCCGCTGACCGGCCGGCACTGCCGGTCCCCGGACCTGACCGGCCTGCTGATCTCCTGGTCCGCCGGTCAGGTCGGGGCGTGGAAGAGGCCCGCGGACCAGGAGATCAGCAGGCCGACGGCAGCGGAGCAGCAGCAGACGAGCAGGGCGGCGGCCACCACCGCGAGGATCATCCAGGCGGATGCGCGCCGGGCCGCACCCGGCGGCGCAGCGGTCCCCGCCTCGTCCTCGTCGGTCATGGCCGCCCCCCGATCACCGTCCGGCGCGGCCGAGGCGGTCCAGGATCCAGGCGTTGATGAACGCCTCCTCGCGCCAGGCGTCGTAGCGGCCGCTCGGGCCGCCGTGCCCCGCGCCCATCTCGGTCTTGAGCAGGTAGTCGCCGCCCGGGGCGACCGCCCGCAACCGGGCGATCCACTTCGCCGGCTCCGAGTAGAGCACCCGCGTGTCGTTGAGGCTGGTCACCGCGAGGATCGCCGGGTAGTCCACCGGCGCCACGTTCTCGTACGGCGTGTAGGACTTCATGTACGCGTACACCTCGGGGTCGTCGAGGGGGTTGCCCCACTCCTCCCACTCGGTGACGGTCAGCGGCAGCGACGGGTCGAGGATCGAGGTGAGGGCGTCCACGAACGGCACCTGCGCGACGATCCCGGTGAACGCGTCCGGGGCGAGGTTGGCCACCGCGCCCATCAACAGGCCCCCGGCCGAGGCGCCCCGGGCGACCAGCCGGTCGCTGGCCGTCCAGCCGGCCTTGACCAGGTGTCGGGCGCAGGCGACGAAGTCGGTGAAGGTGTTCTTCTTGGCCAGCAGCTTGCCCTGGTCGTACCAGCGCCGGCCCAGCTCGCCACCACCCCGGGTGTGCGCCACCGCGAAGACCACACCCCGGTCCAGCAGCGACAGTCGGGCCACCGAGAACCACGGGTCCATGCTGGCCTCGTACGAGCCGTAGCCGTACAGCTCGCAGGGGGCCGAGCCGTCCCGGGGCGTGCCGACCCGGCAGACCAGCGAGATCGGCACCCGGGTGCCGTCGTCGGCCAGCGCCCAGTCGCGGTGCTGCTCGTACTCGGCCGGGTCGTACGGCCGCCCGTCCGGCCCGGGCAGCACCGGCTTCTGCCTGCGCAGCACCATCTGCCGGGTGACCAGGTCGTAGTCGTACACCGAGTCCGGGGTGACCAGCGAGGAGTAGCGCAGCCGGACCTGCCCGGTGCGGTACTCCGGGTTGGCGTCCAGCCCGACGCTGTACAGCGGCTCGGGGAAGTCGATGTCGTACTCGTCGCCGCTGCCGACCGGTAGCACCCGCAGCCCGGTGACACCGTCGGTACGCAGTGACACCACCAGGTGGTTCGCGAAGGCGTCCACGGCCTCCAGCCGGGTGCCGGGGCGGTGTTCGATCAGCGGCACCCAGTCGCCGGGAACGTCCGCCGAGGTGAACGCCAACGCGAAGTCCTCCGCGCCGTCGTTGTGCATGATCAGGAAGCGGTGGCCGTGGTGCTCCACCGTGTACTCGACGCCCTGCCGCCGCGGCGCGATCACGGCCGGCGCGCCGGTCGGGTTGGCCGCCGGGATCACCAGCACCTCGCTGGTGACTTTGCTGTGGATGTCGATCAGGATGAACTTCTCCGACCGGGTCAGCTCCACGCCCACCCAGAACCGCTCGTCGTCCTCCTGGTGGACCACCACGTCGTCGGCGGCAGCCGAGCCGAGGGTGTGCCGCCAGACCCGGTTCGGCCGCCAGGCGTCGTCCACCGTCACGTAGAACAGCACGGAGGCGTCCGTCGACCAGGCCGTGCCGTAGAAGGTGCCGGGGATCTCGTCCGGGAGCAGTTCGCCGGTGGTCAGGTCCTTCACCCGCAGCGTGAACCGCTCGTCGCCGGAGAAGTCGGTGGAGTAGGCCAGCCAGCGCCCGTCCGGGCTGACGTCGAAGGCGCCCAGCGAGAAGAAGTCGTGCCCCTCGGCCAGCAGGTTGCCGTCGAGCAGCACCTCCTCACCGTCCAGCGGCGCGCCGTCCGCACTGACCGGTGGGTCGGTCTCGGAGTCCCGGACCGCGCGCCGGCAGTGCACCCCGTACTGCTGCCCCTCCACCGTCCGGGTGTAGTACCAGTGCCCGCCCTTGCGGGTCGGCACGGTCAGGTCGGTCTCCCGGGTGCGCTGCCGGATCTCCTCGTACAGGTCCGCGCGCAGCTCGGCCAGGTGCGCCGTGCGCTCCTCGGTGTACGCGTTCTCGGCGGTCAGGTAGGCGAGCGTCTCCGGGTCGTCCTTGGCGGCGAGCCAGGCGTACTCGTCGACGACGGTGTCGCCGTGGTGGGTGCGCTCGGCGGGCACCCGCTTCGCCGTGGGCGGGGCAGTCTCGGTGGTCACGGCGGCCACGTTACCGGCCGGCCCGCTCCGCGCGCCGGACCAGCGGCATCCCGATAGTCGCCACCACGGCATTCGAACACATGTACGATGACCGACATGGCTGCAGCAGCGAGTTCCCTCGGCCGGTCCGGAGCCCTCGAGATCACCCGACGGTTGGCGGCGATCTGCGGTCCGCCGTTCGCCCGGCTCGCCGGTCCGGCCGACGAGGTGGCCGGTCGGCCGGCGCGTTGGGTGGCGGTGCCCGGCGGCCCGCACGCCGCGGCCGAGGTGCTGCGGCTGGCCGCCACGCACAACCTGGCGGTGGTGCCACGGGGCGCCGGCACGAAGATCGACTGGGGTGCGACACCCGCGCAGGTCGACATCATGCTCGACACCGGCCGGCTGGCCGGCATCGGTCACGAGCCGGTCGGCGCGCCGGTCGCCGAGGTCGGTGCCGGCACCCCGCTGCGGGCGGTGCAGGCCACTCTGGAGCGCACCGGGCAACGGTTGGCGATGGACGCCCCGTCACCCGGGGCGACGCTCGGCGGGGTGCTCGCCGCCGGTGAGGCCGGCCCGCTGCGGCACCGCCACGGCAGCCCCTGCGACCAACTCCTCGGCGTCCGCTACCTGGGAGCCGACGGCGAGCTGGTCAGCGCCGGCGGTGGCGCACCCGGGCTCGACCTGGCCCGGCTGCTCTGCGGCTCGCAGGGAGCGCTCGGCGTGCTGGTCTCGGCGAGCCTGCGGGTGCAGCCCGTGCCAGCCAGCCGGCTCTGGGTGTCCCGGCCCGTGTGGACGCCCCTGGAGGTGCACGACCTGGTCCGGACGATCCTCGCCGCCCGGCTGGAGCCGGCGGCCATCGAGCTGGACCTGCCGGCCGGGGCGCCCAGGCCGCGCACGCCGTACCCGCCCGGGCATCCGGCGACGACCGCCCGGGAGCGCCACCCGTCGATGTCCGGCCGATCCGGTGCCCCGTCCCGGGCGGGCAACCTGGTGGTGCTGCTCGAGGGTGGCCGGGCCGATGTCACGGAGCGCGCCGAGCGCCTGGTCGGCCTGCTGCACGGGGAGGCGACCGTCGCGCACTCCGCGCCGCCCTGGTGGCGCCGGTACCCGTTCGCGCCCGGCGACACGGCGCTGCGCCTGGAGGTGCCGATCAGCGACCTGCACGCCGCTGTCTATGCGCTGCGCGACGCGGCCGGCGCCCCGGTGCCGGTGCGAGGCTCCGCCGGGCTGGGTGTGGTGCACGCGGCGCTGCCCGGCGCGCTCGCCCCCGACCGGGTGGCGTCCATCCTGGCCGCCGTCCGGGGCGTGCTGCTGGCCCGGCAGGGTCGCTGCGTGGTGGTGTCCGCCCCCGCGCCGGTGCGGCAGGCCGTCGACCTCTGGGGCGAGCTGGCCGGCCTGGCCCGGCTGCGGGCCGCCAAGGAGCATCTCGACCCGGAACACCGGCTCGCCCCCGGCCGCCTCCCCGGCGGCCTGTGACACGAGCGCGCCCGCTGTGGTCGGCCGTGGGTCCAGCCACCGCCGGTGCGTGTCGAGCGGCGGCGGGATGACCGGGTGCGGTCTCAGACCGCGTCGTTGCGGAGCACCAGGATCGCGATGTCGTCCCGAGGCGGCTCGACCGAGAAGTTGATCGCGGCGGCGCGCAGCCGGGCGGCCACCACGTCGGCCGAGTATCCGGCCAGTGGCGCGGCCGCGTCCCGCAGCCGGTCGGTGCCGAACAACTCCCGGCCGCGCCGCCGCTCGGTGACCCCGTCGGTGTAGAAGACCAGGGCGTCGCCCGGGGCGAGCGTGATCTCCGCCGTCGGCGAGGTGATCGTGTCGAGCAGGCCCAGCGCGGTGCCCCCGGCGCCCACGAAACCGGCGCCGCCACCCGCGGCCAGCAGCACCGGCCGGTCGTGCCCGGCCAGGTGCAGCGAGACGTCCAGCCCGTCGCCGTCGCCCGGCCCGACCGCCGCCAGGGCCAACGTGCAGTACCGGCCGCCGCCCCGCTCGACCAACGTCTCGTTGAGTCGCGCCAGCGCCTCCGGCAACGGCTTGCCGTCGCCGACCAGCACCCGGATCACATCCCGGACCAGCCCGGTCACCGCAGCCGCCTGGACGCCCTTGCCCGAGACGTCCCCGATCACCACCAGCCAGCGGCCGTCGAGCATCGGCACCACGTCGTAGAAGTCGCCGCCCACCTCGGCGTCGTAGCCGGTCGGGACGTACTCGGCGGCGAAGCCGATCCCGTCAACCACGGGCAGCACCGGCGGCAGAAGCGACTGCTGGAGCGTCTGCGCCACCCGGCGGCGTTCGGCGTGGATCCGCGCGTTCTCGATGGCCAGAGCGGAGCGCCGGGCCACGTCCTCCAGCACCGACACCTCGTCCGGGTCGTGCCGGTGCCGCTGGTGCCGCCCCACCGTCAGGGTGCCGAGCCGCTGCCCACGTGCGATCAACGGGACCGCGAAACCCTCCATCGGCCCGCCGAGCGGGATCTGCCCCGCGCTGCGGGACGCCTCGCGCAGGCGGGCCTGGATCGAGTCCGGACCCGTCTCGGCCAGCACCTTGTGCAGCTGCGGCAGCACCGACTCGTCCGCGTGGCTGGCCGCCGCCAGCCGCAGCCGGCCCCACTCGTCGGTGGTGTGCACCGCACACCACTGGCCGAGCCGCGGCACCACCAGCTGCGGAATCAGCGCCATGGTCAGCTCGACGTCCAGCGACTGGGCCAACAACTCGCTCGCCTCGGCCAGGAACGTCAGCCATGTCTGCCGGCGGACGTCGGCCCGGCGCAGCCGGTCGTTCTCAAGGTGCAGCGACAGCCGCTCGGCGGTCAGCACCGCCAGCGGCTGGGCGTACGCCGACGGTGCGGCGTCCAGCTCCAGCTCGCCCGCGTACGGGCGGTGCACCGACAGCGGCACCCGGAGCAACTCCGTGTCGGCGCGGGGCTGTCGGCCGAAGCGGGCCAGCACCTGGCGGCCCTGGCCGTCGCCCCGGTCCAGGCGGATCATGCCGCCGGCCGCGCCGACCATTTCGGCCACCCGGCTGAGCAGGTTGGTGGCGAAGTCGGGCAGCGGATCGTCCGCGTACACGTCGGGGGCGGTCTGCATGAGTTCGCTCATCGCGCTGGCGCTCGGCGCGGAGCTGTCGATAGCGGCCCCCGGGCCGGCGCTGCCCGGCATCGACTCGCCACCCGCGGTGCCCTCGGCCGGCGGGTCGACGCCGGGGCGGTCCAGCCGGAACCAGACGCCCTTGCCGGTGGGCAGGTACGTGGTGCCCCAGCGGCTGGCGAAGTGGTCGACCAGCAGGAGCCCCCGGCCCCGCTCGGAGACCTCGTTGATCTCGGTGGCGTCGTTGCGGGTGCCCACGGTCAGCTCATCGCCCGACCCGGGCGCGAAGTCGGAGACGGTCACGGACAGCCCGACCTCGTCCGCCACGACCTCGATGTCCAGTTCGGTACGGGCGTGCTCGACGGCGTTGGTGGTCAACTCCGTGGTGAGCAGCAGCGCCTCGTTGGCCAGCTCGTCCAGGTGCGCCTCGGCCAGCGCCGAGCGGACCACCGCCCGAGCGGCAGCCGGCGTGCGCCGGTCAGCGGGCAGGCGGACACGCCGGACCGCCCCGCTCCGGGCCCCGGCAGTCGCGGGCCCCGCCTCGGCTGACACCCCCGTATCCTCCACCGTCCCCCTACCGGGTGCCAACCCGATCGGCCATTGCCGCCAACTCGCACGAAGGAAGGGCCCCCTGTTAACGCCTGCGGTAGAGCAGGGGCCCCTTCTTAACGTCGACCGGTTAGGCGCGATCGGTGCGGTGCGGCGGGGTTCGGCACCGGGGCGAGGTCCGCGACCGGCCGTTCCGAATCGACGGCATCGAGCGGATTCGAGGGTTAGCAGGAGCTGATCGGCGGGTCGCGAACCCTGGCACTGCGGCGCGCGCGGGCACAATATGGGTGGCGGCGTGTCCGCACGGACCGGCGCCCCCGAGTTGAGCGAGGAATGATGACCACGGCGAAGCAGTCGGTGGCGGATCCGTCCGCAGCCGACCACGAGGCGCTCCTCGGTGAGTTGACCGAGGCGCTGCGGCGGGTCCGTCGCGGCGACCTGAAGGTCCGGCTTCCCCGCCGCGCCGGTAAGGGCGGCGAGGTGGCGGACGCCTTCAACGAGGTGGTCTCGCTCCAGGAGCGCCAGTACCTGGACCTGCGGCGGATCAGCCGGATCGTCGGCCGGGACGGCCGGCTCACCGAGCGTCTGGACGACGAGGGGCTGGACGGGTCCTGGGCGGAGGGGCAGCGGGCGATCAACTCGCTGATCGACGACCTGGGCCGGCCGACCACGGAGATCGCCCGGGTCATCGTGGCGGTCGCGGACGGCGACCTGTCGCAGCACATGGCGCTGGAGATCGACGGCCGGCCGCTGCGCGGTGAGTACCTGCGCATCGGGCGCACGGTCAACACGATGGTCGACCAGTTGTCGTCGTTCTCGAACGAGGTGACCCGGGTCGCCCGTGAGGTGGGCACCGAGGGCAAGCTGGGCGGTCAGGCCGACGTCCGGGGCGTCGCCGGCACCTGGAAGGACCTCACCGACTCGGTCAACACCATGGCGTCGAACCTGACCGGCCAGGTGCGGTCGATCTCGCAGGTGGCGACGGCGGTGGCCAAGGGCGACCTGTCGCAGAAGATCACGGTCGGCGCGCGCGGTGAGGTCGCCGAGCTGGCCGCCACGATGAACTACCTCACCGACACGCTGCGGCTCTTCGCCGAGCAGGTGACCCGGGTGGCCCGCGAGGTGGGCACCGAGGGCAAGCTGGGCGGCCAGGCCGAGGTGCCGAACGTGGCCGGCACCTGGAAGGACCTCACCGACAGCGTCAACTCGATGGCGTCGAACCTGACCGCGCAGGTCCGCAACATCGCCCAGGTCTCCACGGCGGTGGCGCGGGGCGACCTGTCGCAGAAGATCACCGTGGCGGCGCAGGGCGAGATCCTGGAACTGAAGGACACCGTCAACACGATGGTGGACCAGCTGTCGTCGTTCGCCGACGAGGTGACCCGGGTGGCCCGCGAGGTGGGCATCGAGGGCAAGCTGGGCGGTCAGGCCCAGGTACGCGGGGTCTCCGGCACCTGGCGGGACCTCACCGAGAACGTCAACCAGCTGGCCGGCAACCTGACCAGCCAGGTCCGCAACATCTCTCAGGTCTCCACGGCGGTCGCCAAGGGTGACCTGTCGCAGAAGATCACGGTGGACGCCCAGGGCGAGATCCTGGAGCTGAAGAACACGGTCAACACGATGGTGGACCAGTTGTCGTCGTTCGCCGACGAGGTGACCCGGGTGGCCCGCGAGGTGGGCACCGAGGGCAACCTGGGCGGCCAGGCGCAGGTCAAGGGCGTCAGCGGTACGTGGCGGGACTTGACGGACAACGTGAACTCGATGGCGTCGAACCTGACCAGCCAGGTCCGCAACATCGCCTCGGTGACCACGGCCGTCGCGAAGGGCGACCTGAGCCAGAAGATCACGGTGGACGCTCGGGGCGAGATCCTGGAGTTGAAGTCCACGGTCAACACGATGGTGGACCAGCTGTCGTCGTTCGCCGACGAGGTGACCCGGGTGGCCCGCGAGGTGGGCACCGAGGGCAAGCTGGGCGGCCAGGCGCAGGTACGCGGGGTCGCCGGCACCTGGCGGGACCTGACCGACAACGTCAACTCGATGGCGTCGAACCTGACGGCCCAGGTGCGCAACATCGCCCAGGTCTCGACGGCGGTGGCGAAGGGTGACCTGTCACAGAAGATCACGGTGGACGCTCGGGGCGAGATCCTGGAGTTGAAGTCCACGGTCAACACGATGGTGGACCAGTTGTCGTCGTTCGCCGACGAGGTGACCCGGGTGGCCCGTGAGGTGGGCACCGAGGGCAAGCTGGGCGGTCAGGCGCAGGTGAAGGGTGTCTCCGGCACCTGGCGGGACCTGACCGACAACGTCAACTCGATGGCGTCGAACCTGACCAGCCAGGTCCGCAACATCGCCTCGGTGACCACTGCCGTGGCCAAGGGCGACCTGAGCCAGAAGATCACGGTGGACGCGCAGGGCGAGATCCTGGAGCTGAAGTCCACGGTCAACACGATGGTGGACCAGCTCTCGTCGTTCGCCGACGAGGTGACCCGGGTGGCCCGTGAGGTCGGCATCGAGGGCAAGCTGGGCGGTCAGGCGCAGGTGAAGGGTGTCTCCGGCACCTGGCGGGACCTCACCGAGAACGTCAACCAGCTCGCCTCGACGCTGACCACCCAGCTGCGGGCCATCGCGCAGGTGTCCACGTCGGTGACCCGCGGCGACCTGACCCAGCGGATCGCGGTCAAGGCGCAGGGCGAGGTCGCCGAGCTGAAGGACAACATCAACCAGATGATCGTCACCCTTCGGGAGACGACCAAGAAGAACGCCGAGCAGGGCTGGCTGGACTCGAACCTGGCCCGCATCGGCGGTCTGTTGCAGGGCCAGCGGGACCTGGGCGAGGTCTGCCGCATGATCATGACCGAGGTGACCCCGCTGGTCGACGCCCAGCTCGGCGCCTTCTTCCTGGCCGACGACACCGACGGCAGCATGCGGCTGCGGTTGACCTCCTCCTACGGGTACGTGGCGCGGGGGCACGACGTCACCTTCGGGCCGGGCGAGGGGCTGGTCGGGCAGACCGCGCTCTCCCGCCGGACGATCCGGGTCAGCGCCTCCCCGAACAGCCGGCTCACCCTGCGCTCGGGGCTGGCCGAGACACCCCCGTCCGATCTGGTGGTGCTCCCCGTGCTGTTCGAGGGGGAGCTGCTCGGGGTGATCGAGTTCGCCAGCGTGGCGGCCTTCTCCGAGCTGCACCTGTCGTTCCTGGAGCGGCTGGTGCTGACCATCGGCATCGCGGTCAACACCATCCAGGCCAACCGGCGTACGGAGGAGCTGCTGGCCCAGTCGCAGCGGCTGGCGCACGAGCTCCAGGAGCAGTCCGCGGAGTTGCAGCGCACCAACGCCGAGCTGGAGGAGAAGGCCACGCTGCTCTTCGAGCAGAAGGGCAACATCGAGACGAAGAACCGGGAGATCGAGCTGGCCCGGCTCGGCCTGGAGGAGAAGGCGCAGCAGCTCACCCGGGCCTCGGCGTACAAGTCGGAGTTCCTGGCCAACATGAGCCACGAGCTGCGGACGCCGCTGAACTCGTTGCTGCTGCTGGCCCGGCTGCTGGCGGAGAACTCGGAGCAGAACCTCAACCCGAAGCAGATCGAGTTCGCCCGGACCATCCACAGCGCCGGCTCGGACCTGCTCAGGCTGATCGACGACATCCTGGACCTGTCCAAGATCGAGGCAGGGCGGATGGACGTCGAGCCGACCGAGATCCGGTTCGCGGAGATTCGCGGCTACGTGGAGCAGGCGTTCGCACCGGAGGCCGAGGAGAAGGGCCTGGACTTCCAGGTGCGGGTGAGCAAGGATCTGCCGCCGGCGCTGGTCACCGACGCGCAGCGGTTGCAGCAGATCCTGCGCAATCTGCTCTCCAATGCGGTGAAGTTCACCGACAACGGCGCGGTGACGTTGCGGATCGGCCCGGCGGCGGAGAACGTGGTGTTCGACGTTCCGGCGTTGACCAACGCCCAGCAGGTGATCGCGTTCACCGTGATCGACACCGGGATCGGCATCTCCGACGACAAGCTGTCGATCATCTTCGAGGCGTTCCAGCAGGCGGACGGCACCACCAGCCGCCGTTACGGTGGCACCGGCCTGGGCCTGTCGATCAGCCGTGATCTGGCTCGGCTGATCGGCGGCACGATCACGGTGGCGTCGGCGCCGGGGCAGGGGTCGACCTTCACCCTGTTCGTGCCGCACGTGCTGGCCCCGGATGCGGTGGTCGCGCCTGCGCCACCGTCCCCGCAGCGTGCCGGCCTGCCGTCGTCGCTGCTGATGCCGCCGCTGGAGCTGCTGCCGCAGCGGCCGGAGGCGCCGGCCACCCGACAGCTGGACGGCGCGACCGTGCTGATCGTGGACGACGACGTGCGCAACGTCTTCGCCCTGACCAGCGCGTTGGAGCTGCACGGGATGACCGTGCTGTACTCGGACAACGGGGCGGACGGCGTCCGCCTGCTGGCCGAGCATCCGGAGGTGGACATCGTGCTGATGGACGCCATGATGCCGGACCAGGACGGGTACGAGACCACCCGCCAGATCCGGCGTAACCACCGGTTCGCCGACCTTCCGGTCGTCTTCCTTACCGCGAAGGCGATGCCGGGCGACCGTGAGTCGGCGCTCGCGGCCGGGGGCAGCGACTACATCACCAAGCCGGTAGACCTGGACGATCTGATCGAGTTGATGTCGTCCTGGATCAGCGGCAGCCGGACCGAGGAGACTTCGTGACCCAGATGGCCAAGGCGCTGCTCGTGGACGACCGGCGGGAAAATCTGATGGCCCTGGAGGCGATCCTCCAGGGCCTGCCGGTTCAGTCGGTGGCGGTGGAGAGCGGCGAGGCGGCGCTCAAGCAGCTGTTGGTGGACGACTTCGCGGTGATCCTGCTGGACGCGCAGATGCCGGACATGGACGGCTTCGAGACGGCCAGCCACATCAAGCGCCGGGAGCGGACCCGGCACGTGCCGATCATCTTCCTCACCGCCGCTGACCGGGACGCGCAGCTCGCCCTGCGCGGGTACCAGGTGGGCGCGGTGGACTACCTGACCAAGCCGTTCGATCCGTGGGTGCTGCGGGCCAAGGTGTCGGTCTTCGTCGAGCTGTGGGTGAAGACCCGGCAGTTGGCCGCCCAGTCGGACCTGGTGCGGGAGCGCGACACGCAGTGGCGGCGGCTCACCGACGCGGTCGACGAGGCGACCACGCTGCTCCGCTCCGACGAGCCGGAGAGCCGGGACCGTGCGGTGCGGCTGCTCGAGCAGGCCCGCTGGGGCAACACCTCCTGACCGGGACGCTCAGGCCTCGCCGGGCCGGATGTGGCCGGTGGCGGCGCGCCGGGCCCGCCAGCGCTCGCCCAGCGAGTCGATTTCCTCTTGCACGAAGAGGAAGAAGTCGCGCATCTCGGCCACTCGTTCGCCGGCCGGCGTGTCTGGCCCGAGGGCGGCCACCCCGGACTCGGCGACGTCGATGAACGCCTTGTAGATCCCGGTCTTGGTGATGGTCGCCTCGTACCAGGGGTTGTCCGGCATCCGGTAGCGATCCCGGCGGGACCTCGGGACCGGTTCGCGGACCAGCATGCTGAACTGGGTGAGGTAGCGGACCGCACCGCTGACCGCCGCCGCGCTCACTCCGAGCCGCTCGCCGATCTCGGCGGCGGTCAACGGGTCGTCCGAGCTCATCACGGTGAACAGCACCCGGGCGGCCATCCGCGGAGAACCGACCTCGGCGAAGGTCAACGCCATCCGCTCGACGAATAGGTGCACCGGGTCGTGGCCGTCGGTGGCTGCCATGACGATCTCTCCTGCCTGCTCGTGTGGCCCCGATGGTGCCCCGGATCTCACAGTCTTCACAACTTTGTGAAACGAGTGTAGCTTCCGATACATGGAAACTCCCATTGAGGTGTCCGGCCTGGTCAAGACCTTCGGCCGGACCCGGGCGCTCGACGGTCTCGACCTGACCGTCCGCGCCGGCGAGGTGCACGGCTTCCTCGGCCCGAACGGCGCCGGCAAATCGACCACCATCCGAGCGCTGCTCGGCCTGCTGCGGGCGGACGCGGGGGCCGTCCGACTGCTCGGTGGTGACCCGTGGCGCGACGCGGTGGCCCTGCACCGCCGGCTGGCGTACGTGCCGGGCGACGTGACGCTCTGGCCCAACCTCTCCGGCGGGGAGGTCATCGACCTGCTCGGCCGGATGCGCGGCGGTCTCGACCCGGCCCGCCGGGCCGAGCTGCTCGACTCGTTCGAGCTGGACCCGCGCAAGAAGGGCCGGGCGTACTCCAAGGGCAACAGGCAGAAGGTCGGCCTGGTGGCCGCCCTCGCCTCGGACGCCGAACTGCTCATCCTGGACGAGCCGACCTCCGGCCTGGACCCGCTGATGGAGGAGGTCTTCCAGCACTGGGTCCACCGGGCGAAGGCCGACGGCCGCACCGTGCTGCTCTCCAGCCACATCCTGGCCGAGGTGGAGGCGCTCTGCGACCGGGTGACGATCATCCGCAACGGTCGGGACGTCGAGACGGGCACCCTGACCGACCTGCGCCACCTGCGACGAACCTCGATCGAAGCCGAGCTGACCGGCCCGGTCGACGGGCTGGGGAAGCTGGCCGGCGTGCACGACCTGCGCGTGGACGGGCCCCGGGTGCGCTTCGACGTGGAGAACGGCGCGCTGGACGCCGCCCTGCGCCGACTCACCGAGATCGGCGTACGCAGCCTGGTCAGCCAGCCGCCGACGCTGGAGGAACTGTTCCTGCGGCACTACCAGGCCGAGCCGGCGGTGCGCTCATGAGCGCGTTCACCGGCACGAGGCACCTGGTGCGACTGATCCTGCGCCGGGACCGGGTCGTGCTGCCGATCTGGATCCTGCTGCTGGCCGTGCTGCCGGCCAGCTACGCCGGCACGTACGCCGAGCTGTACCCGACCGCCGCCGAGCGGGCCACGTACCTGGCCGGTACGGCGAGCAACCCGTCGATCGTCGCCCTGCTCGGCCCGGTGTACGGCGACAGCGTCGGCGCGCTCACCGTCCAGCGGGCCGGCCTGCTGGCGTTGATCGCCGCACTGGTCAGCGTGCTCACCGTGGTCCGGCACACCCGGACGGAAGAGGAGGCCGGCCGGCGCGAGCTGCTCGGCGCCACGGTGCTGGGCCGGTACGCCGGGCTGACCGCCGCGCTGCTGGTGACGTACGCCGCGAACCTGCTTCTCGGCCTGCTCACCGCCGGCAGCCTGGTCGCCGCAGGCCTGCCCGGTGCCGGCTCGCTGCTCTTCGGCGCCGGGCTGGCGCTCACCGGCATCGTCTTCGCCACGCTCGGCGGGCTGGCCGCGCAGCTCACCGAGAGCGCGACCGGGGCGCGCGGGATCGGCCTGGCCGCGCTCGGGCTGGCCTTCGTGCTGCGGCTGGCCGGCGACGCGGGGGGTTCCGGCGGCACCGGCGGGAGCGCGGAGTGGCTGAGCTGGCTCTCCCCGCTGGGCTGGTCGGCCCGGGTTCGGGCCTTCGCCGACGAGCGCTGGTGGGTGCTGCTGCTGCCGGTGCTGTTCAGTGCGGTGGTCGCGCTCGTCGCGTACCCCGTCTCGGTGCGCCGCGACCTCGGCGCCGGGGTGTTCCCGCCCCAGCTCGGCCCGGCGACCGCGGGGCCGCGGCTGGCGGGCCCGTTCGGCCTGGCCTGGCGGCTGCATCGGGGCCAGTTGCTCGGCTGGACCGTCGGGTTCGGGCTGCTCGGCCTGGTGCTCGGCGGCGCGGCGGATGCCGCCGGCGACGCGGTGCAGGGCAATCAGCAGGTCGCCGAGATCCTGGCACGGTTGGGTGGCACCTCCGCGCTCGCGGAGGCGTACCTCGGTGGGACGTTGAGCCTGACCGCGCTGGCCGCCGCCGGGTACGGCATCCAGGCCGCGCTGCGGGCGCGGGCGGAGGAGACCGCCGGGCGGGCTGAACCGCTGCTCGCCACGGCGGTGAGCCGGACCCGCTGGCTGGCGGCGCACCTGCTCTTCGCCCTGCTCGGCCCGGCGGTGGTGCTCTCCGTGACCGGGCTCGCCACCGGGCTGGCATACGGCCTCAGCGTGGGCGACGTCGGGGGCGAGCTGCCCCGGCTGCTCGGTGCCGGCCTGGCCCAGGTGCCGGCGGCCTGGGTGCTGGCCGGGCTGGCGGCGTTGCTGGTCGGCTGGCTGCCCCGGTTCTCCACGGGCGCCTGGGCGGTGCTCGCCGGCTGCCTGCTGCTCGGTCAGCTCGGTGCGGTGCTGGAGCTGGACCAATGGGCGCTGGACCTCTCCCCGTTCACCCACACCCCACAGGTCCTCGGCCCCGACTGGACCGTCACCCCGCTGGTCGCCCTGGCCGCCGTGACAGCCGCCCTGACCGCGGCAGCCCTGAAAACCTTCCAAACCCGGGACGTCCCCACCCCCTGACCGGCCCGATCCAAGGCGTTGATCATGAGGTTATTGCCGACAAATGGGACAGGAAGTGGCAATAACTTCATGATCAACAGGGGAGGCGCGGGCCGGCGGGGAGGGGGAGGGGTCAGCCCGCGGGCTGGTCGTTGCGGATCATCAGGGCGCTGCGGAGGCCGGTGATGTCCAGGACGCGGATCAGGAAGTCGCCCACGTGGGTCAGCATCAGCAGGCTCTGGGCATGGCTGGCCTTGCGGCTGAGCACGACCAGGGTGCCCAGGCCCTGCGAGTCGCAGAAGGTGACGCCACCCAGGTCGAGCACGATCCGCGGGGGCGGGTCGGCCAGCACCTCGTTGACCACGGTGGAGAGCTGCGCGGCCGTGAGCATGTCGATCTCACCGGCCAGGCGCAGCACGGCTTCGTCGCCCGTCCGGTGGAGCGTGATGGACAGTTCGGCGCGATCCACCCGGTCAGCCTAGCGCGATCCGGACGACCCGGCCTGTCGAGGCCGACAGCCACCGCCGTCCCGTGTCGGCGCCGCGGCCGGGGGCCGGAGGCGGGTGAGCCCGGTAACCCCAGCCCGGGGTGGCTGCTGATTGGCCGTCCGCCGCTGACACAATGGCGGCATCGTGACCGACACCTTCTCCGCCGGATCCGGCCGCTACCCGGCCGACGCTCCGGCCTCCGAGGCCCTGTTCCACCGCGCCCGCGCCATCGTGCCAGGCGGGGTGAACTCCCCTGTGCGCGCCTTCCAGGCGGTCGGCGGCACCCCCCGCTTCATGGTTCGAGGCGAGGGTCCCTGGCTGCACGACGCCGACGGCCGCCGCTACGTGGACCTGGTCTGCTCCTGGGGTCCGCTGATCCTCGGGCACGCGCACCCGGAGGTGGTGGACGCCGTGCAGGCCGCCGCCGCTCTGGGCACCAGCTTCGGCACCCCCACCCCGGCTGAGGTGGAACTGGCCGCCGAGATCGTCGACCGGACGCCGGTGGAGCAGGTACGCCTGGTCAACTCCGGCACCGAGGCGACCATGTCGGCGATCCGGCTGGCCCGCGGCTTCACCGGCCGCTCCAAGATCGTTAAGTTCGCCGGCTGCTACCACGGGCACGTCGACGCGCTGCTCGCGTCCGCCGGCTCCGGCGTGGCCACCCTGGGCCTGCCCGACTCGCCCGGCGTCACCGGCGCGGCGGCCAGCGAGACGATCGTGCTGCCGTACAACGACATCAGGGCGGTCGAGGAGGCCTTCGCCGCCGAGGGTCCGCACATCGCCGCGGTGATCACCGAGGCCGCCGCCGGCAACATGGGTGTGGTCGCCCCCCGCGACGGCTTCAACCAGCAGCTCGCCCGGATCGCGCACGCGCACGGCGCGCTGCTCGTGGTGGACGAGGTGATGACCGGGTTCCGGGTGTCCCGCGCCGGCTGGCACGGCCTCGACCCGTCCGACGCCGACCTGTGGACGTACGGCAAGGTCATGGGTGGCGGGCTGCCCGCCGCCGCGTTCGGCGGGCGCGCCGAGATCATGGCGCGGCTCGCCCCGGCCGGCCCGGTCTACCAGGCCGGCACGCTCTCCGGTAACCCGCTGGCCTGCGCCGCCGGCCTGGCCACCCTGCGGCTGGCCGACGACGAGCTGTACCGCCGCCTCGACCAGACCGCCGCCGTCGTGGGCAAGCTGGCCGCCGACGCGCTGGCCGCCGCCGGGGTCCCGCACCGACTGTCGTACGCGGGCAGCATGTTCTCCATCTTCTTCACCGACGCCGACGTGGTCGACTACGACAGCGCCCGCACGCAGCAGGTGCCGGCGTTCAAGGCGTTCTTCCACGCGATGCTCGCCGCCGGCGTCTACCTGCCGCCAAGCGCGTTCGAGTCGTGGTTCGTGTCGGCGGCGATCGACGACGCCGCTCTGGAGCAGATCGCCGCCGCGCTGCCGACGGCGGCCAACGCGGCGGCAGCGGCGGGTCACGGAGGGTAGCGGTGAGCGCGAGGAGTGAGCCGGTTTTGCGAGCCCCGCAGTCGCGAACGAGGGGGGCGCAGCAGTGAGCAAGACGGTGGTCCACGTGCTTCGGCACGGCGAGGTGCACAACCCCGACCAGATCCTCTACGGCCGGCTGCCCGGTTTCCGCCTCTCCGAGCTGGGTGTGCAGATGGCCAAGGCCGCCGCGCAGGGGCTGGCCGAGCGGGAGATCGTGCACGTGGTGGCCAGCCCGCTGGAGCGCGCACAGCAGACCGCCGAGCCGATCGCCGCCCAGTTCGGGCTGCCGGTCGGGGTGGACGAGCGGCTGATCGAGAGCGCCAACTGGTTCGAGGGCAAGAAGGTGTCGCCGGGCGACGGGTCGTTCCGCGACCCGCGCAACTGGTGGGTGCTGCGCGACCCGGTGACCCCGTCCTGGGGCGAGGCGTACCGGGTCATCGCGGAGCGGATGTTCGCCGCCGTGCACGCCGCCCGGGTCGCCGCCGAGGGACGCGAGGCGGTGCTGGTCTCGCACCAGCTCCCGATCTGGACGCTGCGCCGGTACGTCGAGCGCAAGCGGCTCTGGCACGACCCGCGCAGGCGGCAGTGCGGGCTGGCCAGCCTCACGTCGTTCCACTTCGACGGCGCGAAGGTGGTGGGCATCGGCTACAGCGAGCCGGCAGCGCACCTGATCGCCCTCTCCGCGACCGCCCGGACGGCCAAGGGCGCCTGATGAACGCCCGGAGGTGGACCGCCGGCCTGCTCGCCACCGTCGCCGCGGTGGCGCTGGTCGGCTGCACGTCGCAGGGCCGTGAGAAGACCTGCACGACCACCTCCGACGGGGTCATCGAGTGCGCTCCGGACCAGCGTTCGGCACCTCCGACGCTCGCCGGTGAACTGCTCACCGGCGGCAGCTACGACGTCAGCGAGGCCCGCGGCCAGGTCGTGGTGGTCAACTTCTGGGGTTCCTGGTGCGCGCCGTGCCGCGCGGAGGCGGACGACCTGGAAGCGACCTACCAGGCCACCAAGGGCTCCGGGGTGAACTTCCTCGGCATCAACGTGCAGGACCAGCGGGACAAGGCCAAGGCGTTCGAGGAGGGCCGGGTCACCTATCCGAGCCTGTTCGACCCGCCGAGCAAGCTGGCGCTCGCCCTGGACATTCCGCCGAACAGCATCCCGGCGACGGTGGTGCTGGACCGGGAGGGCCGGATCGCCACGGTGATCCGGGCGGCGGTCAAGCAGGAGGGCCTGCAACCGATCGTCGAACGGATCGCGGCCGAGAAACCGGCGCCGAACTGATGGGCGAGACCTTCCGGGAGTTGGCCCTGAGCGGGCCGCTGCTGCTCGCCATCGGCGCCGCGGCGCTCGCCGGCCTGGTCAGCTTCCTCTCCCCATGCGTGCTCCCGCTGGTCCCCGGCTACCTCTCGTACGTCACCGGCCTCGCCGGCTCCGACCTCGAAGGCAGTGCAAGGAAGGGCACCTTATTAACGCCTGCGGTAGAGGAAGGGCCCCCTCTTAACGCTGCGGAGGCACGCGACGGCGACGGCGGGGGTGTCGCGGTAAGGGAGCGGATCGCAAGGGCCGGTGCCGTCAAGGGCCGGGTGCTCGCGGGAACGCTGCTCTTCATCGCCGGCTTCACCGTCGTCTTCGTGGCCACCGCGATCCTGTTCGCGAGCATCGGTCGGGTCTTCTTCGACTACGAGCGCCAGCTGGAGATCGTGATCGGCGTGCTGATCATCGTGCTCGGGCTGGGCTACCTCGGGATGATCCCGGCCCTGCAACGGGAGTTCCGGATCTCCCGGCTGCCGTCCGCAGGGCTGCTCGGCGCACCGGTCTTCGGCGCGGTCTTCGCGCTCAGCTGGGTGCCCTGCACCGGCCCCACGCTCGGCGCGGTGATGGGCATGGCCACCGCGAGCGGGCAGAGCGACCGCGCCGTGGTGCTCGCCGTGGCGTACTGCCTCGGGCTGGGGATACCGTTCGTCGTCTTCGGGCTGGGTTTCCAGCGCCTGCTCGGGGTCTTCCGCGCCGTCCGGCGCAACAGCCGCTGGGTCACCCGGGTCGGCGGCGCCCTGCTCATCCTGATCGGCCTGGCGCTGGTCACCGGCGGATGGCAGAGCTTCGTGATCTGGTTGCAGACCACCGTCGGGGTGGGCGAGGTGAGCATCTGATGACGGTCGTGGACGACCGGCCGGAGACCGCGGCCCCGGCGCCCCGGCGCCGCCCCAACCGGCTGCTGGCGCTGCTGCGCAACTCGTGGCGGCAGTTGACCAGCATGCGTACGGCGCTGATCCTGCTCTTCCTGCTCGCGGTCGCCGCCATCCCCGGCTCGGTGCTGCCGCAGCGCGGGATCAGCCCGGAGAAGGTCAACCAGTACTTTACCGACCACCCGGATCTGGCCCCCCGGCTGGACCGGATCGGCGCGTTCGAGGTCTTCGGCTCGGTCTGGTTCTCCGCGATCTACCTGCTGCTGTTCACCTCGCTGATCGGCTGCATCACGCCCCGCCTGCGCGACCACGTCCGGGCGCTGCGGTCCCGGCCGCCGGCCGTGCCGAAGCGGATGAAGCGGTTGCCGCAGCACGCGCTGCTGCCCGCCCCGGCGGGTGGCGCGGCGGCCATCGCCGAGGTGCTGCGCAAGCGGCGGTGGCGGGTGGAGGTGCGCGGCGACGAGGTCTCCGCCGAGAAGGGCTATCTCAAGGAGACCGGCAACCTGCTGTTCCACACCTCGCTGATCGCCGTGCTGATCGGCGTCGCGCTCGGCTCGTGGTACGGCTGGAGCGGCAACCGGCTGCTGGTGGCGGGCACGGACAACGCCTTCTGCAACACCCGGCAGCAGTACGCCGAGACGAAGCTCGGCCCTCGGGTCGACAGCGAGGACCTGCCCCGCTTCTGCCTGCGGCTGGACGACTTCCAGGCCCGGTTCCTGGCCTCCGGCCAGCCGGAGTTCTTCAACGCCCGGGTGACCGTCGACGGCCCCGACGAGCCGACCCGCAGCGCGGACTTCTCGGTGAACTCACCACTGCGGTTGAACGACGCGAACGTCTACCTGCTGGGCCACGGGTACGCCCCGGTCATCCGCTACACCGACCGGTTCGGCCGCTCCCAGGTCAGCGACGAGCCGTTCCTGACCACCGGCGACATGGGCCTGACCGGCGAGGGGCTGGCGGCCTTCCCGGACGCGAACGTCGACCCGCGGACCGGGCAGCGCGCGCCGGACGAGCAGATGGCGTTCACCGGCATCTACCTGCCCACGGCCCCGCAGCAGGCACCGTTCGCCCGCTCGGAGTACCCGACCGAGCGCAACCCGGCGCTCAACCTGGTCGCCTACCGGGGCAACCTCGGCCTGGACGCCGGCATCCCCGGCTCGATCTACCAGCTCGACCAGCGGCAGGTGCGGACCGGCAAGGTCAAGGAGGTCGGCACCAAGCTGCTCCGCAAGGGCGAGACCTGGACGTTGGACGACGGCAGCAAGGTCGAGTTCCTGGGCACCGAGCGGTACGTGACCCTCTCCGTGCGGCACGACCCCGGCTCGACGATGCTGCTGATCAGCTGCGGTTTCCTGCTGGTGGGGCTGATGGGGTCGCTGTTCGGGCGGCGCCGCCGGGTGTTCTTCCGGGTGATGCCGGCCGACCCCGCGGAAGGATCTCCGACGGGCGGTAGTAGTTTGATGGAGGTCGGCGGGTTGCCGCGCACCGACTATCCAGGGTTCGCCGACGAGTTCGCCCAGCTCGTCGCCGCGGTCCGCGGTGATGAGCGACCGGGCACGGGTGCTGACTCCAGTGACCGGGCCGGCGTGCGAGAAGGGACCGAGTGATGTCCGCACTCTCCGACAATCTGGTGACCTTCGCGATCCTGGCGTACCTGGTCGCGATGATCTGCCATGCCGTGGAGTACGCACTCGGCAACACTCGCGCCCGGGTCGCCGCGGCTCCCGCCCGCGAGCTGGTGGGCGCCGGCGTCGGGGGCGGCGGCGTACCCGCGTCGCCCGCGCCGGTCCCGCCGTCGGCCGTGGTGGACCGCTCGGCGCGGCGTGCCCGGATCGCCGGACTGATCGCGGTCGGGGCCACCGGGCTCGCGGCCGCGCTGCACCTGGCGGCGCTGGTCACGCGGGGCCTCGCGGCCGACCGGATGCCCTGGGGCAACATGTACGAGTTCGTGCTCACGGTGACGTTCATCGGGGTCGCGGCCTGGCTGGTGGTGCTCTGGAAGCGCCCGTCGCTGCGCAAGCTCGGGCTGTTCCTCACCCTGGTGATGGTGCTGCTGGTGGCCACCGCCGAGCTGGTGCTGTACGTGCCGATCGTGCCGCTGGTGCCGGCGCTCAACTCGTACTGGTTCGTCATCCACGTCTCGACGATCGTCTTCTCGTCGGGCATCTTCCTGCTCGGCGTGGTGCCGGCGGTCGGCTACCTGATGCGCGCCGGGTACGAGCAGGGCAAGCGGAGCTTCCCGTACACCCTGGCCAAGCGTCTGCCGGGTGCGGTCAGCCTGGAGCGGCTGACCTTCGCGCTGCATGCCTTCGCCTTCCCGATCTTCACCTTCGCGGTGATCGCCGGGGCGGTCTGGGCCGAGGCGGCCTGGGGACGGCCGTGGGGCTGGGACCCGAAGGAGACCTGGGCGTTCATCTCCTGGGTGGTGTACGCGGGCTACCTGCACGCCCGGGCCACGCCCAGCGTCAAGCGCAACGTGGCCACCTGGCTGGCGGTGCTCGGCTTCCTCACCATGCTGATGAACCTGTTCGGCGTGAACATCTTCTTCACCGGCCTGCACTCGTACGGCGGCCTCGACTGAGCAGCTCGTCGATTCGCAGGGTGACCTGGTAGGCCACCTCCGGCACGTCGGCCAGTTCGATGCGTTCCGCGCGCAGCGCGAGCTGCGCGTGCAGCTCCCGGGCGACCGCGTCGCGCAGCTCGGCCAACAGGGGTGAGAGTCCGTCCGGGTCCCCGACGATGTACGCGTCCGACATGCCCTCAGGCTCCGCCCCCGCGGGGTCGGGGCGCCAGAGCCGGTGACATTTCCCGCGGTCAGGCGCCGAACCAGCCGGGCACGTCGAGGCGGAACCAGTTCGCGGGGGTGACGCTGCGCAGGTCGTCCTCAATGGCGGTGACCCGCTCCGGGCCGAGCGTGTCCGCCCATCGCTGCCGGAGCTGGTCGAAGATGACCGCCGAGCGTCGTAACCCGTCGTGCCCGCGCTCGGTCATCCGGACCAGCTTGCGCCGGGCGTCCCGCGGGTCGTCGGCCCGCTCCAGGTAGCCGAGGGCGACCAGCCGGTCCACCGTCTTGCCGGCCGCCTGCTTCGAGACGCCCAGCCGCTGCCCCAGCTCGCTGGCGGTGGTGCCGTCGGGGCCGACGGCCTGGAGCACGAACCCATGCAGTGGTCGCAGCTCCGGATGCCCCTCGCGGGCCAACTCGGCGTGCAGGTCGTCGATGAGCGTACGGAAGCCGGCCAACAGCAGCAGGGGCAGCAGGAAGCCCGGCCGTCCCGGATCAGCCGTTGCCATCTTCGACAACCTCGTTTACTATTTCGTCAACCACGTTGACCATCCTACCGGACGCGTCGCCGACACCCACGCTGCGAGAGCAGGTAACCATGTCCGTCTTCCCCGCCCACACCGTCGACACCGCGCCCGCCGCCGCCCGCCCGACCGTCGAGGGAGTACGCCGCCGCCTCGGCTGGCTGCCGACCCCGGTGGGGCTGATGGCCGGGTCGCCACAACTGCTCGCCGGCTTCTTCACCGCGAGCGCGGGCTTCGAACAGACCGCCCTCACACCCTTGGAGCGGGAGGTGGTCATCCTGACCGTCTCGACCACCCACGAGTGCCACGTCTGCGTCTCCCTGCACACCGGCAAGCTCACCCAGCTCGGCGCGAGCACCGAGCTGATCACCGCGCTGCGCGCCCGCACGGCGCTGGCCGAGCCACGGCTGGAGGCACTGCGCCGATTCACGCTGGCCGTGCTCGACCACCGGGGCGCGGTGCCCGACGACGAGTTGGACGACTTCCTCTCCGCCGGCTACCAACCACGGCACGCGTTGGACGTGGTGCTCGGCGTCGGTGCGTACACCATCTCCGCCTTCGCCAACCGGCTCACCCGCGCGCCGCTCGACCCGCCGTTGGCCGCCCATGCCTGGACGCCCGCCGCCTGAGCCGCCACCCGCCGTCCGCGCCCGTTGATCAACACGACGTCTGGGAAGTCGGTCTGTCGAACGCTGCGGGACACCCCGACTTCCCGGAAGTCGAGTGGATCTAGGCGCGCGTCGGGACCGGTCCCGGGCCATTGCGAGCGTCACAGCACCCGGCTTCGTCCGCGCGGGACGCGGTGCGGGAGACTGGCGGGCATGGCGGCTCGTGGCTTCCCGTACACCGACCTCAAGGACTTCCTCGCGGCCCTGGAGCGCGCGGGCGAACTGCGCCGGGTCGACGTCCCGGTCGACCCGACCCTGGAGATCAGCGAGGTGGTCACCCGCACGGTCCGGGCCGGCGGACCGGCGCTGCTGTTCGAGCGCCCCACCCGGGGCGAGATGCCGGTGGCGATCAACCTGTTCGGCACCGAGAAGCGGATGGCCATGGCGCTCGGCGTCGACTCGCTGGACGAGATCGGGGCCCGGATCGGCGCGCTGATCAAGCCGGAGCTGCCGGTGGGCTGGTCCGGCATCCGCGAGGGCCTGGGCAAGGTCATGCAGCTCAAGTCGGTGCCGCCGCGCAAGGTGAAGACCGCGCCCTGCCAGGAGGTCGTCTACCGGGGTGAGGACGTCGACCTGAACCGGCTGCCCGGGCTCCAGGTGTGGCCCGGCGACGGCGGGATCTTCCACAACTACGGCCTCACCCACACCAAGCACCCGGAGACCGGCAAGCGCAACCTCGGGCTGTACCGGCTCCAGCAGCACGGCCGCAACACCCTGGGCATGCACTGGCAGATCCACAAGGACTCCACCGCCCACCACGCGGTCGCCGAGCGGCTCGGGCAGCGCCTGCCGGTCGCGGTCGCGATCGGCTGCGACCCGGTCGTCTCGTACGCGGCCAGCGCGCCGCTGCCCGGCGACATCGACGAGTACCTGTTCGCCGGGTTCCTGCGCGGCGAGCGGGTGGAGATGGTCGACTGCCTCACCGTGCCGCTGCAGGTGCCGGCCCACGCGCAGATCGTGCTGGAGGGCTACCTGGAGCCGGGCGAGCGGCTGCCCGAGGGCCCGTTCGGCGACCACACCGGCTTCTACACGCCGGTCGAGCCGTTCCCGGTGCTGCACATCGAGGCGATGACCATGCAGCGCAAGCCGGTCTACCACTCGATCGTCACCTCCAAGCCGCCGCAGGAGGACCACGGCCTCGGCAAGGCCACCGAGCGGATCTTCCAGCCGCTGCTCAAGCTGCTGATCCCGGACATCGTGGACTACGACCTGCCGGCCGCCGGCGTCTTCCACAACTGCGCGATCGTGTCGATCCGCAAGCGCTACCCGAAGCACGCGCAGAAGGTGATGAACGCGATCTGGGGCGCGCACCTGATGTCGCTGACCAAGCTGATCGTGATCGTCGACGAGGACTGCGACGTGCACGACTACAACGAGGTCGCCTTCCGCGCCTTCGGCAACGTCGACTACGCGCGCGACCTGCTGCTCACCGAGGGCCCGGTCGATCACCTCGACCACTCGTCGTACCAGCAGTTCTGGGGCGGCAAGGTGGGCGTTGACGCGACCCGCAAGCTCCCCACCGAGGGTTACACCCGCGGTTGGCCGGAGGAGATGAGCATGTCGCCGGAGGTCACCGCCCTGGTCGACAAGCGCTGGAAGGAGTACGGCATCTGATGGCGGTCCTCGACGCGCCGGCCGAACGGCCGGGCCGAATCAAGTCGTTCCTCAAACTCGTCGCCATCGAACACTCGGTCTTCGCGCTGCCGTTCGCGTACCTGTCGGCGCTGACCGCGATGCAGGTCAACGGCGGCCGGGTGCGCTGGGTGGACCTGCTGCTGATCACCGTGGCGATGGTCGGGGCGCGGACGTTCGCGATGGCCGCCAACCGGATCCTCGACCGGCGGATCGACGCGCGGAACCCGCGTACCGCCGCGCGGGAGCTGGTCACCGGCGCGGTGAGCGTGCGCACGGCCTGGACCGGCGCGGTCGTCGCGCTGGTGGTCTTCCTCTCCGCCGCCGCTCTGCTCAACCCGCTCTGCCTGGTGCTGGCGCCGCTCGCCGTGGTGCCGCTGGTGGTCTACCCGTACGGCAAGCGGTTCACCAACTGGCCGCACGCGATCCTCGCGGTCGCCCAGGCGGTCGGCCCGGTCGGCGCCTGGCTGGCCGTCACCGGCACCCTGGACGGCTCCTGGCCGGCCTGGCTGCTCGGCGCGGCGGTCGGGCTGTGGATCGGTGGCTTCGACCTGATCTACGCCTGCCAGGACGACGCGGTGGACCGGCGGATCGGGGTGCACAGCGTGCCCGCCCGGTACGGCCGGCGCTTCGCGCTGCACGCCTCCACCGTGGCGCACGTGGTGACGTTCGGGCTCTTCGTCTGGTTCGGGGCGGTGGTCGGGTTCGGCTGGCTCTGGTGGGTCGGCCTGGCGCTCACCGCGGTCGCGTTCGCCTACCAGCACCTGGTGGTCACCCCGACCGACCTGAGCAAGGTCAACCGGGCGTTCTTCACCGCGAACGGCTTCGTCGGCATCGCGCTGTTCGCCTTCGCCCTGCTCGACCTGGTGATCCGGCTCGACCTTCGGCCCTAGGCGCTGGTGGGGTAGCGGGCGCTCTCCAGCGTCCAGTCGATGGTGCCGCGCACCGCGTACGCGACCCCGTCGAGGTGGTCGGTGACCGCCTCGTCCAGCGCCGGGCCGAACGACGGCACCGTGGCACGCAGCGCGACGAAGCGCCGCATCGACTCCCGCCAGCGCTCGGCCACCCGGTCCACCGCCTCCGCCGGCGACAGGCCCTGCTCGTCCTGCATGGCAAGCACCAGGTTGTGCCCGCCCGCGGTGGCCCGGTCCCGGTCCAGCGATGCGAGGTCGTTGTACCAGGAGAGCAGGTCGTTGCCGGTGCGGGCGACCCGGCGCAGCAGCGGGTGGTGGTAGACCGGGTCGGGCAGCGGCCGGCCGGTGACGAACTCCACCAGCGGGTACGACACGTCCGCCGCCGACGTGGCCCGCCGCAGCTCGACGTACTCGATGACGCCGGGTCGGCGACCCGCCTCCTTGTTGGCCGCCTCCCGCCGGGTCCCGTCGAGGTGCTGGGCCACCGCGTCGGCGAAGCGCAGCCGCCACCGGGCCGGCATCCGGCGGCGCGGCTCCCGCCAGGCCAGCACCAGCAGCCGCCGCAGCGGACCGGTCAACCCGGCGTGTCGTGCCCGGGGACCGTCGTGCAGCAGCGCCAAGGTGCCGTTGCGCAGCGCGCGGATCTGCTCCGGAGCGAGCCGGCCCGGCCCGTCGCAGGCGTCGTCGACCAGGAAGAACCAGGTGAACAGCGCGGTCAGGCTCCGCAGGTCGGCCTCGGTGGCGTCCGGGTAGAGCCGGCCGGCGTACCGGGCGAAGGCTCCCCGGCTCAGCCGGCGCAGCGCGGCGTCGTCCAGCGGCAGGCCCAGCTCGGGCAACAGGCGGAGCAGCCACTCGTGCACCCGGTCGGCGTGCGGCGAGAGCCGGGCCGGGATCGGACATTCGGCGCGCAGCGTCCAGAGGACCTCGCCGGTCGTCACCGATGCCTCCTGTGCGATCTGCTGCCGGTGCGAATGGCCACCGGCAGCATGCCAGGTCCGCGGGACACGCAGGCGCCCGCCCGGACATCTCGGGCGAGCCACCCGGAGGCCGATCCCGGGGGTGCCCACCAGCGCACGAACCCCACCAGGCAGGCTGGGGGCATGCGGGAACCATGGGTGGTCGGTGTCTCCGGGGCCTCCGGTACGCCGTACGCGGCGGCCGTGCTCGGCGGGCTGCTCGACGCGGGCGAACCGGTGGACCTGATCGTCTCCCGGGCGGCGCGGCTCACGCTGCTCGACGAGACCGGCCGGCCGTTCCGCGACGCGCACTGGGCCGAGGACCTCGCCGCCTGGCTCGGCCGGGACGTGACCGGCGCGGACGTGCGGCACTGGCCGGCGGGAGACCTGGCGGCCGGTCCGAGCAGCGGTTCCTACCGGGTACGCGGAATGGCGGTGGTGCCGGCCAGCACGGCGGCGTGCGCGGGGATCGCCATCGGGCTCTCCAAGGACCTGTTGCAGCGTGCCGCCGAGGTCAACCTCAAGGAGCGCCGGCCGGTGGTGGTGGCACCTCGGGAGACGCCGGTGACCCGCAGTCACCTTGAGCACCTGATCGCGTTGCACGACGCCGGCGCGGTGGTGCTGCCGGCCAGCCCCGGCTTCTACGGCGCGGGTGCGGCGGCCAGCGCGCAGCAGTTGGTCGACTTCGTGGCCGGCAAAGTGCTGGACGCGCTCGGCGTCCCGCACACCCTGTTCCGACGGTGGTCCGGCCAGCTCGGGGCGGCCCGAAGCTGAGCCTGTCTGCTCAACCCCGCCCGGTCACGCGTACGACGGGTGACCGTAGCGGGACGCGGACCGGACTGCTGCCCGGTCCGCGTAGCGTTGTCCGCACCAGTTCAGTACATGCCGGCGTTGGCCGGACCCGGCCCGGTAGAGGCGGCCGGGCCCACGTTGCGTGGCTTTCCGACCTCGTCCACCTCGTCCAGCATGCCCTCCCCCTCAAGCAGGGCTCGCACCTCGGATTCCCGAAACCGGCGATGCCCGCCTGGAGTCCGGATGCTTCCTATCCGGCCGGCCGCCGCCCATCTCGTCACAGTCTTCGGGTCCACCCGAAACAGCGCGGCGACCTCACCCGGTGTCAGCAGGCGATCTCCAGTGTCCACAGCCCCCTCCTCGCGTCGACGAAGCCCCTGGCTGAACACACTGCCCCCGGCTGGTGCGAGCCCAGAGCCGTCATGAGGGACGTATGGTAATTACAGCACCAGGGACCTGGCCTGTCCGCCAAACGCGAAAAATGCACTGAGTGGGAAGTTAGTAAATGGTACTGGTGCAACCCCTGCCCTGACCGTCTGTTTGTGAACAGTTACTCACTGCTGTGTGCAACGGATGCCGAAGGCGTCGCGTTACGCCCAACGGGATAAGGTCACTCTCCGTGGACGCCATCGACCTGAGCCTCGTCGACCTGCTGCGTGGAAACGCCCGCCTCTCGTACGCCGAGCTCGCCCGGCAGGTTGGCCTCTCTGCCCCGGCCGTGCACGAGCGGGTCGGCAAGCTGGAGAACAGCGGCGTGATCCGCGGCTACCGCGCGGACGTGGAGCCGGAGGCGATCGGGCTGGGTGTCACCGCCCTGATCGGCATCGTCGAGGACTCCGGCGCGGACAGCGACGACATGCTCGAGTCGCTCCGGGTGCTGCCCGAGATCGAGTCCTGCTACTTCATGGCGGGGGTGGAGTCCTTCCTGCTCAAGGCGCGGGTCGGCACGATCGCCGAGCTGGAGCAGCTGATCGTGCGGCTGAACCGGACGCCCGGGGTCGCCTCCACCCGTACCGCGATCGCACTCTCCACCAAATGGGAGAACCGCCCCCAGTCGGTCGGCCCACCGGCCGCCTGACACCGCGGCGGTGGGGCCCGGCCTCGCACCCGAGCGCCAGGGGGATCGGCGACCACTCCTCATGTGCGTCCTTTGCTCTGCTTACACCCACGCACCAGTGCGGGCCGTTCTGTGGTGCGTCCGCTGAAGCAGAGCAAAGGAGACCGCCCCCGCGCCGTACCGGCCGCTGCCGAGGGCCGATCGGCGCCGTACCCGCCGCGGCCGAGGGCCGGTCGGCCCTGGTGCCGTACCGGCGGACGGCGGTAGCGTGCGCCGATGACCCCGCTGGGACGTGGAGCGGCCGTGGTGACCGGGGCCGCCGGCGGCCTGGGCCGCGCCATTGCCGCCGCGCTGCACGCCGACGGTTGGTCGGTGCTGCTCACCGACGTCGACCCGGCTGCGGTCGCCGTCGCGGCCGCGCCGCTCGGCGGCTGGTCCGCCGCGCTGGATGTCCGGGACGAGGCAGCCTGCGCCGAGATCGCCGCGACGGCAGCCAGCCGGGGTGGCCTCGGCCTCTGGGTCAACAACGCCGGCATCCTGGTCACCGGCCCCGCCTGGGAGCACGACGGACGGACCCGCCGTCGGGTGCTCGACGTGAACGCGCTCGGCGCGATGAACGGCACCCTCGCCGCGCTCGGGGTGATGCGCGGGCAGGGGCACGGCCACGTGCTGAACGTCGTCTCGCTGGCCGGGCTGGTCGCCGCGCCCGGCGAGACGGTGTACGCGGCCAGTAAGCACGCGCTGCTGGCGTTCAGCCTCGGCACCCTGTCCGACCTGCGGATGGCCGGATATCGGCAGGTACACGTCTCCTGCCTCTGCCCGGACGGCATCTGGACCCCGATGCTGCACGACCGGCTGGACGACCCCGGTGCGCTGGCGTCGTTCACCGGTTCCATGCTGACCCCGCAGCGGGTGGCCGCCCGGGCGGCCCGACTGGCCCGCCGGCCGCGCCCGGTGGTCAGCCTGCCCCGTTGGCGGGGAGCGCAGGTCCGGCTGCTGGACGCCCTGCCTCGACTGGCCATCGGGCTGACCCCGCTGGTCCGGGCGGTCGGCCGGGCCGGCCAGCGCCGTCAGCTCCGCCGGGTCACGTCGGCGGACCGGCGCTGACCTCCTCAGGACCGCTTGCTACTTTGCCGACGTGACTCATCTCGACCGGTGCGACGAGGCCAGCCGGACCTGGGTGACCGAGGCGATCGCCGCCGTCGAGGCGGACGCGAACCGCTCGGCCGACACTCACCTGCTGCCGTTCCCGCTGCCGCGGGAGTGGGGGATCGACCTCTACCTCAAGGACGAGTCGGTGCACCCGACCGGCTCACTGAAGCACCGGCTGGCCCGCTCGCTCTTTCTCTACGGGCTCTGCAACGGCTGGATCGGGCCGCGCACCACGATCGTCGAGGCGTCGTCCGGCTCCACGGCGGTCTCCGAGGCGTACTTCGCCCGGATGCTCGGGCTGCCGTTCATCGCGGTGATGCCCGCCTCCACCTCGCCGGAGAAGATCGCGCAGATCGAGTTCCAGGGCGGCCGTTGCCACCTGGTGGACGACCCGGCGAGCGTGGTGGTCGAGGCCCGCTGGCTGGCCGAGGATTCCGGCGGTCACTTCATGGACCAGTTCACCTACGCCGAGCGGGCCACCGACTGGCGGGGCAACAACAACATCGCCGAGTCGATCTACGCACAGCTGAGACTGGAGCGGCACCCGATCCCGGCCTGGGTCGTGGTGGGCGCCGGCACCGGGGGCACCAGCGCGACAATCGGCCGGTACGTCCGGTACCGCCGGCTGGCCACCAAGCTCTGCGTGGTGGACCCGGAGAACTCCGCGTTCTATCCGGCCTGGCTGGCCGCCGACTGGTCCGTGCGTACCGGGAAGGGATCCCGGATCGAGGGGATCGGCCGTCCCACCGTGGAGGCGTCCTTCCTGCCCGCGGTGGTGGACCGGATGGTCCAGGTGCCGGACGCGGCGTCGCTGGCCGCCATGCGGGCCGGCTCGGCGGTGCTCGGTCGCCGGGTGGGTGGCTCCACCGGCACCAACCTGTGGGGGGCGTTCGGCCTCATCGCCGGGATGCTCGCCGAGGGCCGGACCGGCTCCGTGGTCACCCTGATCTGTGACGCCGGCGACCGGTACGCCGACACCTACTACTCCGACGACTGGGTGGCCGCGAAGGGCCACGACCTCGCACCGCACGCGGCCACCATCGACCGCTTCCTGACCAGTGGCGCCTGGCCCGCCTGAGCCCAGCTCGCCTGAACCCGGCCCGCCTGAGCCCGGCGCACTCAGCGCGGGTCGATCCGTTCGGCGAGCCCGGGGTAGCGCACCACGTACCCGTCGGCGTCCAGATCGATGTCGGCGGTGAAGGTGCCGCTGGCGAACCGCACCCGGCCCGGCCCGAGCCCGGTGTAGATCTGCTCGGCCGCCACCACCTCCAGACCGGGCAGCAGCACCCACGCCGCGGTGATCCGGTGCGGCAGGTCGGCCGGCTGAGCGGCCAGCCCGAGCCGATGGACCGGGAGGGTGTTGAACAGCGGGGACCCGCTCAGGTCCACGTCGAGCGCGTCGGCCAGCCGATCCGGGTCGTCGGTGCCCGGCAGACCGGCCGGGGGATGACCGGCCGCGACGAGTGCCGCGTCCAGGTTGCCCTGCTCGGCGGTCGTCACCCGCCACCGGTCCGCGGCCCGTTCCAGCGTGACTCTGCGCAGCCAGCCCGACCCCTCCGCCTCGACCTCGACCCGGCTGGTGCTCCAGTCAGGTGCGGTGGTCAGCTGGTAGCGGACGGTCCAGGGGATCGGGTCCACGGCGAGCAGGGTGCCCCGGGCCGCCAACCCGTGCCCGTCGTCGAGCACGACCTGCTCACTGCCGGCGGTGTCCGTCCGGGACCAGAAGATCGACTTCGGCATGGTCGGCATGAGCCGGACGTTACGCGACCGAGCCGACATCGGCAGGGCATGCGCGAACGCCGCCGCGGAGCGTGGGCTCCGCGGCGGCGTTCAGTGAATCAGTGGATCAGTGGGTACGGGCCGGCGGGCGCCCGCCGAAGCCACGCCGGTCATCGCGCTGCCGGTCGTCGCGCTGCCGGTCGCCCTGACCGCGGCTCTCCGGGCGGAAACCACCCCGAGCGTCCCGGTCCGCGAAGCGCCGCTCCCCGGCCGGTCGGTCCCCGAACCGGCGCTCGTCGGCGGGCCGCTCGCCCTGCTGCCGGTCGCCGAAACGGCGGTCGCCGGAGGCGCGCTCGTCCCGGTCCCCGTAGCGCCGCTCGCCCTGCGGGCGGTCGCCGTAGCGCCGCTCGCCGGTCGGGCGGTCGCCCCGGCCGTCCCGGTCGCCGAACTGCGGGCGGTCGCCGAAACGGCGCTCACCCTGCGGCCGGTCGCCGTAACCCCGGGCATCCCGATCGGCGTACCGGCGCTCGCCGGTCGGGCGGTCGCCGTACTGCCGGTCGCCCTGGGGGCGGTCGCCGAAGCGCCGCTCACCGGTCGGCCGGTCGCCGTACTGCCGGTCGCCCTGGGGGCGGTCGCTGTAGCGCCGCTCACCGGTCGGGCGGTCGCCGTACTGCCGGTCGCCTTGCGGACGGTCGCCGTAGCGCCGCTCACCCTGCGGGCGGTCGCCGAAGCGGCGCTCGCCGGTCGGGCGGTCGCCGTAGCGGCGCTCACCCTGGGGACGGTCGCCGTAGCGGCGGTCGCCGCCCGGCCGGTCACCGAACCGGCGGGGGCCGCCGGAGCGGTCACCGTAGCCCCGGGGCTCCGCCTCCACGCGGACCGGGACGCCGCTGGGCTCACGGGCGCCGATCAGCTCGGCAAGCGCCGGGTCCCCGAGGCGGACCCGGCTCTCGGCCGGCGCGACGCCAGCCTTCTCGAGCATCGCCAGGGTGGTACGGCGCTGCTTGGGCAGCACCAGCGTGGCGACCGCGCCCGACTCGCCGGCACGGGCGGTGCGCCCGGCGCGGTGCAGGTAGTCCTTGGGGTCCTTCGGCGGGTCGACGTGCAGCACCAGGGTGACCCCGTCGACGTGGATGCCCCGAGCCGCCACGTCGGTGGCGACCAGCACGTTCATCCGGCCCTCGCGGAACTCGGCCAGCGTCTTGGTGCGCATCCGCTGGGTCTTGCCGCCGTGCAGGCCACCGGCCCGTACGCCGACAGCGGCGAGCTGCTCGACCAGTCGGTCGACGCCGAGCTGGGTCCGGGCGAAGACCATGGTCCGGCCGTCCCGGGCGGCGATCGAGGCCGTCACCGGGAACTTCTCGTGCGGCGGGATCAGCAGCATGTGGTGGTCCATGGTGGACACCGAGGCGGTGGACGGCGCGGTGGAATGCGTCACCGGATCGGTCATGAACCGCTTGACCAGCGCGTCGACGTCGCCGTCCAGGGTGGCCGAGAAGAGCAGCCGCTGACCGTTCGCGGGCGTCTTCGCCAGCAGTTCGGTCACCTCGGGCAGGAAGCCCATGTCGGCCATCTGGTCGGCCTCGTCGAGCACCGTCACCTCGACGTCGTCGAGCTGGCAGATGCCCCGCTCGATCAGGTCGCCGAGCCGGCCCGGGGTCGCCACGATGATCTCCACGCCGCGCCGCAGCGCGTCGATCTGACGGTCGTACGGCACTCCGCCGACGGCGGTCTTCAGGAACACGTTGATCGCCTTGCCCAGCGGCAGCAGGGCGTCGTTGACCTGCATGGCCAACTCCCGGGTCGGGACCAGGACCAGGGCGCGCGGCCGCATCGGCCGGGCCGGCTGGCCGGCGGCGACCCGGGCCAGCAGGGGCAGGCCGAACGCGAGCGTCTTGCCCGACCCGGTCTGCCCGCGGCCGAGCACGTCCCGGCCGGCGAGCGCGTCCGGAACGGTGGCCCGCTGGATCTCGAACGGGGTGGTGATGCCCTGCCGCGCCAGTGCGCGGACCAGCGGCTCGGGCAGGCCGAGCGCGGCGAAGTCGACGGGCTCGGCGACCTCCGTCGGGGCGGCGTCGGGCGTCTCCAGGGCGGCGTCGACCGCCGCCGGGGCGGAATCGAAAACGGACGGAACGATGCTGGGGTCAGCAGAGGTGGTCAACAAATGCCTTTCGAGCGGGGCGCATCTTCGCGATGGCCTGCCGCGGCTGTGCCGCCGGATCGCCCGCAAGATCGCCCATGGGCGCGCATCACGCGCGCCGGGTCAGTGATCTCGACCAGTGTACGGCGGTCCGGCGGAGCCGCCAGCCGGTTGCCCGACCGTAGTGGGCGGACTCACCATCGACCCGATCGTCGGCTCAGCCGTTGAGCACGTTGCCCACCAGGCCGTCCAGGGCGTCGTTGGCGAGCAGGACCACCAGCACGCTGATCGCCACCAGCAGCCCCAGTGCGGCGGCCAGGACGATCACCACCCGGGCGGTGCTGGAAGACCGTTCGGCCGGGGTGTCGGCCCAGCCCTGAGCCAGGATGTGCCCGGTCAGGGAGCCGGAATTCTCCACGGCGCTGGCCGGCAGCGCGATCGTGGTGTAGCCGGGCTGCTCCCCGCCGCCGTAGACGGTGCCGGCCAGATCGGAGCCGCCGTCGTACCGCCCGCTGCGAGCGGCCGCCGCGCCCCGCCCAGCCGGCACGCCCGCCGGGTTGGACCCCCGGGAGCCGCCGGTGTCGTTTCCGCCCGACGGGACACCGCCCGCGGTGGACGGCGGCCAACTGGGCAGCGCCGGCGCGGGCACCACCGGCGGGGCCGAGACCGGCGCCCCGGTCCATCCACCGCCGCCCTGGGTGGGCTGCGCGGCAACCGCTGAGGCCGACCAACCGGCCGGCGACGCGGAGGCCCGCACGCCCGGGCCGGACGACGAGCCGTAGACCGCCGTGGAGCCGCGCCCGGCGGGATCGGCGGGCGACGCGGTGGCCCACCCGGTGGGGCTGGCCGGCGGCGCGGAGACCGACGCGGTGGCTCGCACGGCCGGCGGCCCGCCGGGCGTCGCGGGCGGCGGCGGGAAGGGCGGTGCCGGCATCGGGCCGGGCTGCGGGGGTGGCCCGGGCACCGGCGGGCCGGGTGGCGGTGCCGGTGGGCCCGGAACGGGTGGTGCGGGTGGGCCCGGAACCGGCGGCACCGGAGCCGGCGGCGGTGTGGGTGGGCCCGGGATGGGCGGCAGTGGCGGCGTGGGCCGGGGCCCCGGTGGCGGGGTCGGCACCGGACCGGGCGGGTACGGCCCAGGGCTCGGCGCTGGCTCGGGCTCGGGCGGCGGGGTCGGGCCCGGTGGTGCGGGGGTCGGCTCCGGGGTCGGAGGCGTGGGCGGCTGGACGGGCTCCGGAGGCTGCGCCGGTTGGGGCGGCTCGGGGCTCACCGGAGCGGAGCGGTAGACGGCGGGAGCGCTTGGCCGGGAATCCGGGGTGCCCACCGCGCCGGCCGTGACGCGGCTGTTGGCGGACACCGTGGCGCTGGCCCGGGCCGGGGCGCTCGAGCCGTCCCGCTGCCCGGGCAGAGACCCGCCGGTCGGGTTGGCCGATCCGGTCGCCCGGTAGGTGGTCGCGCTCACCGGCGCGCTGGCCGGGAGGTCATCCGGCGCCGCGGCGGCGGTGACGACACTGGCGCGGGCGCGTACCGGAGCGGCGGCCGGGTCAGCCTCATCGGGCGCCGGCTGCCCCCCGTCCGCGTCGGCGGAGCTGGCGGGAGCGTCGGTGCCGGCGGAATCGTCGGCGGCACCGACGTCACCGTCGGCGGGGGTCTCGACGGCGGCACTGACGGTGTCGGCGCTGGGTGCCGGGTCAGTTGTTCCCGGTCCCGGCTGGTCGACCGCGACGGGGGCGGCCTTCTCCGCCGGATCACTCTGCTCGGCCATCTCCGCCCTCCGTGCCACGCTCGCACCCGGACCCGTGACACCGGGCCGGATGTGCCTGGATGTCACGGTGCCACAGATCGCCCCGAGCGGACAGCCGGAGCCGATTGTGGCGCCTCAGCTTCCGGTGCTCGGGCTGCCCGTCGTGCTCGGGGTCGGGCTGTCGCTGGACACCCCGCTCCGGCTCGCCGACGGCGAGCCGGCCGGGGTCGAGGTGGCCGGCGCACTGGTCGGTGGCGGTGGCGGCGTCGTCGGCGTCTCGCTCGGCGAGGTGCTCGGCGAGGTGCTGCCGGTCGGGGTCGGGGTCGGGGTGCCGGTGGGCGTCGGGGTGGCCGATCCGGTCGGCGTCGGCTTGGTGGTCGGCGTGGGCTTGGTGGTCGGCGTGGGCTTGGTGGTGGGTGTCGGCTTCGTGGTGGGCGTCGGCGTCGGGCTGGTCGGCGCGCTGGGCGTCGGGACCGGCACGGTCGGGGCCGGCACCGCGCCGATCACCCGGGTGGCGGCGTACAGCCGGGACCAGCGGACGACCGAGACCTTGACGACGTCGCCGGTGGTGGGCGCCTGCACCATCTTGCCGTTGCCGATGTACATGGCGACGTGGTGGATCGTGGTCCAGCTGCTGCCGGAGGCGAAGAAGAGCAGGTCGCCGGGGAGCAGCGCGGTCTGCGGCACCGTCCGCGAGCGGGTGGCGGCGTACTGGTCCCGGGAGACCCGGGGCAGCTGGAAGTAGTCGGCGCCGGGCGACCGGTACGCCGCCCACATCAGACCGGAGCAGTCGAACGTGTCGGGCCCCTCCTCCGACCACTCGTACGGGTCGCCGAGCTGGGCGAGGGCGTACCGGACCGCGGCCAGCGCCCGCGGGTGCGCCGCCATCCCGCTGACGTTCTGGCCGACGAGGTAGCCGGCACCGAGCTGCTGCTCGGCGGCCTCCTGCTGGCGCTCGATCTCGATGAGCTGCGCGGCGTTGTCGCGGCGCAGCTTGAGGAGGCTGGCCTCGGCCGCGCGCAGCGCCTTCTCCCCGACGGCGAACTCCGCCTCGGCGGCGTCGAGCTGGGTCTTGGCCGTGGTGTGCGCCTGGTAGGCGGACTGCTCGCCGCTGCGGGCCCGGGAAAGCTCCCCGGCCACCCCGGTGGTGCCGCGCTCGACCTTCTCGCCACGGGCGATCCGCTGGAGCCGGCTCAACCCCTGGATGTCGTCGGCCAGGTCGCCGGGCGGTAGCGCGGCGGCCGCCTTGAACGCGTCCGAGGCGGCGACGTCGGCCGCCTGCTGCGCCCGGAGGAGATCGTCCTGCGCGGTCGCCAGCGCCTTGCCGGCCGCCTCGAGCTGGGCCTGCGCGTCCGCGCGTTTCTGCTGGCTCAGCAGCAGTGCCTCGCCGAGGGCGCCGACCTGGGTCTCGCCGGCGGCGATCTGGGCGGCCAGCGGGCCGTTGCCGACGTTCATCACCGGCGGGACCGGGACACCGGCGACGGGTGCGCCACCGGGCAGTTGGAGCGCGCCGACCACCGCCGGGCGCGAGCCGGTGTCCGGCACCGTGGTGGGCACCCCGGGCTCGGCGTACGCGGGGGTGGCGAGCACGGCGGCGGCGATCGCGCCGAGCAGGGCGGCCCAGAGCTTCGGACGCAGCACCGGCGAGATCACCGGGCTCCGTCGTCGCTGCCGTCGCCCGCGCCCGCTGTCGACCATTCCGCTCCCCGTCCCGCTGCCCGTCGCCGCGCTCGGTGGCGCGGCCGTCGGGACGGTACCAGTGTGTGTTCCGCCCCACCCTGTCTTACCGCACGCGGGCAGTGATGTCGATGCATCGCCGGGTTACGGGAGGCTGAGAGTCTGGTGAAGTCGGTCGCTGTCGCCGACCGTGCCGCCGGGCCGGTCGGCGTCCCGACGTACGCTCGACCGGGACCGCAGGTGGAAGGGACGTGCCATGGACGCCGGACTCAAGCGTGAGCTCGAAGCGAAGGTGTACGCCGGTGAGCGGCTGACCCGTGAGGACGGGGTCGCCCTCTACGACAGCGACGACCTGGCCTGGCTGGGGCGGCTGGCGCACCACAAGCGCACCGAGCTCAACGGCGACCGGGTGATGTTCAACGTCAACCGGCACCTCAACCTGACCAACGTCTGTTCGGCGTCCTGTGCGTACTGCTCGTTCCAGCGCAAGCCGGGCGAGAAGGACGCGTACACGATGCGCATCGACGAGGCGGTCCGCAAGGCCAAGGAGATGGAGGACGAGCAGCTCACCGAGCTGCACATCGTCAACGGCCTGCACCCGACGCTGCCCTGGCGTTACTACCCGAAGGTGCTGCGTGAGCTGAAGGCGGCGCTGCCCAACGTCAAGCTCAAGTGCTTCACGGCGACCGAGGTGCAGTGGTTCGAGAAGATCAGCGGCCTGAGCGCCGACGAGATCCTCGACGAGCTGATGGACGCCGGCCTGGAGTCGCTGACCGGTGGTGGCGCGGAGATCTTCGACTGGGAGGTCCGCCAGCACATCGTCGACCACGCCTGCCACTGGGAGGACTGGTCGCGCATCCACGCCCTGGCGCACAGCAAGGGCATGAAGACCCCGGCGACCATGTTGTACGGCCACATCGAGGAGCCCCGGCACCGGGTCGACCACGTGCTGCGGCTGCGCGAGCTGCAGGACGAGACCAACGGCTTCGCGGTCTTCATCCCGCTGCGATACCAGCACGACTTCGTGGACTCGGCGGACGGCAAGATCCGTAACAAGATCCAGGCGCGCACCACGATGGCCTCGCCGGCCGAGTCGTTGAAGACGTTCGCCGTCTCCCGGCTGCTCTTCGACAACGTGCCGCACGTGAAGAACTTCTGGGTGATGCACGGGCTCTCGGTGGCCCAGCTCTCGCTGAACTTCGGCGTGGACGACCTGGACGGCTCGGTGGTCGAATACAAGATCACCCACGACGCCGACTCGTACGGCACCCCGAACACCATGCACCGCGACGACCTGCTGCACCTGATCTGGGACGCCGGCTTCCAGCCGGTCGAGCGGGACACCCGCTACAACGTGGTCCGGGAGTACGACAAGGCCCCGTCGCTGGCCGAGCGGCGCGCCGAGCCGCAGCAGGTGTGGGCCTGAACCGCCACGTACCCTCGCAGTCGATGACTGAGCAACGAGGACCGGAGCGGCAGGGCGGCTTCCCCCGACGGGACGCCGAGGGACGCGTCCGTACCCTCGGCGATCTGCTCGGGGTGTGCCTGGCCGGCCTGGTCATCGGTGCGCTGGCGCTCGTGCTGTTCGACTGGGCGTTCGCCTCGATGGGCGCCGGCGACTTCGGGCACACCAACGGTTGGCTGGCGGTGATCCTGCCGGCGTGGCTGTTCTGGGACGATTTCCGGGCCTGGGAGTTCGGCGCGGCCCGGGTGGTGGCGGCACTGGTCGCCGCCGCCGTCGGGGTGTTCGCGGGGCTGCTGATCGCCGGTCTGGGCGCCGGGTTGCCGCCGCTGCTGTCCGGAACGTTGGCGGCGGCGGCGTTCACCGTGGCGTACGCGGCGGTCTGGTTCCCGGGCGTCCGCTGGCTGGCCCGCCGGACCGGCTGACCCCGACCGCCCGCCGGGCGGATCGACCTTCCGCCGGCACCGGCGGGTGACGGAGAACGGAGTGGTGCGGGTGAGCGCGGCGGTCAAGTACACGCTGGGTCGGATCGGGCTGTTCGTCGCCGTGCTGGCGGGCCTCTGGCTGATCGACATGAGCGTGTTCCTGAAGCTGATCCTGGCGCTGGCCTTCTCGGCCGCGCTCTCCTTCTTCCTGCTGCGCGGCTGGCGGGAGGAGATGGCCGAGGAGATGGCCGGCGCGACCGAGCGCCGCCGAGCGGAGAAGGAACGCCTCCGCTCCGCCCTGGCCGGCGACGACCAGCCCCCCTCCACCGACCAACCCCCCACCGACCAGCCCCCGCGTTGATCATGAAGTTATTGCTCCGACACGCCGATCGGCCGGGCAATAACTTCATGATCAACCACGCTCTACCAGTTGGTGGAGCCCGAGACCTTCGGCCAGGGCTTGCTCGTCGGCTTGATGAGGTATGCGACGCCGCCCGAGCCGCCGGAGACGCCGCCGGTGGCGTTGACCCGCTTGGTCCGCAGCCAGATCTGCTCGAACTGGGCACGCTTGTAGACGTTGCGCACCACGTCGTTGCTGGACGAGGCCGGGTCGTTGACGATCACGTCGCCGTCGGCGGTGAAGCCGACCACCACGAACAGGTGCCCGGAGGTGCCGTAGTTCGCCCCGTCCAGCTCGCTGGCGAGGAAGGACTGACTGGTCACCACCGGAATGCCTGCGGCGATGAAACGCTCCAGCTCGTCCAGTGAGTGCAGTCGGGTCACCCGCCCCTCCAGGCCGGGGAAGCTGGCCGCGTACGCGGTGTTGAACGGCCAGTTGCCCGCGCCGTCGTACGTGTAGTCGTAGGTCATCCGGGCGGCGTGGTTGACCGTCGGGTCGGGGTAGGTCGGGTCCACCCAGGAGGTGTCGGCCGCGGACGGCCGGCGTCCCCAGTACTCGACCACCATCTCGGTCGAGGTGGGGGAGCACCACGCCTCACCACCGCCGTCGTACTCGGGGTAGTGCCCGGAGTGCACGTTCTGCGAGTAGCGCGGCACCGGCAGCTCGCGGCCCCAGGCGATGTGCCCGGCGCTCGGCGTGACGGTGAAGCGGTCCGGCACGGTCGAGCTCATCGTGCCGAGCATCCGGACCACCGGCGCGGCGGTCTGCCCGGGCGCCCGGTAGAGGGTCAGTCGCAGCTGGTACGACCGCAGCAGCACCCCGACGGCGGCGTCGTCGATGCTGAAGGTGTCGGTCCAGATCGTCGACCAGGGGTCGCCCTGCCGGTTGACGCTGGTCCTCCTGATGTCACTGTCGCCGGACGCCCAGCGGCCCATGACGTACCACGGGGTCTGGTCACCGCTGGTGTAGCTGCCCTGCATCTCCACCTGGATCCAGGTGCCGGCGGGGGTCTCGGCGTTCCAGGACGCGATCAGCTCGGTGGCGTCGAAGCCGACCCGGGTCACCGGGGAGGTCCAGGTGCCGTACTCCCAGCTGCGGGTGACGCCGGTGTGCGGGTCGGCGTACTCGGTGGTGCCGGCCGGGCGGGCCAGCGTGACGCCCGATCGGGCGCCGGGCACCACGCGGGTGCCGGCCCGGCTGCCCCGGTGCCAGTCGGCGGGCCCGGACCAGTCCTGGAAGGTGATCTGCTCGTCGTGGGCGGTTGCGGGCGGTCGGCCGCCGGTGAGTGGTGCGGCGGCTGCCGCGGGTGCGACGGTGGTGAGCAGGGCGAGCGCGGTGACGCCGGCGAGGGCGGCCGTGCGTAAACGGGATCTGGCCATGGGGGCTCCGCGGTGTCGAGAGGGACATCGTTGCTGGTCAGTGTCGCCGCCGGAAGGAAGTTTCGCCAGATGTCGACGGATGGAAAATCATTGCCGCCGCGATGATCCGCCTGGGATGCAAGAGGCAGCGACGGATATTGATATGACCATGTGACAGGTGGTGAAGTGTCCTCCACCGAGCGGGTTCTCCCGCCCTTCGAGGAGGTAGTCCATGGCCCTCCGCACGCCCATCCCTCTCCGCCGCGTCCTGGTGCTCGCCGTCGTCACCGGGCTGGGAATCGTCACCGTCGCCACCGGGCCGGTCTTCGCGCGGCCGGCGCCGGACCGGACCGCCGAGCCGGCCGCCGCCGGCTACCGGGTGCTCGGCCCCCGGACCGTCGCCGACCGCAATGCGGTGGCCCGCACCGGGGCCGCCATCGACTACTCCGAACACGGCGTGCTGCACGTCTCGGCCACCGCGGGTGAGGCCGCCGAGATCGGCAAGCTCGGCTTCCGACTCGAACCGCTCGCCCCGCCGCCGAACGCCGAGCGCGGCGCCGGAGAGATGGGCACACTGGCCTTCCCGCCCGCCGACTCCAACTACCACGACTACGCGGAACTGACCGCCGTCGTGAACCAGGTCGTCGCCGACCATCCGGCGATCGCCCGCAAGATCAGCATTGGTTCGTCGTACGAGGGCCGCGACCTGATGGCCGTGAAGATCTCCGACAACGTGGGCACCGACGAGAGCGAGCCGGAACTCCTCTTCAACGCCCAGCAGCACGCCCGCGAGCACCTGACCGTCGAGATGGCGATCTACCTGCTCAACCTCTTCACCGACAGCTACGGCTCCGACTCCCGGATCACCAACATCGTCAACGGCCGGGAGATCTGGATCGTGCCGACGGTCAACCCGGACGGTAGCGAGTACGACATCGCCACCGGGTCGTACCGGTCCTGGCGCAAGAACCGGCAGCCCAACAGCGGCTCCTCCAACGTCGGCACCGACCTGAACCGCAACTGGTCCTACAACTGGGGTTGCTGCGGCGGCTCGTCCGGCTCCACCTCGTCCGAGACCTACCGTGGACCGTCGGCGTTCTCCGCGCCCGAGACGCAGGCACTGCGCAACTTCGTCAACAGCCGGGTCGTCGGCGGAACGCAGCAGATCAAGGCCAACATCGACTTCCACACCTACTCGCAGCTGGTGCTCTGGCCGTACGGCTACACGACCGCGAACACCGGGCCGGGGATGAGCGCCGACCAGTACAACACCTTCGCCACCATCGGCCAGCAGATGGCGGCCACCAACAACTACACCCCGGAGCAGTCCAGCGACCTCTACATCACCGACGGGGACAGCATCGACTGGATGTGGGCCACCCACGGCATCTGGGCGTACACCTTCGAGATGTATCCAGGATCGTCCGGCGGCGGTGGTTTCTACCCGCCCGACGAGGTGATCCCCGCACAGACCTCCCGCAACCGGGAGGCGGTGCTGATGCTCAGCGAGTACGCCGACTGCCCGTACCGGGCGATCGGCAAGCAGGCGCAGTACTGCGGCGGTGGTGGCGGCACCACGGTCTGGTCGGACACCTTCGAGACCGCGACCGGCTGGACCATCAACCCGTCCGGCACCGACACCGCGACCCTCGGGGCCTGGGAACGGGGTGCCGCCCAGGCGACCACCTCCTCCGGGGCCAAGCAGCTCACCCCGTACGCCGGCGCCAACGACCTGGTCACCGGTCGGCTCGCCGGTTCGGCGGCGGGTGACCACGACGTCGACGGCGGGGTGACCAGCGCCCGGTCCCCGGCGGTGACGCTGCCGTCGACCGGCACGCTGACCCTCTCGCTGGCCTGGTACCTGGCGCACGGCTCGAACGCCTCGTCGGCGGACTACCTGCGGGTGAGCGTGGTGCACAACGGTGGCACCACGGCGCTGCTCACCCAGGCCGGCGCGGCGAGCAACCGCAACGGCAGCTGGGCGGTGGCGAACCTCAACCTCACCCCGTACGCCGGCCAGTCGGTGCGCATCCTCATCGAGGTGGCGGACGCCTCCGGCGCCAGCCTCGTGGAGGCGGCTGTGGACAACGTCACCATCAGCGCCTCCTGATCGGATGGGGCCCCGTTCCGCCCCTGCGGGGCCCCACCACCCGTTTCTGACCCCCGCGATGCGCGACATATCGCCGTCGGTCGGTCATCTCGCCCCACCTTCCCGGGGCCAAGGTGATCGACACGCGGCGATTGGCCCTTGATCGATCCGGCACGTCCAGGCGGTGCGCTACCGTCTTAGCGACCACTCCGCAGCGAAGCCGGTGCGAAACCGGCGCTGTCCCGCAACTGTGATGCCCCGTCCTGACGGCGGGGACGAGCCAGGTCGCCTGCGGATCGGTCGCGACACGCGCTCTCGAGGAAGGGCGCCTCGTGGGCGGGCGTACGAAAGTCCCTGTCGGCGAAGCACCACACTCCTCGACCGACAGGAGGTCCCATGTTCAGACGTACCCCCCGGCTCTTCGCCGCGACCCTCGCGGTCGCCGCACTCGCCCTGGGCGCGTGCGCGGAGAAGACCGCCGACGAGCCGACCGCGAGCGGCAGCTCCGCGGCCGCCAGCTACCCGGTGACGGTCGGCTCGCTCACGCTCGACAAGCGCCCCGAGAAGATCCTCTCGCTCTCGCCCACCGCCACCGAGATGCTCTTCGCCATCGGCGCCGGCCCGCAGGTGAGCGCGGTCGACGACCAGTCCAACTATCCGGCCGACGCGCCCAAGAGCGACCTGTCCGGCTTCCAGCCCAACGCCGAGGCGATCGCCGGTAAGGGCCCCGACCTGGTGGTGCTCGCGAACGACACCAACAAGATCGTCGACCAGCTCGGCAAGCTGAAGATCCCGGTCTACCTCACCCCCGCGGCGGTCACCCTGGACGACTCGTACCGGCAGATCGCCGAGCTGGGCACGCTGACCGGCCACGCCGACCAGGCGACCGACGTCGCCGGCCGGATGAAGGACGACATCGCCAAGCTGGTCAAGGACCTGCCGCAGCGCGCCGAGAAGCTCACCTACTACCACGAGCTGGGCCCGGAGCTGTACAGCGTGACCAGCAAGACCTTCATGGGCTCGCTCTACAGCCAGGTCGGTCTGGCCAACATCGCGGATCCGGCCGACGCGGACGGCAAGAGCGGCGGTTACCCGCAGCTGTCCCAGGAGTTCATCGTCAAGGCCAACCCGGACTTCGTCTTCCTGGCCGACTCCAAGTGCTGCCAGCAGAACGCCGACTCGGTCCGGGCGCGCAGCGGCTGGGCCGGGCTGAGCGCGGTGAAGAACAACCAGGTGGTCGCGCTGGATGACGACATCGCCTCGCGCTGGGGCCCGCGGGTCGTGGACCTGCTCCGGGTCATCATCGACGCGGTCGCCAAGGTGCCCGCGTGACCGTCGTCCGTCGGTGAGCGCGAGGAGTGAACCGGGGTTGCGAGCCTCGCGGTCACGAACGGAAGAAGGCTCGGTGACCGGGGAGCCGCTGGTGGCCACCCCGGCGCCACCCACCCGGCCGGCCGCGACGCCACCCGCGTCGCGGCCCGCCGGGCTGCGCAAGCGCTGGCTGGCCGCCGGCGTGGTCGCGGTGCTCCTCGCGCTGGTCGCCGGGGTGTCGCTCGGCCCGATCAGCCTGCCGCCGGGCAGCGTCGCCGCCGAGCTGCTCAACCTGATACCCGGGGTGCACCTGGAGAGCGGGCTGACCGAGCGGGAGATCGCCATCGTCACCGAGCTGCGGCTTCCCCGGGTGGTGCTGGGCCTGCTCGTCGGCGGCCTGCTCGCCCTGGCCGGCGGCTGCTACCAGGGGGTGTTCCGCAACCCGCTGGCCGACCCGTACCTGCTCGGCGTGGCAGCCGGCTCGGGGCTCGCGGTCACCGCGGTGATCGCCCTCGGCGGCGTCGGCCGGCAGGGCGCGATCACCGGCCTGCCGCTGACCATCCCGCTGGCCGCGTTCGCCGGCTCGCTGCTCGCCGTGACGATGACCTACCTTCTCGGCGGCGCCGGTGGGCGGAGCCGGTCACCGGCGATGCTGATCCTGGCCGGGGTGGCGGTCTCCGCGTTCCTCTCCGCCGGGCAGACGTACCTGCTGCAACGGCACTCCGACAGCATCCAGCCGGTCTACTCCTGGCTGCTCGGCCGGCTGGCCACCGCCGGCTGGCACGATGTGCTGCTGGTGTTGCCGTACGCCGTGCTGACCACCGTGGTGGTGCTGCTGCACCGCCGCGAGCTGGACGTCCTCGCGGTCGGCGACGACGAGGCGAGGAGCCTCGGTCTGCACCCGCAGCGTTCCCGCTACCTGCTGATCGCGGCCGCCTCGCTGGGCACCGCCGCGGCGGTCTCCGCGACCGGCCTGATCGGCTTCGTCGGCATCATCGTGCCGCACACCGTCCGGTTGCTCGCCGGGGCGAGCTACCGCGTGATCCTGCCGCTGTCGTTGCTGTTCGGCGCCGCGTTCCTGGCGCTGACGGACGTGGTGGCCCGCACCGCCGCCGCTCCGGCCGAGATTCCGATCGGGGTGGTCACCGCCCTGCTCGGCGGCCCGTTCTTCGTGCTCGTGCTGCGTACCGCCCGCCGGGTGCTCACGTGATCCCCGAACCCGCCGCCGGCCCGGACGACGCGGCCCGCGCGCCGGCGGTCGAGGTGCGGGGGCTGCACGTCAGCCTGGGCGGCACACCGATCCTCACCGGCGTCGACCTCACCGTCGCCGCCGGCGAGTGGGTCACCGTGATCGGCCCGAACGGCGCCGGCAAGTCGACCTTGCTGCGCGCCGTCGGCGGGTTGCTGCCCGCGCCGGGGGCGATCTCCCTGTTCGGTACGCCGAGCGCCGCGCTGCGCCGCCGCGACCGGGCCCGGGTGGTGGCCACGGTGGCCCAGTCCCCGGTGGTGCCGCCCGGGATGTCGGTGCTGGACTACGTGCTGCTCGGGCGTACCCCCTACATCCCGCCACTGGGCCGGGAGTCCGCCGCGGACGTGGCCGCCGTGCACGACGTGCTCGACCGGTTGGACCTCACCGGCTTCCAACGCCGGGAGCTGGCCACCCTCTCCGGTGGTGAACGGCAGCGGGTCTTCCTCGCCCGGGCGCTGGCCCAGGGCGCGACGCTGCTGCTGCTCGACGAGCCGACCAGCGCGCTGGACATCGGCCACCAGCAGGAGGTGCTGGAGCTGGTCGACCAGTTGCGCCGCGAGCACGGCCTGACCGTGCTCGCCACCATGCACGACCTCTCCCTGGCCGGCGAGTACGCCGACCGGATGGTGCTGATCGCCGACGGGCGGGTGGTGGCCGTCGGGAGCCCGCACGAGGTGCTGACCGAACACCTGCTCGCCACCCACTACCGGGCCAGCGTCCGGGTCGTGCCCGGCGCGCACGGGCCGCTCGTCGTCCCCGTCCGCCCCCGCTGAGCCCGGACGGTCAGTCCCCGTCCGGGCCGAGGTCGATGACGGAGAAGAGGGCCCCCTGGGGGTCGCGCAGGGCGGCGAACCGGCCCGCCGGGTTGTCCCGGGGCGGCACCAGGATGGTCCCACCGAGCTCGGCGGCGCGGGCCGCGGCGGCGTCCGCGTCGGCCACCGCGAAGTACACCGTCCAGTACGCCGGCAGGTCGGCCGGGAAGTCGTCGGCGAACGGCGGCATCATCCCGGCGACGATCTGCGTACCGAGCCGCCACCCGGTGTACGTCATCCCGCCGACGGGTTGGTCGTCCGGCTGCCAGCCGAACACCAGCTCGTAGAAGACCTTCGCGCCCTCCGGGTCCGGGGTGACCAGCTCCGTCCAGCTCATCGCGCCCGGCACGTTGAACACCTCGGCGCCGGGCATCGCCAGCGGTTGCCAGACGCTGAACGTGGCGCCCGCCGGGTCGGCGAAGACCGCCATCCGGCCCCGGTCGAAGACCTCGAACGGCGGCACCACGACCTGTCCACCCGCGCGTTCGACCCGACCGGCGACCAGTTCCGCGTCGTCCGTGGCGAGGTACGTCGACCAGATCGGCACCTGGTCCGGGATCGCCGGCGGCCCGGCTCCGGCCACCGACCGCCCGTCGAGCTGGAAGATGGTGTACCCGCCCGCCTCCGGCTCCGGTGTCACCCGGCCGGTCCACCCGAACAGCTCGGGATAGAAGCGCCGCGCGTCGGTCAGGTCCGGGGTGGCCAGGTCGGCCCAGCAGGGCGTACCCGGCGGGACGGTGCTCACGTCAAGACCCCTCTCGGCCCGGCGGCCACGACGGCCCCCTGCCGGAATCCTGGCACCGTCCGGCCGCGGCCCGGGGCGGAAACGGACGAATCGTCAGCTGAACCGGCGACCCTCGTCCCGCCGGTACGCCCAGCCCGCGAGCGTGGCGAGCAGCACCACCCAGACGCCGAGCATGATCACTGACAGCGGCTCGATCTGGTAGTCGCCCACCGCGGCCCACATCAGCTCGGCGGCCCCCCGGGTGGGCAGGAACGGCGCGATCGTCTCGATGAACCCGGGTGCTTCCCCCGGTGCGGAGAGCAGTCCGCCGCCGAACGCGAGCGGCAGGAAGACGACCTGCGCCACCACGATCGCCGCCTTGCTCGGCAGCGAGTAGCCGATGGCGAGCCCCATCAGCGTGAACGGGACCGAGATGACGGCCACGGTGACGACGGCCAGCAGGAACGCCGCCGGGGTGATCTGGGCCGCGGTTAGCGTCGCGCCGATCACCGCGACCGGGATCAGCGAGAGGTACGTCAGCGCCAGGCCGGCCAGCACCCGGCCGGCGAACCGGGGTGCCGGCCCGGCCGGCAGGGTCCGGGTGTACGGATTCCACGGCTGGTCGCGGTCCTCGGCGACACCGACGCCGTACTGGAAGATGTTGGCGCTCATCACCGAGAAGGTGACCATCGACGCGGTGGCGAAGGTGGCACCGACCGGGTCGTCGCCGGCGAACGGCACCACGAAGAAGATCATCGCGGCGGCCGGGAAGAAGGCGCTGCCGAAGACCGCCACCGGGATTCGGATGATCTCCAGGAGCTGGTAGCGGGCGTGAACCAGGGCGAGCTGCACGGTGATTCGCCTCCTCAGGCGGTGGTCGGTCGGCTGCCGGCGGCGGCGGTGGCGGGCTGCGCGGGCTTGCCGCCGGTGGGCTCTGTCCCGGTGGCGGGCTCGCTCCCGTTGGTGATGGCCAGGAACGCCTCCTCCAGCGAGGTGGGCCGGACCTCCAGGTCGGCGAAGGCGGTCCCAGCGGTGACCAGCGCCCGGACCAACTGGTCGGCGTCGGTGGTGAGCAGGTGCAGCCGGCCGTCGATCCGTTCGGTGCGGACCACGCCGGGCAGCTCGGGCAGGTCGTCGGCGACCAGGCTGACCCGGCGTACGCCGACGATGCCGCGCACCGCGTCCACGGTGTCGTCGGCGAGCACCCGGCCCTGCCCGATCACCACGACCCGGCGGGCCAGCGCCTCCACCTCCTCCAGGTAGTGGCTGCTCAACAGGACGGTCCCGCCGTCGGTGTGGAACGCCCGGATCGCGTCCCACAGGGTGTGCCGGGCGGCCACGTCCAGGCCGGTGGTCGGCTCGTCGAGCAGCACCAGTCGGGGCCGGCCGACGAACGCCAGCGCCACCGCGAGCCGGCGGCGCTGCCCACCGGAGAGGCCACCGGTCTGTCGTCGGGCGAGGTCACCCAGGCCGAAGCGGTCGAGCAGTTCTCCCCGGGGCACCGGGTCCGGGTAGTGCGCGGAGACGAAGTCGACGACCTCACCGACGCGCAGCGTCCCGGGTAGGCCGGTCTCCTGCGGGGTGACCCCGATCTGTCGCCGGGACGCCGGGTCGCGGGGGTCGCCGCCGAACAGCTCGACCCGCCCGGAGCTGGGTCGGCGCAGACCGACCAGCAGGTTCATCAGGGTGCTCTTGCCGGCGCCGTTCGGGCCGAGCAGGCCGACCAGCTCACCGGCCCGGACGTCGAGGTCGACGCGGTCGAGGGCGAGGACGTCGCCGTACCGGCGGCTGGCCTGGTCGGCGCGGGCGAGGATCATGACTGCTCCTTCGACAAGGTGGGGTCGAGCAGGGTGCGGATGGTCTCGGTGTACTCCTCGAACGCCAGCCGGCCCCGCCGGCTGAGCCGGATCAGGGTGGCCGGGGTGCGTCCGCGATGGGTCTTGCTGATCTCGACGTAGCCGGCGTCCTCGAGCTTGCGCAGGTGCACGGAGAGGTTGCCGGCGGTCATCGCGAGCAGCTCCTGCAACCGGGGGAAGGCGATCCGGTCGCCGTCACCGAGTGCGGAGAGGCTCGCGACCACACGCAGCCGGGCCTGCGCGTGGATCACCGGATCCAGCTCGGTCACTGGCGGTGCCGCTGTCGCAGCCGCCCGACCGTCCCGGCGACCAGGATTCCGCCACCGCCGGCCACCGCGATCACCAGCGCGTGCCAGCCCGGGCCCGCGAACGTGCCGATGACGTTGATCAGGCTGATCCAGACACCCAGCCGGAACAGGTTCCGGTCCAGCCAGATGGCCCCGCCGGCCATGTGCAGCGCACCGGTCAGCGCGACGGCGGTCGCCGACCAGAGCAGGGCCCCCAGGTCGTGCGGCAGGTGGTCGACGACCCGGCCGACCGCCGCGTACACGCTCAACGAACCCAGGGCCCAGGAGCAGCCGTACCAGAGCCCGCGCCGGGACGAGTCCCCGGTCACCTGCCCGTACGCCCGTGCGCCAACCACCGCCTGGATCAGCGCGGCGACCACCAACAGGAGGAAGAGCACGGTCACGGGCAGCCAGTCGGGCATCCGGACCAGCATCCGACCGTCGGGGGAGAAGCGCAGGAAGAGCAGCCCGAAGCCGACCAGCCAGGCGACGCCCCACGGCCAGTAGAGGAGCCGGGCGTCCGGTTCGAGTCGGCGTGCGGTCGCCCCCCGCTGCTCGCGGATCAGTTGGAGCGCCGCCGCGGCGGCGGGGGGTGGCAGGTCGTCGTCGGGTTCCACGCAAAGTACTTTACGCTGCAAAGTCAATGGGCCGGTTCTCGCTGCTGTCGCCCGGGGCACCGGCGCCCGCGCGGAGTGCCTATGGTGGAGAACTGTGCGGCTGACCCGTCGCACAGGACACAGGGGAGGGTCCGTGTCGAGCCCGAGTAGCGAGCTGGAGGTCCAGCCGGAGGCCTTGACCGCGTTCGCCGCGTCCTCCACCGACCGGGCGGCCCGCTTTCGCGAGCTGCACCGCTCATTCGGCGACGGGCACGTCCCGCGGCACGCCTTCGGGGTGATGCCGGCGTCGTTCGGTCTCGCGGCGACGTACGCCGAGCAGTTCGAGGCGTGCCTTCAGGGGCTGGCCGACGGCGCCGAGGTGATGGCGGACATCGCCGAAGGTCTCCGCGACACCGCCGACGCCTACACCGGCACCGACATGTTCGTGCCCGGCCGGCCGGCCGCTCCCGACGTCATCGCGCCCGGCCCGTTGTCCCCCGGCGCTGGCGCCGGCGGCCCGACCGGGCAGGTGTCCGCGTGAGCACCGAGGCGTTGCAGCGCAACAAGACCTACTTCGAGCAGATCGTGTCGGGCACCCCCGACCCGTTCAAGCCACTGTCCAACGCGGTGCTCTGGCCCTTCGAGCAACTCCTCGAACTCGTTGCCGGCGAGCCGGACGACCTGATGAACGCCGCCCAACTCTGCCTGACCACCGGTGCGGCGGTCCGCGAGATCGCCGGCGAGCAGGTCCAGGACCGGGCCCGGCTCCGCGGTGCCTGGACGGGCGACGCAGCCGAGAGTTTCCACGCCTCGATGGCCTCGGTGGAGGAGGCGATCGAGGAACTGGCCCAAGGGCTGGACGGCACCAAGGAGGTGCTGGTCGACGCGGCCAACGCGGCGGTCGACGCGTTCAACCTGCTGGTCGAGCTGATCCTGGAGTTCCTGCTCTGGTTCCTCACCGAGGTGATCATCGCGGCGGTGGCGGCGGCGCTCAGCGCCGGCATCTCGCTCGCGGCGACGGTCGTCCGGGTGCTGGCCCGGCTCGCCACCACCGTCGGCCGGATGGTCAAGATCGTGGCGCGGTTCGCCGAGATCCTGACGAAGTTGGCCACCAAGATGCAGAAGGTCGCCGAGCTGCTGATGAAGTACCGCCGGGCGGTGCTGGAGATCCGCAAGGCGAAAAAGGCGTACCGGGCGTGGAACAAGTCCGGCTGGTCGGCCGAGGCCAGGGCGTTCCAGATCGAGAAGTTCAAGACGCTCTTCCCGGGCAAGTTCCTGATCAACCACACGTCCCCGGTGAACATCCCCGGCATCGGCGGCGCCCTGCTGGACACCGGAGTCGGGCTGCACGACATCTCGGACGGCACCAAGGACCGCAACTACCTGGTGGACGGCACGTACCGCGAGGATCTGGGCCCGTACACCAAGGGCGTGCAAAATATCTTCGACTCCATCCTGACCTGAGAGGGACCGACATGACCTTTCCCGGTTTGGACCGCATCGAGGCGCTGGCCCGCAACCTGGACGGCTGGCAGCGCGAGTTGGCCAGCAAGATGACCGAGATCGAGCAGAGCAACGCCGAGGGGGTGAGCGACTCCGGTCTGGTCCGGGTCACCGCCGCCGCGGACGGCACGATCGTCTCGTCGGAGATCGACGCGCGGGCGATGCGCCTCGACTCGTACACCCTCGCCGAGGAGTTCACCGCCGCCGCCAGCCGGGCCCAGCAGGCGGCCGCCGCCCGGGTCCGCGACCTGGTGGGCGAGGTGATCGGCGACGCGCCCGGCGCCGGACGGCCGGCCGGCGACCGCCCGGACCGATACTGAGCCGATGGCGGACATCAGCTACCAGGAACGGCTGACCCAGCTGGTCGAGCCGGGCGAACAGGTGCTCGCCGTCGCGAAGACGGAGGTCGCCCACGGTGTCCTGCCGGCCGACCCGCCGACCACGGAGCAGCCGGAGCCCTCCCGCGCCGGCGGCGGGGTCTCCTCGGTGCTGCTCAACCTGATCTCGCCGCTGGTGTCCTTCCCGGCGGGGGACCGGATCGTCGACCGCATCACCCACGGGGTGGCCGGCCGGGGCGTCCCCGGCTCGTTCGCCTCGACGCTGCAACACTCGCGGCGACCGGTGCCCCCGGCGGTCATGCTCCACGACACGGTCCTCGCCGTCACCGACCGGCGGTTGCTCGTGTGCGCGTCCGGGCCGGTGAAGCTCTGGTCGAGCCGGGCCGACGACGAGCAGGCGGTGGCCGACACCCGGGTCGTCTGGTCGGCGCCCCGGGCCGCGGTGGTCGACGCCCGGGTGGGTTGGCACCGGCTCAACCCGAAGCGGCTCCGGGTGGAGTTCACCGACGGCTCGTGGTTGGCCTTCACGGTGCCGATCGCCGAGCCCGGCAAGCCGCTGCGCGAGATCGCCTCAGCCCTCTCCGGTCGCTGACCAGGTCAGCAGCGGCGCGGGCAGCGGCTCGCGGTGCAACACCGCGAGCCGGGACACCGCCCGGGTCAGCACCACGTACAGCCGGTGCAGCCCGCGCGCCTCGGCCGCGACGATCGCGGCCGGCTCGACCACCACCACGTGGTCGTACTCCAGGCCCTTGACCAGCGTCGCGGGCACCACGGTGACCCGCTCCGCGTCGGCCACGTCGTCGGCTGTGGCGGTCGGGACGCCGGCGGCGGCCAGCGCCGCGCGCAGCCCGTCGACCGCGTCGTCCGCGGCGATCACACCGACCGAGCCGTCGTGCGCGAGCGCCGCGCGCACCTCGGCCACCGTCGCGGCGGTCAGGTCGGTCACCGTACGCACGTCCAGGCCGCCGTCGCGGCGCAGCGACTCGGCCGGGGGTACGTCCACCGCGAGCGCCGGCAGCAGCCGGTTGGCGAACGCGACCACCGCGGCGGGCACCCGGAAGCCGACCGTCAGCGGGACCACCACCGCGTCCGGCTTGCCCAGGTGGGCCAGCGACTCCCGCCAGTTCGTCGCCGACCACGGCGAGGTGCCCTGCGCGAGGTCGCCGAGCAGCGTGACCGAGCCGTGCTCGCTGCGCCGGGCGATGGCCCGGCACTGCATCGGCGAGAGGTCCTGCGCCTCGTCCACCACCACGTGCCCGAACCCGGAGGGCCGTTCCAGCAACCCGGTCGCCTCATCGATCAGCACCGCGTCGGCCGCGGTCCAGCGGGTCGCCTTCGCCGTACGGGCCGGCTTCGCCCAGGTCAGCAGCGCCTGCTCGGTGTCGCTGAGCAGCCCGTCCGCCGCGGTGGCGAGCCGCGCCGGGTCGGCCAGCAGGCCGTGTACGAGGCCCTCGGGGGTGAGCGCCGGCCAGACCGCGTCCAGGAGATCGGTCACCGGTCGGCATCGACCCATCCGGCGCAGCCAGGCGTCGCTGGGCGACTCCGCCCGCCGCGCCTCGGCCTGCCGTTGCAGCAGGCTCACCACCCGCGCCCGGACCCGCTCCCGGCCGGTGCCGTACGGCAGCCCCTCCCGGCGGGTCTCCTCGACGATCCGGTGCAGCGGCTCCAGCCCGATCCGCCACCGGAACGAGCCGTCCGACACGGTGATCGAGTCGGTCGGCGTGCCGATCTGTGCCTGCACCGCGCGATGCAGCACGCTGGCCATCCGAACGTCGTGCTTGAGCGCGGCGACCGCCGGCGACTCGACCGCCCGGACCGGCACCCGCGAGATCAACTCCTCCATGGTGGCCTGCTCGACCTCAACCTCGCCGAGTGCCGGCAGCACCGCCGCGATGTACGACAGGAACGCCCGGTTCGGTCCGACGATCAGCACACCCGCGCGTCGCAACCGCTCCCGGTGCACGTAGAGCAGGTACGCGGCCCGGTGCAGGCCAACCGCCGTCTTCCCGGTGCCCGGCGCGCCCTGCACGCAGATCGAGTCGGCCAGATCGGCCCGGACCAGCTCGTCCTGCTCCGGCTGGATGGTGGCGACAATGTCCCGCATCGGCCCGACGCGCGGCCGCTCGATCTCGGCGGTGAGGATCCGGCTGGTCGTGCCCAGCTCCTCGCCCCGGTCCAGTCGCTCGTCCTCGAAGCTGGTCAGCACTCCGTTGCTGAACCCGAACCGGCGCCGGACCGCCACCCCCTGCGGATCCCGCGCGCTGGCCCGGTAGAACGACCGGGAGACCGGCGCCCGCCAGTCCAGCACCAACGGCTGGCCCAGCTCGTCGCTGACATGCCGCCGCCCCACGTGGTACCGCCGCCCGTCATGATCGCCGCTGCCGCTGCTGGCCTCCCCGGCGGTGGTGTCGGCGCCGGTTGTGCCTGTGCGGCCGGCGGTGTCCGCGCGGCTCGTGCCTGCCGCGCCGGTGGTGTCCGCACCGGTTGTGCCGGTGGCCCTGGTCGTGCCCGACCCGGCGCTGGTGCCCGTGCCCGAGGCGTCGTCGCCGGTCCCGCTGTCCGTGGTTCCGGAGAAGTCGAGGCGGCCGAAGAAGAGCGGCGTTGTCGGATCGTCGGCCAGTTCGGCCACCCGACGGGACAACGTGCGGCCGAGCGTCTCTGCCGCGTAGGCGTCGCCGGCCACCTGGTCCCCGGTGGCGAAGAGGGCCTCGGCCCGCTCCCGCATCCGCCGTAGCGCCTCCCGCGAGGTGGCGAGGTGCGCGCGCTCGGCGGCGAGATCCGTGTCGAGGTGGGTGTCGAGGTCGAGTGCGGGCATGCTGATGTCCCATCGTTCACATCTGCTGCGCGCTCGCGTGTCCGGGGGCGGATGGCCGGCCGCCCGGCGCGGGGACGTCCGTTCCGGTGCAGCTCACCTCGGCCGTCAAGCGGCCTGCAACCCTACGCTTCCGCGCCCGACGCTTCTACCGAATTACCGACGCGACCACCCGATAGAGACGGCGTGGCGCCGCGGCGGCGTCGCTGAGGTCGCGGCGACGCGGTGTTGGGGGCGCGGCGACGCGGCGTTGGGGAGGTACGGCGCTGGGAGCGCGCCGCTGGGGCGCGGCGATGCGGCGTTGGGGGAGGCGCGGCGCTGGGGCGCGCCGGTCGGGGCGCCGCGACGCGGCGTGGGGGAAGTGCGGCGCTGCGGGCGCGCCGCTGCGGGCGCGCCGCTTGGGGGCGCAGCGATGCGGAGGCGCGGCGATGTGGCCCGGCGCGGCGTACTGCCGGAGCCCTCTGGCGCGAAGGCATTGCCTTTCGTGTCAGCAGCGCCGGTGGTAGAGGTTGCGGCGCGGGGTGCGGAGCGGGTCGAGCCAGCGGGGCGGGAGGAAGTCCGGCTGGCCGTCCGCCGCGATGCGGACCGTCCAGTCGCCCTGATGGAGGAGGCGGTGATGGTAGCCGCAGAGCAGGACGGCGTTGCCCAGCGCCGTCGCGCCGCCGTCGGCCCAGTGTTGGACGTGGTGGCCGTCGCACCATCGGGGTGGTCGGTCGCAGCCGGGAAAGGCGCAGCCGCCATCCCGCAGTATCAGTGCGCGGCGCAGGGGCCCGGTGAAGAGCCGCCGCTGACGCCCGACGTCCAGGACCTGGCTGTTGCCGCCCAACACGGCGGGCAGCACGGAGGCGTCGCAGGCGAGGCGACGGACCGACGCTGGCGTGAGGCACGCCCCGGTCTCCAGGTGCGCAGCGCCAACCGGCAGATCTCGCCGAGCGCGTCCGCCCGGCGTTGACCGGGGCTGCGGTCGTCGTGCGCGCCTGCCGGGGCGCACAGCGGATCGATCGCCTCGCGCAGCAGGCTCGCGGTCTCGGTGTCGAGGCTGCCGCTCAGGCGTACCTGCCCGTCCTGTTGCTCGGAGAGGGTGACGTGCCGGCCGGCCTCGGCCCGCTCGGCGGCCCTCTCGAGCGCTGCCAGCTCTGCCTGGTCGGCCAGGTCCGGCGCGACGTGGCTGAGGACACGGGCCCCGAGACGGCTCAGGATGGCCGGGTCGAACCGGTCGGCCCACGCGATGAGCAGCTGGGTGGCCTTGTCGGTTACCTCCGGCCCCGCCTCGACCGGAAGGTCCCCGATCGTCTCCGCCACCACCCGGCCCTGCTCGACGGTGATGGCACCGGTGAGCAGGGCGTCGCGCACCGCGGACGGCGCGGCGTCGACGGTGGCGGCGAGCTGGACCAGCTGGCGGGCGGATCGACCGGAGAGTCGGAGCCGCTCCCGAAGCCAGACTGCGGTGGACGAGGCGCCCTGGGCGACCGCAAGGCCGCGGGCGTCCAGCTCGCGCACCAGCCCGAGCTGGACGGTGGCCAGCCGCTGCGCGACCGTGTGCGTCGCGTCGAGCGACGCGAGCAACTCGGCGTCGGAGAGCGTCCACGGGGCGGCCTCGGCGCAGTCGTCGACGGCTCCGCCCGCCTGCGCCAACGCCCTCAACATGAAGCGAAAATGGAACAGGTGTACGACACTTTCCCTGATCTGGCGCAATGCCGCTGCGCCGCTCTGACCCGCGCTCTGGAGGCGGCAGAACGCCGACGACGCGGGCGCGCTCTGCGCGGCCTGCGGGGGTGATGGCGGCTGGCGCCTGCGGCCGGGATCATGGGGGTATGACCGAGGCCCGCCCCGAGCCGCGTTGGATGATGATCAGTGACCCGCAGGTGATGCGGGCGCTGGCCCACCCGGCCCGGATCGCGATCATGGAGTATCTGAGCAGCCGTGAGGGTGGTGGGACCGCCACCGAGTGCGCCGAGATCGCCGGGCTGTCACCGAGCGCGACCAGTTACCACCTGCGGGCGCTGGCGAAGTTCGGCCTGGTGGAGCAGGCGCCGAGCCGGGGGGACGCCCGGGAGCGGGTGTGGCGCACGCCCAGTCCGAGTTGGATGGTCGACGCGGGCCGCGAGGCCGGGCCCGAGGCGCGCGCCGCCGAACAGGCGCTGGTGGAGGCGCACGCGGTCCGGGCCATGGAGCGGACCCGGGACTGGCTGCGGCGCGCCGGGGACGAGCCCGCCGAGTGGTACGACACGGCGCTGTTCAACGACACGCTCCTGCTGCTCACCGCCGAGGAGTTGGCCGAGCTGAACGAGGCGGTCGTGGCGCTGTTCAGGCCGTACCGCCTTCGACGGGGCCGGGCCGACCCGCCGCCGGGGGCCCGCGCCGTCTCCGTGCAGTACCGGGTGGTGCCGCTGGCGTAGCGGGGTTGCGTCGACCAGATGTGAAGGATTATTTTCGAAGTATGTCCTTCACATCTGACGAGTCGCGCTGGTCGGACGTGTGGCTCGCCGCCACCGCGCGCGGCACCACGATCTGCGGTGACTTCCTCGCCGCCACCGCGCTCGCGCTGGCGCTGCAGGGCGCCGGCGCCGGCGGGCTCGCCGTGTCAGGGCTGCTGCTCGCCGCCACCCTGCCCCTGGTGGTGCTCGCCCCACTCGCCGGCCGGCTCGCCGACCGGGTGGACAGCCGCACCCTGCTGGTGACCGTCGGGCTGGCCCAGGCCGCGATCTGTGCACTGCTCGCCCTCGTCGACCAACCGGTTCTGGTGGTGGGGCTCGTCGCACTGCTCGCCTGCGGGCTGGCGGTGACCCAGCCGTGCCTGGCGGCGCTGCTGCCGGCGATGGTCCGCCCGGGTGACCTGCCACGGGCGGGCGCGATCAGTCAGACCGCCGTCTCCCTCGGTGCGCTCGGCGGCCCGGTGCTGGCCGGGCTGCTGGTGGGGCAGTTCGGCACCCGCGTACCGCTGCTGCTCGACGCCGCGACCTACCTGGCACTGGTGGTCGCCGGTCTGCTGCTGCGGACGCGGCGCGGTGGTCGGCGGACCACCGCGGTGGTCACCCCGGCCAACCCACGCGGTACGGCCCCCGCCTGGCGGCTGCGCCGGGACCCGCTGATGCTCGTCATGGTGGTGAGCACCGCAGTGGTGATCGCGGCGATCGGCGGCATCAACGTGATCGAGGTTTTCTTCATCCGGGAGACCCTGAACGGGTCGCCGACCACGTACGGCCTGGTCAGCGCCGCCTGGATGGCGGGGATGCTGCCCGGTGGCTGGCTCGCCGCCCGGCTCGCCCGCCGGCTGGACGACGACGGCGCCCTGGTCCGTGGGGTGCTGCTCACGCTGGCCGGGTGCAGCCTGATGGTGCTGCTCGCCGCAGTGGTGCCGGCGGCGAGCCTGCTGGTGCCGCTCTGGCTGGTGGGGGGCGCGGCCAACGGGGGCGAGAACGTCTTCGCCAACCTGCTCACCGCTCGGCGGGTGCCGGAGGCGATGCGGGCCCGGGCGTACGCCAGTTACGGCGCGGCGGTGCAGGGAGGCTCGATGACCGGCTTTCTGGTCGGCGGCGCGCTGCTCACGGTCGTCCCGCCCCGGCCACTGATCGCCGCGGCCGGCGGGGCCGGACTGCTGGTGGTGCTGGCCTTCGTGCCGGTCGTCGCGCGGGTGGTACGCCGGCCGTCGCCGAACGACCCGGGCGGACCGCGGCACCAGCGGTGGACCGGGCCGGATGCGGGGTTGGCCACTCCGGGCGGACCCGCCGAGCCGGAGCCGCCGACCAGGGATACGGTCGGATCATGGCTGAGCGCATCGCACGTCCCCGGGTCGGGCACATCCAGTTCCTGAACTGCCTTCCGATCTACTGGGGTCTGATGCGCTCCGGTGCCCTGCTCGACGTGGATCTGCACAAGGAAACGCCGGACCAGTTGAACGCCGCCCTGGTCGCCGGTGACCTGGACATCGGCCCGATCTCGCTGGTGGAGTACCTGCGGCACGCGGACGAGCTGCTGCTCCTGCCGGGCCTGGCGGTGGGCAGCGACGGGCCGGTGCTCTCGGTCAACATGGTCTCCACCCGCCCCCTCGGTGAGCTGGACGGCGCCCGGGTGGCGCTCGGCTCCACCTCACGGACCGGGGTGCTGCTGGCCCAGCTGCTGCTCGCCGAGCGGTACAACGTCCGGCCCGACTACTTCCGCTGCCCGCCGGACCTGACCCAGATGCTGCTGGAGGCCGATGCCGGGGTGCTGATCGGTGACGTGGCGCTGCGGGCGCTCTACGAGGCGCCGAGCCGGGGGCTCACGGTGACCGACCTCGGGCAGGCTTGGCGGGAGTGGAGCGGCCTGCCGATGGTCTTCGCGGTCTGGGCGGTCCGACGCGACTTCGCCGCCGCTCACCCGGGGCTGGTCAAGGAGGTGCACGAGGCGTTCCTGCGCTCGCGTGACCTCTGCCTGGCCGAGCTGGACCAGGTTGCGGAAGCGGCGGCCCGCTGGGAGACGTTCGACGCCGCGACGCTGGCCACGTACTTCCGGACCCTGGACTTCTCGCTGGGTGACCGGCAGGTCGCCGGTCTGCGGGAGTTCGCCCGGCGGGCTGCCGCGCTCGGCGAGGTCCCGGCGCTGCCGGAAGGCGGCCCGGAGTTCTTCGCGGGCTGAGCCGCCGGATCCGCGCCGAGCGGGCTGAGCCCCCGGTTTCGCGCCGAGCGGCCTGGCCCGCCAGGCGCGGCCGTGGAGCGTGGGTCAGACGCCGGGGCGGAGCAGGGCCTCGGTGATCTTCTCGCAGTTCTTCATGCCGTAGTCGTAGCCCATGCCGATCGGGTACTTGACCATCACGCCCATCGTCCAGGTGTCGCCGATGGCCAGGCAGTTGATGTGCATCTCCTGCTCCCTGGTCCGGTCGATCCACCCGTTCTTGATGGCGATCTGCTTCCGCTCCGCCGCTGGGAACGCCTTGCGGATGCCGAAGTCACCGGCGCCGCGCACCAGCCGCATCTCGTTGAGCAGCCACTTGGTCCACTTCGGTCCGGCGGCGGTGCCGTCGGCGATGCAGTTGCCCAGCCGGGCGGTGTCCCGAGGGGAGAGCGCCGTGCGGCTCCAGCCGCCATCGGGGGCGACGCTGCTGTCGGTTAGCTTGCACATGGTGAGCAGCCGCCGGATCGAGGCGGCGCGGCCGACCGAGTTGTAGAACTGCTCGGCGCGGGTGTTGTCGCTGTCCCGGATGATCCGTGTCGCGTCGGCGAGCTTCGCGTCGCTCGGGGTGTCGCCGGCGTCGGCCGTGCGGCGCAGGTAGTCGGCGACGATCCACGACTTGATCATCGAAGCGGTGGTGCTGGTCTCGTCCATGTTCTTGGAGCCGATGATCTTTCCGGTCCGACGGTCGAGCACGCTCCAGGAGTACCAGCCCTCGATGTCGAGCTTGAGGTCCTTGGCCTGGAACGGCAGCGGCTCCAGGGACGGGCTGGGACTGGCGCTCGGCGGCATGGCCGGCTGACGGGCGCTGCGGTTGGTGGCCCCGCCGGTGGACCGGTCGCTGGTCGTTCCGGCGTCGCCCCACCGGACGGCGGCAGCCGACTCGAAGGGCGACCCGGGCAGCAGCCGCAGCGACACCAGGACCAGCCCGATCAGGACGACCGCGATCGCGATCATCCGCAGCGGGGACGCCTCGCGACCGCCGCGACGCTCGGCCCGACGGTTGCCGGCCATCAGAGCTTCCCGACCGGCTGCTGCGGCACCTTGAGCGCGGCGCCGGGCTGCGGGGTGACGAGCTGGGTGGCCACGCTGGCGCAGACCTGCGCGCCGTAGTCCAGCCCGCTCTTGATCGGGTAGCGCAGCATCACCGCGAGGCTCCACTTGCCGTTGACCGCGAGGCAGTTGACGTGCCAGTTGCCGTCGTAGTTGATCGGCGTCCAGCCGTTCTTGATGCTGACCGGACCCTGGGCGGTGATCGACTTTGGCAGGCCGTTGATGATGCCCCAGCGGCCACCGCCGTACTCGCTCTTCTGGTCCTTTTTCGCGGTGGTGCCCCGGACCTTGCTCATCTGATCCAGCACCCACTTGGTCCACTTCGGGCCGGCGGCCTTGCCGTCGGCGATGCAGTCGCCGAGCCGGACCGCGTCGCGCGGGGACATCCGGGTGAAGCTCCAGTAGCCGGTGTAGGGCTCGACGTTGCCGCGCTTGGTGTCGGTCAGCCCGCAGATCGTGATCGCACGCTGGATCACCGCGTCGGGTTTGCTGCTCTTCGACGCCTTGTACGAGCCGCCCGCAGCGGCATGGACCTTGTTGGCCGCGGTGTCGTTGCTGTCGATGATCGCGAGCCGGGCCGCCTCCTTCAGCGACGCGGTCGGCTCCTTGTCCTTGAGCTGCCGCAGATAGTCGGAGACGATCCAGGCCTTGATCATCGATTCGGTGGAGCTGGTCGCGGTCATGTTCGACGATCCGGAGATCTTGCCGGTCTGCCGGTCCAGCAACGCCCACGAGAAGAACTCGCCCTTGAAGGCCACCGACACCGGGCCAGCGGCGAGTGTGGGTGGTGGCGGTGGGGTCGGTGCGGGCGCGGCGACGCTCCCGGCGCCGCCTCCGCCTCCACCGCTGCCGTCGCCGGCGAGCCGGGCGTACGCGGCGGGGACCAGCAGGACGCCACCGAGCAGGACCGCCACGACGGCGAACACCATGATCACGCGGGATCGCATGAGTTGGGTGAGCTCCAGATGTCAGGGCCGGGGGAGACCGGCTTGTTGTCCGGGGCGACCGGTGCGATCGCCGAGGCCGGGGGAGGTGGCCTCTGTGGAGACGGCGATTCTGGGCAGCCGATCGTGTGACCGGCAGAAGTCTACGTCCGGACCGGCCGACCGCCAGAGCCCGACACCTGGCAAAGCGCGATAAAGGTGGGATGTCGCGCCGGTATGAGGCTTCTAGGCGGATTCACCTTTGCCGAGTGAGCCAAGTCATAGCCGACGCGGTCGCCCTGGGTAAAGAAGGAAGCGCCCAGGAGTGACCGAACGTGACTCGGGTTTCCTGTTACACCCCCTGGTGCATCGGGGCGCAAGCTGTAACACTTGTCCTCATGTATGGCAATGACTTCTCCGCCCCGGACGACGCAACCGGCGGCGGCCTGCTCGGCGAGGTCGAGGCGGCCGAGGCGGAGCTACGCGCCGCAGCCGCGCGGCAGCGGCGCGGCGGCCCCGCGCCGGACGAGGACCTGGCGGCGTACTTCACCGCGGTGGTCGACGCGGAGCAGAAGATCGAGCCGCGGGACTGGATGCCGGACGCGTACCGCAAGACGTTGATCCGGCAGATCGCCCAGCACGGCCACTCCGAGATCATCGGCATGCAGCCGGAGGGGAACTGGATCAGCCGGGCGCCCTCGCTCAAGCGCAAGGCGATCCTGCTGGCCAAGGTGCAGGACGAGGCGGGCCACGGCCTCTACCTCTACGCCGCCGCCGAGACCCTCGGCATCAGCCGGGACGAGCTGGTCCGGCTGCTGCTCGACGGGCGGCAGAAGTACAGCTCGATCTTCAATTACCCCACGCTGACCTGGGCTGACATGGGCGCGATCGGCTGGCTCGTGGACGGCGCGGCGATCGTCAACCAGGTGCCCCTGTGCCGCTGCTCCTACGGCCCGTACGCGCGGGCGATGATCCGGGTCTGCAAGGAGGAGTCGTTCCACCAGCGCCAGGGCTACGAGATCCTGCACACCCTGTCGCACGGCACCCCGGCCCAGCAGGCGATGGCCCAGGACGCGGTGGACCGCTGGTGGTACCCGTCGCTGGCCATGTTCGGTCCGCCGGACGGCAACTCCACGCACTCCACGCAGTCGATGGCCTGGAAGATCAAGCGCTTCTCCAACGACGATCTGCGCCAGCGCTTCGTGGACATGTGCGTCCAGCAGGCGGAGGTCCTGCGGCTCCGCATCCCCGACGCGGACCTGCGCTGGAACGAGGAGCGGCAGGCGTACGACTACACGCAGCCGGACTACGACGAGTTGATGCGGGTGATCTCCGGCGACGGGCCGTGCAACCGGGAGCGGATGACGCGCCGGCGGGCCGCGCACGCCGAGGGCGCCTGGGTGCGCGAGGCCGCCGCGGCGTACGCCGCCAAGCGGGCTGGACAGAGGGAGAAGGTGGCGGCGTGAGTACCGAGAACACCCCGTTGTGGGAGGTCTTCGTGCGGGCCCGGCGCGGGCTGTCGCACACCCACGTCGGCAGCCTGCACGCCCCCGACGCCGAGCTGGCCCTGCGCAACGCCCGGGATCTCTACACCCGGCGGCAGGAGGGCGTGTCGATCTGGGTGGTGCCGGCCAGCGCCATCACCGCGTCCAGCCCGGACGAGAAGGACGCCTTCTTCGACCCCGCCGCCGACAAGGTCTACCGCCACCCCACCTTCTACGAGGTGCCGGACGGGGTGGCCCACCTGTGAGCGGGCGGAGCGAGCGAACCAGTCAGCTCAGCGGCGCGGCGCGTTGCGCCGCCGAGCGAAGCGAGGTGGCGGCGTGAACGGCCCCGTCGACTTCACCCTCGCCCTCGGCGACGACGCGTTGATCGCCGCGCAACGGCTGGCCGAATGGACCACTCGCGCGCCGGAGATGGAAGAGGACATCGCGCTGGCGAACATCGCCCTCGACCAGCTCGGCGCAGCCCGCCTGCTGCTGTCGTACGCGGGCGAGCTGGAGGGCGCCGGCCGGGACGAGGACGCGCTGGCGTACCCGCGCGACGACCGCGAGTTCCGCAACGCGCTCCTGGTCGAGCTACCGAACGGCGACTTCGCGGTGACCATGGCGAAGCTGTTCTTCCTGGCGGCGTACCAGCTACCGCTGTACACCGCGCTGGCCGGGTGCCGGGACGAGCGGCTGGCCGCGATCGGCGCCAAGGCGCGCAAGGAGTCGGCGTACCACCTGGACCACGGCGCGTTGTGGGTGAAGCGGCTCGGCGACGGCACCGAGGAGTCGCACCGTCGGATGCAGGCGGCCGTCGACCAGGTCTGGCCGTACACCCACGAGCTGTTCGCCGCTGATCCGGAGACGCCGGTCGACCCGGCCACCTTGCGGTCGGCGTTCGACGACACCGTCGGCCCGGTGCTGGCCGAGGCGACGCTCACCCGGCCCGAGGGCCGCTGGGCGCCGGCCGGCGGGCGGACGGGCGTGCACACCGAGCACCTGTCGTACCTGCTCGCCGAGATGCAGGTGCTGCACCGGGCACACCCCGGAGCTAAGTGGTGAGCGACGCGAGGTCGGCCGCGGCGAGCGTGGTGGACCCGGAGATTCGGGTGATCACCATCGACGAGCTGGGCATCCTGCGCGCGGTCGAGAAGGATCCGGGCAGCGGGCGGGTCGTCGTCACCATCACCCCGACGTACACCGGCTGTCCGGCGATGGACGTGATCCGGGCCGACATCCGCCGCGCGTTGGCGCTCGCCGGTCACCCGGACGCCGAGGTCCGCACGGTCTACAGCCCATCGTGGAGCACCGACTGGATCTCCGACAGCGGGCGGGCGAAGCTCGCCGCCGCCGGGATCGCCCCGCCGGCCCCGGTGCCCGCCGCCGGCGTGGTGCCGCTGACCCTCGCGGTCCGCTGCCCGCACTGCGGCTCACCAGAGACCGAGCAGGTCAGCCGGTTCGGCTCCACCGCGTGCAAGGCGCTGTGGCGCTGCCGCTCCTGCTCCGAACCCTTCGACCACCTGAAGGCGCTGTGACAGTCACCATCACCCGGCCGGTCCGCCGCCGGCCGGTCTTCCACCCGCTGCCCGTCGCCGCCGTCGACCGGCTCACCGACGACGCCGTGGCGGTCACCTTCGCCGTACCAGAGGAGTTGCGGGAGACCTTCGCGTTCCGCGCGGGTCAGCACCTCACCGTGCGACGGGTGACCGAGGACGGCACGGACGTGCGCCGCTCGTACTCCATCTGCTCCACACCGGACGACCTGGCCCGGCACGGCCGGCTGCGGATCGGGGTGCGGGAGGTCCCCGGAGGCGCCTTCTCGGCGTTCGCCTGCGGCGCGCTGCGCCATGGCGACACCGTCGAGGTGCTGCCGCCGCTGGGCACCTTCACCACGGCCTTCGCACCGGACCGTGTGCGGCACTACGGCGCGGTCGTCGCCGGCTCCGGCATCACCCCGGTGCTCGCGCTGGTCGCGACCGCCCTGGCCGTCGAGCCGGCCAGCACCTTCACCCTGGTGTACGGCAACCGCACGGCGAACACGGTGATGTTCGCCGAGGAGTTGGCGGACCTGAAGGACCGGTATCCCACCCGGCTGCACCTGGTGCACGTGCTCTCCCGGGAGCAGGGCGAGTCACCGCTGCTCTCCGGGCGGATCGACACCGAGCGGTTGGGCCGGTTGCTGGGCACGATCGTGCCGGGCTACGCCATCGAGGAGTGGTTCCTCTGCGGGCCGTACGGCATGGTGGTCGACGTCCGGGCCGTGCTGGCCGAGCTCGGGCTGCCGGAGTCGTCGGTGCACACCGAGCTGTTCCACGTCGACGCGCCACCGGAGCCGGTGCGCCGCCCCACGGACCAGGCGGGCGCCGGGGCCGAGGTCACGATCGTGCTGGACGGCCGGTCGTCGAGTTTCACGATGGGCCGCGAGGAGCGGGTGCTGGACGCCGCGCTGAAGGTGCGCGGCGAGCTGCCGTACGCCTGCAAGGGCGGTGTCTGCTCGACCTGCAAGGCGAAGGTCGTCGACGGCGCGGTCACGATGGCCCGCAACTACGCCCTGGAGCCCGACGAGCTGGCCGCCGGCTACGTCCTGACCTGCCAGTCCAGCCCGACCACCGACAGGCTCACGGTCGACTACGACGCGTGAGGATGCTGTCCCGCCTGTTCCGCGTGGAGATCGACCCCAACGTCCGGGCCGCGGCCGGGGCATTCAACGACCCGCTGCTGCGCAGGCCGGCGCTGGGGCGCTCGTCACCGGAGCTGGAGGGGCGTGTCGGCCCGTGAACGGGCGACGTAGGCTCGGGGTGTGACGGTGAGCCGGGAGATCGACGACATCTTGCAGCGTGGCGCGGACGGCGGGCGGATCACGCCCGAGGAGGCGCTGCTGCTCTACACCGAGGCGCCCTTCCACCCGCTGGGCGAGGCGGCGGACGCGGTGCGCCGGCGGCGCTACCCGGACAACGTCGTCACGTACCTGATCGACCGCAACATCAACTACACGAACGTCTGCGTGACGGCGTGCAAGTTCTGCGCGTTCTACCGTGCGCCGAAGCACGCTGAGGGGTGGACGCACCCGACCGAGGAGATCCTGCGCCGCTGCGGTGAGGCGGTCGAGCTGGGCGCGACCCAGGTGATGCTCCAGGGCGGGCACCACCCGGACTACGGCGTCGAGTACTACGAGGAGCTGTTCGCCTCGGTCAAGCAGGCGTACCCGCAGCTGGTCATCCACTCCATCGGGCCGAGCGAGATCCTGCACATGGCCAAGGTCTCCGGGGTGAGCCTGGACGAGGCCATCGCCCGGATCAAGGCCGCCGGCCTCGACTCGATCGCCGGCGCCGGCGCGGAGATGCTGCCCGAGCGGCCCCGCAAGGCCATCGCGCCGCTCAAGGAGTCGGGTGAGCGCTGGCTGGAGGTCATGGAGCTGGCCCACCGGCAGGGCATCGAGTCGACCGCCACGATGATGATGGGCACCGGCGAGACGCACGCGGAGCGGATCGAGCACCTGCGCATGATCCGCGACGTGCAGGACCGCACCCGCGGGTTCCGGTCCTTCATTCCATGGACGTACCAGCCGGAGAACAACCACCTCAAGGGCCGCACCCAGGCGACCACGCTGGAATACCTGCGGTTGGTCGCGGTGGCCCGGCTCTTCTTCGAGACCGTGCCGCACCTGCAGGCGTCCTGGCTGACCACCGGCAAGGACGTCGGGCAGCTCGCGCTGCACATGGGCGTCGACGACCTCGGCTCGATCATGCTGGAGGAGAACGTCATCTCCTCGGCCGGAGCGCGGCACCGCTCCAACCTGCACGAGCTGATCGGGATGATCCGCTCGGCGGACCGGATTCCCGCGCAGCGGGACACCCTCTACAACCGGCTCGCCGTGCACCACACGCCGGCCGACGACCCGACCGACGACCGGGTGGTCTCGCACTTCTCCTCGATCGCGCTGCCCGGCGGCGGCGCCGGCCGTTCCCTGCCGCTGGTCGAGGTCAACTGATCCTGGTCGAGGCCCGGCCGTTCGGCTGAGCGTGGCTCATGCTCCCGCCCGGCCGCCTCGGCGGTCCGGGTGGTCCCGGTCGCTGCGGCGGCCAAGCTGCCGGTCAGGGGTGGTGGAGTTGATCGTGCGCGGCTAGCGTGCCGCCTCATACCCTTCGTCACCGTGCACGATCCACACCGGCGACCGCCGGCACCGTCGATGGGCGGATCAGTGGAATCGGCACGACCGTGCTGGTGGCGGGTGGTCTGATGGTGCGGGTCGAGCGACGGCGCGAGACAGTCCTCCATCGGCCCGTGCGGGCCGTTCACATAACGCACAGCGGTACGGGCGGGATGGGTGACCATTCCGCCCGTACCGTCTGCTCCCTCCCGACCGGACGGATGAAAGCGGCCCCGCCGGCTGGCGCGGAAGATCGACCTTCGATAACGTCCGCTCGTTCCGCAACCATTCTTTCTTCCCTATCCCCGGGGGACCGATGACACCGTTCCACCGCTCGGCCCTGGCCCGCGCGGGCGTCGTGGCCCTGCTCGCGGCCGGTGGCCTGGCCACCGTGGCCGCCCCGGCCCAGGCCGCCGACCAGGCCGACCTGGCCCTGGTGCCGCTCAGCTACGAGTTGGCGAAGGGCGTCAAGGAAGCCAAGGCCAAGCCGTTCAAGTTTCAGGTGGACAACACCAGGAGCACGGTCGACGCCAAGGACGTCCGGGTCACCGTTGAGACCAAGGGCCTGAAGGACCGCAAGGTCGGTGTGCTCGCCTGGGACGGCTGCGAGGTCGCCGGCACCACCTTCAGCTGCCTCCTCGGCGACCTGGCTGCCGGCACCACCGAGGACTTCGGCATCCCGCTGTTCTCGACGGGTGGTCGCGGCGCGGCCGGCACGCTGGTGGTCACCGTCAGCTCGGCCACCGCCGATCCCTTCACCGACGACAACACCGTCGAGCATGAGATCACCGTGGCCAAGCCCGGCTACGACCTGACCACCTGGGTGCAGGACGTCTACGCCGACGTGGTGGTGGACGGTGACGAGACGGGCGAGGCCGGTCGCACGTCGGTCCGGCCTGGCGAGACCGCCCCGCTGGACTGGGCGGTCTACAACGACGGGAGCCGCAAGGCCACCGGCCTGGCGTACGGCTTCACGCTGCCGGCGGGCGTCACCTTCGCTGAGCTGCCGGAGGGTTGCGTGGAGCAGCCGCTGAACGGTCTGGCGAACGCGTACTGCGAGGACTCCGGCGTGGTGCTGAAGCCGGGTCAGTTCTACACCGCCGATGTGCGGGTGCGGGTGCGGATCGGCGCGGACGTGACCGAGCCGGTGCTCCGGCCCGGGTTCCTCTTCGCCGCCGGCCTGGACGCCGCTCAGGGCAGCCCTGAGGAGCAGCCGCAGGTGGCGACCAGCGCGCAGCGCCGGGCGTTCACCGAAACTGACCACGGGGACAACATCGCGCAGTTCGACGTGTTCGTCGACCTGACCGCGCAGCCTACCCCGACCCCGACACCGACTCTCACCGCGACCTCCACGCCCACGGTGACGGCGACGCCGACCCCGGGCGGCACGACGACCCCGGGCGCGACCACGTCGCCGGGCGCGGGTGGCGGTGGCGGTGGTGGCGACGACGACGGCGGGCTGCCGGTGACCGGTGTGCAGGTCGGCCTGATCGGCGGCATCGGCGGCATGATCCTGCTCGCGGGCGGGGCGCTGCTGGTGCTCTCCCGCCGGCGCAAGGTCGTCCTGGTCGCCCCGGGTGACGAGAAGTCGACCGACTGACGCTGGCACGACGTGCGGGCGGGGTGGGTGACCACCCCGCCCTTTTCGTGTGCCGGGATCCCTGCCGCGCCACCCAGCGACCGTCGGGCGGCGGACGGCTGGCAGAGTGGAGGGGTGAGCCGTACCCCGCAGGGCCAGCGCGCCAGCCTGGACAAGCAGCCGCACGAGGTCGCCGCGATGTTCGACGGCGTAGCCGAGCGATACGACCTGACCAACACGGTGCTCTCCTTCGGCCAGGACCGCTCCTGGCGTCGGTCCACCCGGGCGGCGCTCGGGCTGCGACCGGGCGAGCGGGTGCTGGACGTGGGCGCCGGCACCGGTGTCTCGACCCGGGAGTTGGCGCAGTCCGGGGCGTACGCGGTCGGTGCGGACCTGTCCCTCGGCATGCTGCATGCCGGCAAGCGGGCCCGGCCCGAGGTGCCGTTGCTGGCGGGAGACGCGCTGCGGCTGCCGTTCGCCGACGCCAGCTTCGACGCGGTGACCATCTCCTTCGCGCTGCGCAACGTCAACGACACCGACGCGGCCCTGCGTGAGTTGGCCCGGGTGACCCGGCCCGGTGGGCGGCTGGTGGTCTGCGAGTTCAGCACCCCGGTCAACCCCGCCTTCCGGACGGTCTACCTGTCGTACCTGATGCGGTCGCTGCCGGTGGTGGCCCGCACGGTGTCCAGCAACCCCGAGGCGTACGTCTACCTCGCCGAGTCGATCCGGGCCTGGCCGGACCAGGCCGCGCTGGCCGGGCGGGTCGCGGCGGCGGGCTGGGGACGGGTGGCGTGGCGCAACCTGACCGGCGGCGTGGTCGCCCTGCACCGGGGCATCCGCGAGTAGTCCGGCCCGCGCCGTCGACCGACACCGACACCGACGATATTCCGGTTTCGTGAATATCAGTCTTTAGTCCACTTTGCGTCGTACGCTCGTCCGCATGACCCGAGCAGAGCCGGCGGACCCGGTGGCCGCCACCGACGACGACGCGGCCGAACTCATCGCGCAGTTGCGCGCGCTGGCTGGCGCTGATCCGGCGGACGTCCGGCAGGTCGTCGCCGAGGTGTTGGCCGCGCTGGACCGGGCGGCCGGCGGCGCGCTACGCGAGCACCTGCCGGAGACCATCCGGGTCGACGCGGGCCTGGACGCGCCCAGTCCGGCCTGACACCTGCCTGCTGTGGACGGTCGTTGACTGTCACATCTGCGAGTTAGGTACCCCTGATCCTGGGCAGGTATGACGCCGGTCATACACTCGTCCCGTCTGGCTTGTGAAGCATTTCACGAGCGTGCGGGAGGAGGCGCGGATGACCGCGGTGGAACACGATGCCGACGTCATCGTCGTGGGCGCCGGTCCCGGTGGATCGGCGACGGCTTACCACTTGGCGCGGCACGGCGTACGGGTGCTGCTGCTGGAGAAGACCGAGTTCCCCCGGGAGAAGGTCTGCGGCGATGGGCTGACCCCGCGCGCGGTGCGCCAGCTCGTCCGGATGGGCGTGGACACCTCGCCCGAGGCCGGCTGGCTGCACAACCGGGGCTTGCGGGTGATCGGCGGCGGGGTGCGCCTGGAACTGGACTGGCCGGAGCTGGCCAGCTTCCCCAACTACGGGCTGGTACGCACCAGACTCGACTTCGACGACCTGCTCGCCCAGCGGGCGGTGGCCGCCGGCGCCAAGCTGCGGACCAACGTCAACGTGCTCGGCCCGGTGCTCGACGGCGACGGCCGGGTGACCGGCGTCGAGGCCGAGGTGGGCCCGGGCAAGGAGCCCGCCACCTTCCACGCGCCGCTGGTCGTGGCGGCGGACGGGGTCTCCGGCCGGTTCCCGCTCGCTCTCGGGCTGGCCAAGCGGGAGGACCGGCCGATCGGCGTGGCCGTCCGGCGCTACTACCGCTCCCCGGTCAAGCACGACGACAACTACCTGGAGTCCTGGCTGGAGCTGCGCAGCAAGGACAGCGGCGACAACCTGCTGCCCGGGTACGGCTGGATCTTCGGGCTCGGTGACGGGCGGGTCAACGTCGGCCTCGGCGTGCTCAACTCGTCCTCCGCGTTCGGCAAGACCAACTACCGCCGGCTGCTCACCGACTGGCTGGCGAACACGCCCGTCGACTGGGGAATGACCGACGAGGCCAACGCCGACGGCCCGATCCTCGGCGCCGCGCTGCCGATGGGCTTCAACCGGGTGCCGCACTACACCCGTGGCGTGCTGCTGGTCGGCGACTCCGGCGGCATGGTCAACCCGTTCAACGGGGAGGGCATCGCCTACGCCATGGAGTCCGGCGAGCTGGCCGCGGAGGTCGCGTTGCAGGCCCTCGCGCGGCCCGCCGGCCCGGAGCGGGAGCGGGCGCTGATGGCGTACCCGAACGAGCTGAAGGCGCGGCTCGGTGGCTACTACCGGCTGGGCGGCATCTTCGTGAAGCTGATCGGTCGTCCGGAAATCATGCGGATCGCCACCAAGCACGGAATGCCGCATCCGACGCTGATGCGCTTCGTACTCAAGCTGCTGGCCAACCTGACCGACCCGCGTGGCGGGGACGCGATGGACCGGGTCATCAACGCGATGACGAAGGTAGCGCCAGCGGCCTAGATGGACCGTGTCGGTGCTGGTCACAGCCCCGGACCGGACAGAGATCGACCCCCGCCGGCAGCCACCGCGAGGGACGTGAATAGTGTGATTTTCGTCAAGCACCGAGGGCAGGGAAGGACGAGCAGGAGAAAACGATGACGCTCTCGCCTTACGCACCGATCATCGGGCTGTTTGCCCTCGCCGCGGCGTTTTCGCTGTTCTCCGTTGGCGCCGCCCGCTTTGCCGGTCCCCGTCGTTACAACAAGGCCAAACTCGAGGCTTACGAGTGCGGCATCGAGCCCAGCCCCCAGCCGGTCGGCGGCGGGCGGTTCCCGATCAAGTTCTACCTGACGGCGATGCTCTTCATCGTCTTCGACATCGAGATCATCTTCCTCTACCCCTGGGCGGTCTCGTTCGACGCTCTGCCGATCTTCGGCTTCGTGGAGATGGTCCTGTTCATCGTCGCGGTCTTCGTCGCGTACGCCTATGTGTGGCGGCGCGGCGGCCTGGACTGGGACTGAGGAAGGAACGTCAGATGGGCATCGAGGAGAAGCTTCCCGCCGGCGTCCTGCTCACCTCGGTGGAGAAGCTGGTCAACTGGTCCCGGAAGTCGTCCGTGTGGGGCGCCACCTTCGGCCTGGCCTGCTGCGCCATCGAGATGATGGCCGCCGGTGGTCCGCACTACGACATGGGCCGCTGGGGTATGGAGGTCTTCCGGGCCTCGCCCCGGCAGGCCGACCTGATGATCGTGGCCGGCCGGGTGAGTCAGAAGATGGCGCCGGTGCTGCGCCAGATCTACGACCAGATGGCCGAGCCCCGCTGGGTGCTCTCCATGGGCGTCTGCGCCAGCAGCGGCGGCATGTTCAACAACTACGCGATCGTGCAGGGCGTCGACCACGTCGTACCGGTCGACATGTACCTGCCCGGCTGCCCGCCCCGGCCGGAGATGCTGATCGACGCGATCCTCAAGCTCCGCGAGAAGATCATGTACGAGCCGCTGGGCCCGAACGGCCGCAAGATGCTGGCGGCCCGCCAGGAGCGTGGCGACGTCCCGGTCGTGCCCTACGGCTCCATGCCGTCCTCGTACCGCAACGACAAGGCCCGGCGTGCCGAGTGGACCCGGGCGGTCCGCGAGGGGCGCGAGGAGCAGCTGCGAATCGAGAACTGGATGAACGCGCAGAACCACCTCCACCCGCAGGTAGGCCCCAAATGACGTCACCCACCGACAAGCCCAACGACGGCGGCGTGCCGGTACCGGTCACCCCGGCCGGTGCCAGCAGCACCGCCCCCGCCGAATACCCGCCAGCCAGCCCGGCGGGCCGCGGGATGTTCGGCAACCAGGGCACCGGCGACGTGTCCGGCTACGGCGGCCTGGTCCGCCAGCGCGAGCCGATCGAGGAGGCCGCCCGGCCGTACGGTGGCTATTTCGACGAGGTCCGCGACGCGCTGGAGGAGGCCTACCCGGCCTTCGGCGACGCGATCGAGAAGGTCGTGGTCGACCGGGGTGAGCTGACCCTGCACGTACGCCCGGAGCGCATCGCCGAGGTCTGCCAGGTGATGCGGGACGATCTGGCGCTGCGCTTCGAGCTGTGCTCCTCGGTGTCCGGCGTGGACTACCTCGGCGCCGACGAGCGCCGGCTGCACGTGGTCTACCTGCTCACCTCGATGACCTACCGGCGTCGGGTCCGCCTGGAGGCCGCCGTCTCCGTGGAGAGCCCGCACCTGCCCAGCGTGACGGCGATCTACCCGACCGCCGACTGGCAGGAGCGGGAGGCGTACGACATGTTCGGCATCGTCTTCGACGGCCACCCCAACCTGACCCGCATCCTCATGCCGGACGACTGGGAGGGCCACCCGCAGCGCAAGGACTACCCGCTCGGTGGCGTGGCGGTCGAGTACAAGGGCGCTGAGATCCCGCCGCCGGACCGGAGGAGGTCCTACCAGTGACCACGTCGAACTACGCGACCGAACGCGAGACCACCGAGGGCAGGGTCTTCACCGTCACCGGTGGGGACTGGGACTCGGTCGTCTCGAGCACCGACCCGATCAACGACGAGCGGATCATCGTCAACATGGGTCCGCAGCACCCGTCCACGCACGGGGTGCTGCGGCTGATCCTGGAGCTGGAGGGCGAGACGGTCCGCGAGGCCCGCTCGGTCGTCGGCTACCTGCACACCGGCATCGAGAAGAACCTCGAATACCGCAACTGGGTCCAGGGCTCGACGTTCGTGACCCGGATGGACTACCTCGCGCCGATCTTCAACGAGACGGGTTACGCGCTGGCGGTCGAGAAGCTGCTCGGCATCACCGACGACATCACCGAGCGCGCCACCACCATCCGCGTGCTGATGATGGAGCTCAACCGGATCTCGTCGCACCTGGTCTGGCTGGCGACGACCGGCATGGAGCTGGGCGCGATCTCGATCATGCTCTACGGCTTCCGCGAGCGGGAGTACATCCTCGACATCTTCGAGACCATCACCGGCCTGCGGATGAACCACGCGTACGTCCGTCCGGGCGGCGTGGCGCAGGACGTGCCGGACGAGGCGATCGTCAAGATCCGCGAGTTCCTGAAGATGATGCCGAAGAAGCTCAAGGAGTACGAGGACCTCCTCTCCGGCCAGCCGATCTGGACCGAGCGGACGCAGAACGTCGCGGTGCTGGACGTGACCGGCTGCGTGGCGCTCGGCATCACCGGGCCTGTGCTGCGTTCCGCCGGGTTGGCCTGGGACCTGCGTAAGACCATGCCGTACTGCGGTTACGAGACGTACGAGTTCGACGTGCCGACCCACCCCGACGGCGACGTGTGGGGCCGCTACCTGGTCCGGCTCGCCGAGATCCGGGAGTCGATGAAGCTGGTCGAGCAGGCGCTGGACCGGCTCCGGCCGGGCCCGGTGATGGTCGCCGACCGCAAGATCGCCTGGCCGGCGCAGTTGGCCATCGGCGTCGACGGCATGGGCAACTCGCTGGAGCACGTCGCGAAGATCATGGGTCAGTCGATGGAGTCGCTGATCCACCACTTCAAGCTGGTCACCGAGGGCTTCCGGGTCCCGCCGGGCCAGGTGTACGTCGGCATCGAGTCGCCCCGCGGCGAGTTGGGCGTGCACGCGGTCTCCGACGGTGGCACCCGGCCGTACCGGGTGCACTACCGGGAACCGAGCTTCGTCAACCTCCAGGCTCTCCCGGCGATGGCCGAGGGCGGCCTGATCGCCGACGTGATCGCCGGCGGCGCCTCGCTGGACCCCGTGATGGGTGGTTGTGACCGATGACTTTCACTGACACGACGCGCGAGCGGGCGCGCGAGATCATCGCCCGCTACCCGGCGGACCGGTCCCGCTCGGCGCTGCTGCCGCTGCTGCACCTGGTCCAGTCGGAGGAGGGGTACGTCTCTCCGGCCGGTGTCGCGTTCTGCGCCGAGGTGCTCGGGCTGAACAAGGCCCAGGTCGGCGCGGTAGCCACCTTCTACACCATGTACAAGCGCAAGCCGACCGGCGACTTCCTGGTCAGCGTCTGCACCAACACGATGTGCAACGTGCTCGGCGGCCAGGAGGTCTACGACACCCTCGCCGAGCACCTCGGTGTCGGGCACGACGAGACCACCGCCGACGGGAAGATCACCCTGGAGCACGCCGAGTGCCTGGCGGCCTGCGACTACGGCCCGGTGATGACCGTCAACTACGACTTCTTCGACGGCGTGGACTCGTCCACCGCGGTCGGCGTGGTCGATGAGCTGCGCGCCGGCGGCCGGCCGATGCCGACCCGCGGCGCCCGGCTCTGCACGCTCAAGGAGATGGCGGTCCAGCTCGCCGGTTTCGCCGACGAGCGGGACGGCGCGGTCGCCGACGGCGGGCCGGGCGAGCCCACCCTGCGCGGGTTGCGGCTGGCGCAGCAGCACGGCGTCTCGGTGCCGGGCTTCGACCCGAACACCCCGATCCGCAGCAAGGCGGAGGCGGACAAGGCGGCCGCCAAGGCGAAGGCCGCCGAGGCCGCCGCGACGCCCGTTGAGGCGCCCGCCCCGCAGGTCAGCCCGGTGAAGGGTGGCGACGGGGCGTCCGCTCCGACGGGTACGCCCGGCAACGCCGGCGCCGGCCAGCCGGCGGAGATCTCCCCGCCGACCCCGCGCGACGCGCAGGAGGCGGAGGCCGCCGGTGTGGCGACCAACGCGCCGGCCGGTGACGGCAAGCCCGCCGGTGACTCCACCGGCGCGCAGGAGCGCAACCTCAACGAAGCGTCGGCGAGCGCCGATGGCGCGACCTCCACCGTCGCGAGCGAAACGGGGGCCCAGAAGTGACCACTCCCCGCCCGGAGACGCTGGCCAAGCTGACGCCGGTGCTGACCAAGCGCTGGCTGTCGCCGGACGCCTGGCGGATCGGCACGTACGAGCAGCTGGACGGCTACGCTGCGCTGCGCAAGGCGCTCAAGGCCCACCCGGACGACCTGATCCAGCTCATCAAGGACTCCGGGCTGCGTGGCCGGGGCGGCGCGGGCTTCCCCACCGGTCTCAAGTGGGGCTTCATCCCGCAGGGCGACGGCAAGCCGCACTACCTGGTGGTCAACGCCGACGAGGGCGAGCCGGGCACCTGCAAGGACCTGCCGCTGATGACCCACGACCCGCACTCCCTGGTCGAGGGCGTGATCATCGCTTCGTACGCGATCCGGGCCAACCGCGCCTACATCTACATCCGGGGCGAGGCGGTGCACGCCGCGCGCCGGCTGCGCAACGCGGTCCAGGAGGCGTACGACAAGGGCTACCTCGGCCGCAACATCCTGGGCAGCGGCTACGACCTGGAGCTGGTGGTGCACTCGGGCGCCGGGGCGTACATCTGCGGCGAGGAGACGGCGCTGCTGGACTCGCTGGAGGGGTTCCGGGGCCAGCCCCGGCTGCGCCCGCCGTTCCCGGCCACCCACGGCCTGTACGCCAGCCCGACGGTGGTGAACAACGTCGGCACCATCGCCAGCGTGCCGCCGATCGTGCTCGGCGGGGCCGACTGGTGGAAGACCATGGGCACCGAGAAGTCGTCCGGGCCGATGATCTACTCGCTCTCCGGCCGGATCGCCAACCCCGGCCAGTACGAGTGCTCGATGGGCGTCACGCTGCGCGAGCTGCTGGAGCTGGCCGGCGGGATGCAGCCCGGGCACAACCTGAGGTTCTGGACCCCGGGCGGTTCGTCCACCCCGCTGCTCGCCGCCGAGCATCTGGACGTGCCGCTGGACTTCGAGGGGGTGGCGGCAGCCGGGTCGATCCTCGGCACCACGGCCACCCAGATCTTCTCCGACCAGGACTGCCCGGTCTACGCGACCTACCGGTGGCTGGAGTTCTACCACCACGAGTCGTGCGGCAAGTGCACCCCGTGCCGGGAGGGCAACTACTGGATGGTCCGGGTCTACCGGCGGATCCTCGCCGGCCAGGGCACCCACGAGGACCTGGACACCCTGCTGGACACCTGCGACAACATCCTCGGCCGCTCGTTCTGCGGCCTGGGTGACGGCGCGACCAGCCCGGTGACCTCGTCACTGAAGTACTTCAAGCAGGACTACCTCGACTACATCGAGGGACGTACCGCGCCGAAGCTCTCCGACAAGCAGCTGGTTGGAGCTCACTGATGACGGACGTAGCCAAGCAGACCGACACGGTCACCCTCACCATCGACGGCGTCGAGGTCACCGCCCCCAAGGGGACACTGCTGATCCGGGTTGCCGAGCAGATGGGCACCGAGATCCCCCGGTTCTGCGACCACCCGCTGCTGGCACCGGCCGGCGCGTGTCGGCAGTGCCTGGTCGAGGTGGAGGGGCAGCGCAAGCCGGTCGCCTCCTGCACACAGGCCGTCGCCGACGGCATGGTGGTCCGCACCCAGCTCACCTCCCCGGTGGCCAAGAAGGCGCAGGAGGGGGTGATGGAGCTGCTGCTCCTCAACCACCCCCTGGACTGCCCGATGTGTGACAAGGGCGGCGAGTGCCCCCTGCAGAACCAGGCGATGTCCACCGGCCGCACCGACTCGCGCTTCCACGAGCACAAGCGGGAGTACGAGAAGCCGATGGCGATCAGCAGCCAGGTGCTGCTGGACCGCGAGCGTTGCGTGCTCTGCCAGCGCTGCACCCGGTTCTCCGAGGAGATCGCCGGCGACAAGTTCATCGACCTGATGGGCCGGTCGTCCACCGAGGAGATCAACATCTACCGGGACGACGCGTACGGCGCGGAGGGCGACGCGGGTGACGTGCCGTTCAACTCCTACTTCTCCGGCAACACCGTGCAGATCTGCCCGGTGGGCGCGCTGACCGGTGCCCAGTACCGGTTCCGTGCCCGGCCGTTCGACCTGGTCTCCAGCCCGAGCGTCTGCGAGCACTGCTCGGCGGGCTGCGGGCAGCGCACCGACTGGCGGCGCGGCAAGGTGCTGCGCCGGCTGGCGGGCGACGAGCCGGCGGTGAACGAGGAGTGGAACTGCGACAAGGGCCGGTGGGGCTTCCAGTACGCCCGGGCCACCGACCGGCTGACCACCCCGCTGGTCCGCGACGAGCGCACCGGCGAGCTGCGCGAGGCCTCCTGGAGTGAGGCGCTCACCGTGGCCGCCGAGGGGCTGCACGCGGCCCGCGAGAGCGGGCAGGGCACGGCGGTGCTCACCGGTGGTCGGCTGACCGTCGAGGACGCCTACGCGTACGCGAAGTTCGCCCGGGTCGCGCTGAACACCAACGACATCGACTTCCGGGCCCGACCGGTCTCCCGCGAGGAGTCCGACTTCCTGGCCAGCTCGGTCGCCGGGGTCACCGACGTCACCTACACCGACGTGGAGAACGCGCCGGCGGTGGTGCTGGTCGGCCTGGAACCGGAGGAGGAGTGCCCGATCCTCTTCCTGCGGCTGCGCAAGGCGTACCTGAAGAAGACCCTGACGGTGTACGCGCTGGCGCCGTTCGCCACCCGCGGCCTGGAGAAGCTCGGTGCCAAGCTGGCCCGGGTGGTGCCGGGCGAGGAGGCGAGCGTGCTCGCCGAGCACGCCACGGTCGCCGAGGCGCTGAGCGCGCCGGGCGCGATCCTGATCGTCGGCGAGCGGCTGGCCACTGTGCCGGGCGGGCTCTCCGCCGCGGCGGACGTGGCTCGGCGTACCGGCGCGAAGCTGGTCTGGGTGCCGCGGCGCGCGGGTGACCGCGGCGCGGTCGACGCGGGCTGCCTGCCCAACCTGCTCCCCGGTGGACGGCTGGTCACCGAGCCGGCCGCCCGCGCCGAGCTGGGCGAGGCGTGGGACATCCCGGCCGGGGTGATCCCGAGCCAGGCCGGTCGGGACACCGATCAGATCCTGGCGGCTGCGGCGAACGGGCAGCTCGGCGCGCTGGTGGTCGGCGGGGTCGACCCGGCCGACCTGGCCGACCCGCGGCTCGCCGAGACCGCCCTGGACGCGGTGCCGTTCCTGGTCAGCCTGGAACTGCGCGGCAGCGCGGTGACCCGGCGGGCCAACGTGGTGCTCCCGATCGCCCCGGTGGTCGAGAAGGCCGGCAGCTTCCTGGACTGGGAGGGTCGGCTTCGTCCGTTCGAGGCGGTGCTGCAGACCGCGGCGATGACCGACGGTCGGGTGCTCGACGCGCTGGCCGCGCTGCTCGACGTGCGGCTCGGCACCGCGGACGTGCCGAGCGTGCGCCGCGAGCTGGGCACGCTGCCGGCGACCCGCACCCAGCGGCCGGCGCCGCCGTCGGTGGCGCCGGGTACGGCGCCGCGCCCGGGCGCCGGGGAGGCCGTGCTGGCCACCTGGCACCAGCTTGTCGACCTGGGCACCCTGATCGACGGCGACGAGCACCTCGCCGGCACCGCCCGCCCGCCGGTGGTCCGGCTGGGCAAGGGCACCGCCGAGGCGCTCGGGGTCGCCGATGGCGACCCGGTCACGGTGGGCACGGACCGGGGGGCGCTGACCCTGCCGGCGGAGCTCACCGAGATGCCGGACGACGTGGTCTGGCTGCCGACCAACTCACCGGGTTCGACCGTTCGACGCAGCCTTGGGGCGACGTCCGGCGCGGTCGTCCGGATCTCCGTCCCCGCACCGAGCGCGGCCGTCCCGGCCGGGCGGGTGGCGGCGGACGAGGCCGGTCTCCCGGGTCCGCTCCTCAACGCTGGGGGTAACCAGTGAGCCCGTCTTACCTGGCCCAGGACCCGACGCTGGCCGACTTCGGTCGGGATCCGTGGTGGCTGGTTCTCATCAAGATCGTCTTTGCGTTCGCCTTCGGTCTGGTGGCCACCCTGCTCGGCGTCTGGTTCGAGCGGCGCGTGGTGGGCTACATGCAGGTGCGGCCCGGCCCCAACCAGGTCGGCCCGTTCGGCCTGCTGCAGACCCTCGCCGACGGTTTGAAGATGGCCTTCAAGGAGGACATCCTGCCGAAGGCGGCCGACAAGGTCGTCTACTTCTTCGCCCCGACCATCTCGGTGATCTGCGCGGTCACCGCGCTGGCGGTGGTGCCGTTCGGCCCGATGGTGAGCATCTTCGGCCACCACACGCCGCTGCAGGTCACCGACGTGCCGGTGGCGGTGCTGTTGCTGCTGGCCTGCTCCTCGATGGGCGTCTACGGCATCGTGCTGGGCGGGTGGGCCTCCGGCTCGACGTACCCGCTCCTCGGCGGCCTGCGGTCGAGCGCCCAGATGATCTCCTACGAGGTCGCCATGGGGCTCTCCATCGTGGCGGTGTTCATGACCGCCGGCACGATGAGCACCAGTGGGATCGTCGCCGCCCAGGGCCACGGCACCCAGCTGTCCATCTTCGGCCAGCAGATCCCGGCGCCGGGCTGGTACGCGATCCTGCTGCTGCCCAGCTTCATCATCTTCTTCATCGCCACCGTGGGTGAGACCAACCGGGCGCCGTTCGACCTGCCCGAGGCCGAGTCGGAGCTGGTCGCCGGCTTCATGACGGAATACAGCTCGCTGAAGTTCGCGCTCTTCATGCTCAGCGAGTACGTCGCGATGGTGACCATGTCCGCGGTCACCACCACGCTGTTCCTCGGCGGTTGGCGTGCGCCGTGGCCGATCACCATCTGGGAGGGCGCCAACTCCGGTTGGTGGCCGATGCTCTGGTTCTTCGGCAAGGTGATCGCGCTGGTCTTCGTCTTCGTGTGGCTGCGCGGCACGCTGCCTCGGCTGCGGTACGACCAGTTCATGCGCTTCGGCTGGAAGGTGCTGCTGCCGATCAACCTGGTCTGGATCCTGGTCCTGTCGGGCCTGCGTTCCATCGAGGACTGGGACGCGCGCGGCAAGATGATCGCGGTCGGCATCCCGGCCGGCATCCTGCTGATCGCCACGCTGTTCTGGCCCAGCCGCCGACCGCAGCCGAAGCCGACGACGCAGGAACAGGTGGACAGCCGCCCGTACGGGAGCTTCCCGCTGCCACCGATGGATCTTCAGGTACCACCGAGCCCGCGTATCACGCGCGTGGTCGCCGAGCGGGAGCCGGCCAACATCGCCACCGGCTCGGACTCCAGGGAGGTGTGACGTGGGCACGATCACCGGAACGTTCAAGGGCTTCGGGGTCACCTTCTCGCACATGTTCAGGAAGGTCGTCACCACCGACTACCCGTTCAAGCCGCCGGTGTCGGCGCCGCGCTACCACGGGCGGCACATCCTCAACCGGCACCCGGACGGGCTGGAGAAGTGCATCGGCTGTGAGCTGTGCGCCTGGGCCTGCCCGGCGGACGCGATCTTCGTCGAGGGTGGCGACAACACCGACGAGCAGCGTTTCTCGCCGGGCGAGCGGTACGCCAGCGTCTACCAGATCAACTACGCCCGGTGCATCTTCTGCGGGTTGTGCATCGAGGCCTGCCCGACCCGTTCGCTCACCATGAGCAACGAGTACGAGCTGGCCCGGGACAACCGGCAGGATCTGATCTTCACCAAGGAGCAGCTGCTCGCACCGCTGCTCGAAGGCATGGAGCAGCCGCCGCACCCGATGCGTCTGGGCGACAGCGAGAAGGACTACTACGTGGGCGCGTTGGACAACCCGGGCACCTCCGCCGGGGCCGAGACGTCCCCGATGGGCCCCGGCCGCTACCAGGTCGAGGAGCACCCCGGCGTCACGTTCCCGGGCGCCGAGCAGGCGGCCCAGCGAGCCGGCGCGGGCAAGGGAGACGGAGCATGACAACGGAGACGGTGCTCGCCGCGGCGGGTTCGGTGCCCGGCGGCGAGGCGGTCACCTTCTGGATCCTCGCCCCGCTGGCGCTGATCGGGGCGATCGGCATGGTGGCGGCGCGCAACGCCGTGCACTCGGCGCTCTGGCTGGTGCTGACCATGCTCTGTCTGGGCGTGTTCTACGTGCTCCAGGCCGGTCCGTTCATCGGCATGGTGCAGATCATCGTCTACACCGGCGCGATCATGATGCTCTTCCTGTTCGTGCTGATGCTGGTCGGGCGGGACTCCTCGGACTCACTGATCGAGACGCTGCGCGGCCAGCGGGTCGCTGCGATCGTGCTCGGGCTGGGCTTCGCCGGCCTGATCGGCAGCGGCCTCTACCAGGCGCTGGACAAGACCACCGCGGTCGGCCTGGAGCAGGCCAACGCGGAGGGGAACGTGCAAGGCATCGCCCGGCTGCTGTTCACCAAGTACGTCTTCGCGTTCGAGCTGACCTCGGCGCTGCTGATCACCGCAGCGGTCGGTGCCATGGTGCTGGCGCACGTCGAGCGGCGTAAGCAGGACAAGATGGACCAGCCGGCCACCATGCGGGCGCGCTTCGCTCCGGGCAGCTATCCCGGTCCCAAGCCGGGCCCCGGAGTCTTCGCGACCTCCTCCTCGGTGGCCACCCCGGCCCGGCTGCCCGACGGCCGCCTGACCGACCGCAGCACCCCGGCGATCCTTCCGCAGCGTGAGCTGACCGCCGAGGAGACCACGCTGAAGGGGACGGACAAGTAATGGACGGGTTCTTCTCGGTCGAGCCGAACTACTACCTCGTACTCGCCGCGGTGCTGTTCACCATCGGCGCCGCCGGGGTGCTCGTACGGCGCAACGCGCTCGTGCTGTTCATGTGCGTGGAGCTGATGCTCAACGCGGCCAACCTGACGCTGGTCACCTTCAGCCGGATCAACGGTGACCTCAACGGTCAGATCATGGCGTTCTTCGTGATGGTGGTGGCGGCGGCTGAGGTCGTGGTCGGTCTCGCGATCATCATGTCGATCTTCCGGACTCGACGCTCCGCGAGCGTCGACGACGCCAACCTGCTCAAGTACTAAGGGGCAAGCAAGTGGAAGAGACTGTGCAGTACGCCGGTGCCACGGGCTTGCTCAGCAGCGTCTGGCTGCTCGTGGCGATCCCGCTGGTCAGCGCGGCCATCCTGCTGCTGCTCGGCCGGCGGGCCGACCGCTGGGGGCACTGGTTGGGCGTCGCCGCCATCGGTGCCGCGTTCGTGCTCGGCCTGGCCTCCTTCTTCCAGCTGCGTGGCCTGGAGAACAAGTCGGTCGAGCTGAGCCTCTGGGACTTCATCGCCGTCGGTGATCTGCGGGTCGACTTCGGCCTGCTGTTCGACCCGCTGGCCGCCGTCTTCGTGCTGCTGATCACCGGCGTGGGCTTCCTGATCCACCTGTACGCCGTGGAGTACATGGCGCACGACGCCGGCCGCCGCCGGTTCTTCGCGTACTTCAACCTGTTCGTCGCGGCCATGCTGCTGCTGGTGCTCGGCAACAACTACGTGATGCTGTACTTCGGCTGGGAGGGCGTCGGTCTGGCGTCGTACCTGCTGATCTCCTTCTGGTACGAGCGGCCGAGCGCCGCCACCGCCGGCAAGAAGGCCTTCCTGATGAACCGGGTCGGCGACGCCGGCCTGGCCATCGGCATCTTCATCATGTTCGCCACCCTGGGCACCACCCAGTACGACGAGGTGTTCAACGGCGTCGGCGCGCTGGCCGGTTCGACCGTGCTGGTGCTCGGCCTGCTGCTGCTGCTCGGCGCGACCGGCAAGTCCGGCCAGTTCCCGCTCCAGGCGTGGCTGCCGGACGCGATGGAGGGCCCCACCCCGGTGTCGGCGCTCATCCACGCCGCCACCATGGTCACCGCGGGCGTCTACCTGATCGCCCGGTCCAACCCGATCTTCTCCGCCAACTCGGCGCTCCAGCTCGTGGTGGTCAGCGTCGGCGCGCTCACCCTGCTGATCGGCTGCATCATCGGCGCGGCCAAGGACGACATCAAGCGGGTGCTCGCCTGGTCGACGGTGAGCCAGATCGGCTACATGTTCCTCGGCGTCGGCCTGGGCGGCGCGGCGTACGCGCTGGCCATCGTGCACCTGCTGGCGCACGGCTTCTTCAAGGCCAACATGTTCCTGGGGGCCGGCTCGGTCATGCACGGGATGAACGACCAGGTGGACATCCGCCGCTTCGGCGGGCTGTCGAAGTACATGAAGATCACCTGGCTGACCTTCATGATGGGCTGGCTGGCCATCATCGGCATGTTCCCGTTCTCCGGCTTCTTCTCCAAGGAGCCGATCATCGTGGCCGCCTTCGAGCGGTCGGACTGGACCGCCTGGCTCTTCGGCGGGGCTGCTCTGCTGGGCGCCGGGCTGACCGCGTTCTACATGACGCGGCTCTTCGTGCTCACCTTCCACGGTCCGAAGCGCTGGACCGAGGACATCGAGCACCCGCACGAGTCGCCCGCGCTGATGACCATCCCGCTGGTCCTGCTGGCGGTCGGCTCGGTCGGTGCCGGCTTCCTGCTCGCCACCTCGGTCCCGGACTGGCTGACGGCGACCGCCGGGCTGGGCGCCCACGAGGAGGCGCACGAACCGGTCCTCTCGCACACGGTGATCACCGTGCTCTCACTGCTGGTCACCGTGCTGGGCGCCGGGCTCGCCTGGTTCCTGTTCCGGGCCGGTACGGCCACCGCGCCGCAGCCGGCCGGCGTACTGGTCACCGCCGCCCGGCGCAACCTCTACACCGACACGGTCAACGAGGCGGTCTTCGAGAAGCCGGGCATCTTCCTCACCCGGGCGCTGGTCTTCCTCGACAACCGGGGCGTCGACGGACTGGTCAACGGGCTGGCCGCCGCGGTCGGCGGTGGCTCGGCCCGGCTCCGGCGGCTGCAGACCGGCTTCGTCCGCTCGTACGCCACCTCGATCCTGGCCGGTGCGCTGCTGGTGATGGCGGCGTTCCTGGCGGTGCAGGCCGGGTGGTTGGCGTGATCGACCTCTTTCCGGCCGCCCCCGCCGGCGGACCACGCAGTGACGACGGAGGTAAGGCCGAATAATGTCCAACTTCCCGTTCCTCTCGGTGCTCACCGTGGCGCCGCTGGTCGGCGCCCTGGTGGTGGCGTTCCTGCCGCGCCACCGGCCGGAGCTGGCCAAGCAGGTGGCGTTCGCCTGGTCGCTGCTGGTGCTGGTGCTCTCGGTGGTGATGTGGGTCAGCTTCAACGCCGGCGGTGACCGGTTCCAGTTCCGCGAGTCGTACTCGTGGATCCCGAACTGGGGCGTCAGCTTCACCTTCGCCGCCGACGGCATCGCGCTGGTGATGCTGATGCTGATCGGGGTGCTGGTTCCGCTGGTGATCCTGGCGTCCTGGCACGACGCGGAGTCGTCGAAGCGGTCGGTACCCGTCTACTTCGCGCTGCTGCTGGTCCTCGAATGCACGATGATCGGCGTCTTCGCCGCCGCCGACGTCTTCCTGTTCTACGTGTTCTTCGAGGTCATGCTGGTGCCGATGTACTTCCTGATCGGCAGCTACGGCGGCCACCAGCGGCAGTACGCGGCGGTGAAGTTCTTCCTCTACTCGCTCGTCGGCGGCCTGTTCATGCTGGCCGCGGTGATCGGGCTGTGGGTGGTCGGCGGGAAGACCTTCGACTGGCAGGCGCTGTCGCAGGTCGACATCAGCACGGGCACCGAGCGTTGGCTGTTCCTCGGCTTCTTCCTCGCGTTCGCCATCAAGGCGCCGTTCTTCCCGTTCCACACGTGGCTGCCGGACGCCGGTGGCGCCGCACCGGCGGGCGCCGCGGCGCTGCTGGTCGGCGTGCTGGACAAGGTCGGCACGTTCGGCATCCTGCGCTACTGCCTGCCGCTGTTCCCCGAGGCGTCGAAGTGGTTCGCGCCGTGGGCGCTGGCGCTGGGCGTGATCGGCATCGTCTACGCCGCGCTGCTGGCGGTCGGCCAGAACGACCTCAAGCGGCTGGTGTCGTACACCTCGATCGCGCACTTCGGGTTCATCGGGGTGGGCATCTTCGCCTTCACCACCCAGGCCGGCACCGGCGCGGTGCTCTACATGCTCAACCACGGTCTGGCCACCGGCCTGCTCTTCCTGGTGGTGGGAATGCTGATTACCCGGCGCGGCTCGGCCCTGATCAGTGACTTCGGTGGTGCCGGCAAGCTGGTTCCGTTGCTCGCCGGGGTGCTCTTCTTCGCCGGTCTCGCCTCGCTCGCGCTGCCCGGCACCGCGCCGTTCATCTCCGAGTTCCTGGTGCTGATCGGCACCTTCACGGTGAACAAGCCGGTCGCGGTCATCGCCACGCTCGGCATCATCCTGGCGGCCGCGTACGTGCTGTGGATGATCCAGCGCACCACCCAGGGCACGCTCAACCCGGCACTGACCGAGGTCGACGGCATGCGTAAGGACCTCAACCTGCGCGAGAAGGTCGTGGTCGCCCCGCTGATCGCGCTGATCGTGCTGCTCGGCTTCTACCCCAAGCCGGTCACTGACGTGATCAACCCCGCCGTCCAGGCGACCATGGACGACATCGGCAGGACCGACCCCGCCCCGTCGGTGGGCGGCACCGTCCAGGAGGCAGGCCGGTGAACGCGAGGAGTGAGCTTGCGAGCCCCGCAGTCGTGAACGAAAGGTCGGCATCGGTGAACGCGAGGAGTGAGCTTGCGAGCCCCGCAGTCGTGAACGAAAGGTCGGCCCAGTGACCGAGTTGAAACTGCCGTCGCTCAACTACGCGGCGCTCGCCCCGATCATGATCATGCTGGGCGTCGCCCTGCTCGGCGTGCTGGTCGAGGCCTTCGTTCCCCGGCGCCTGCGGCACGTCGTGCAGCTGACGCTGGCCCTGCTGGCCGTCCTCGCCGCGCTGACGATGGTCGTCCTCAACGCCGACGACCGGATCATCACCGCCGGTCAGGCCCTCGCGGTGGACGGTCCGACGCTCTTCCTTCAGGGCGCGATCCTGGTGCTGGCCGCGATGGCGCTGCTGCTGATCGGTGACCGCTCGGTGGAGCGCGGCGGGGCGTTCGTCGCCCAGGCCGCGGTGACCGCCGAGTCGGCCGACGACCGGCGGCAGGCCGAGGGGCGCAACGGGCTCACCGAGGTCTACCCGCTCACCACGTTCGCGATCGGCGGCATGCTGATCTTCGTGGCGGCGAACGACCTGCTGACGATGTTCATCGCGCTGGAGGTCTTCTCGCTGCCGCTGTACCTGCTCTGCGCGCTGGCTCGTCGCCGGCGGCTGCTGAGCCAGGAGGCGGCGATGAAGTACTTCCTGCTCGGCGCGTACGCCTCGGCGTTCTTCCTGTTCGGCGTGGCGCTGATCTACGGCTTCACCGCCGGCATCCCGGGTCGGGTGGCCGGGGTCGACTTCGCCACCATCAACGCGGCGGTGACCGAGTCGCCGGCCAGCCCGGTGCTGCTCTTCGCCGGCATGGCGCTGCTCGCCATCGGACTGCTCTTCAAGGCCGGGGCGGCCCCGTTCCACGTGTGGACGCCGGACGTCTACCAGGGCGCGCCGACCCCGGTCACCGGTTTGATGGCCGCCTGCACCAAGGTCGCCGCGTTCGGCGCGCTGCTGCGTGTCTTCCACGTCGCGTTCGCCGGCGCCGCCTGGGACTTCACTCCGGTGCTCGGCACGGTGGCGGTGCTGACCATGCTGGTCGGCGCGGTGCTCGCGGTCACCCAGACCGACATCAAGCGGCTGCTCGCGTACTCCTCGATCGCCAACGCCGGCTACCTGCTGGTCGGCGTGCTGGCGCCGAGCCGCGAAGGGCTCGCCGGCACCATGTTCTACCTGGTCGCGTACGGCTTCTCGGTGCTGGCCGCGTTCGCGGTGGTGACCCTGGTCCGGGACGACGACGGGGAGGCCACCCACCTGTCCCGCTGGGCCGGGCTGGGACGACGCTCGCCGTTCTTCGCCGGGCTGTTCACGTTCATCCTGCTGGCCTTCGCCGGCATCCCGCTGACCAGCGGCTTCATGAGCAAGTTCGCGGTCTTCGGGGCGGCGCTGGACAGCGGTCACGCCTGGCTGGTGATCGCCGGTGTGCTGACCAGCATGGTGCTGGCCTTCCCGTACCTGCGGGTCGTGGTGATGATGTGGCTGTCCGAGCCGGGCGAGTCCACGCCGACCGTCACCGTGCCCGGCGGCCTCACCTCCGCCGCGCTGATGATCGGCGTGCTGGCCACCCTGGTGCTGGGCATCGCCCCGGCGCCGCTGCTCGACCTGGCCACCGGAGCCGCCGACTTCGTGCGCTGACCAGAGCCTCGGCAATCCGGGGGCCGGCACGCGTTCGCGTGCCGGCCCCCGTGCGTATCCCCCGCCCGGAGCAGGTAGAAGGGGTGTGGCATGGTTGATGCGTGGTGATTCCGGCTGGCCAGCGTTCAGGTGCCACCGGTTCCGGCGGTCGCCGGGGTCGGGCGAGCACGAGTCAGTTCGGCGCGCTCGGCCTCCATCTCGCCGATCCCCGCGTCGAGGCGTCCGTGCTGGGTCTGCTGGACGGGGTCGAGGTCGAGTTGCGGGCCAGTGTGGCCAGCGCCGACCCGTTCGTCACCGAGGCCGCCCGGCACCTCGTCGAGGCCGGCGGGAAGCGGTTCCGGCCGTTGCTGGTGGCGCTGGGCGCCCAGTTCGGCGACCCCACCAGCCCGCGGGTGGTTCCGGCGGCCGTGGTGATGGAGCTCACCCACCTGGCCACGCTCTACCACGACGACGTGATGGACGAGGCGGCCGTGCGCCGGGGCGCGCCGAGCGCGAACTCCCGCTGGACCAACTCGGTGGCCATCCTGGTCGGTGACTACCTCTTCGCCCGGGCCGCGGACATCGCGGCCGACCTGGGCCCGGAAGCGGTCAGGTTGCAGGCGCGGACCTTCGCCCGACTCGTGCACGGCCAGATCGCGGAGACCGTCGGGCCGCGCGCCGGCGACGACCCGGTCGCGCACTACCTGCACGTGATCGCCGAGAAGACGGGCTCCCTGATCGCCACGTCGGCCCGGTTCGGCGGCATGTTCAGCGGTGCCGCCCCGGAGCACGTGGAAGCCCTCGCCGGTTACGGCGAGACGATCGGCGTCGCCTTCCAGCTCTCCGACGACCTGCTGGACATCGCCTCCGAGTCGGTGCAGTCGGGCAAGACGCCCGGCACGGACCTGCGCGAGGGTGTCCCCACACTGCCGGTGCTCTACGCCCGCGCGGCGGACGACTTCGACGCGTCCTCGGTGCGGCTGCGGGAGATCCTGGCCACCGGCCCGCTGACCGACGACGCGCTGCACGCTGAGGCGCTGGGGCTGCTCCGGGAGAGCCCGGCGCTCAAGCGTGCCCGGGAGACCGTGCGCAGCTACGCCGAGGACGCTCGCGCGCGCCTGGCCCCGCTCCCGGCCGGCCCGTCCCGCCGTGCCCTCGAATCGCTCTGCGACTACATCGCCGACCGCACCAGCTGATCTCCGGCTCCGTTCGCCCCGGCGGCGATGCGGCTCAGCAGGCGGCTGCCGACGAGCATCAGAGCGGCGGCGAGCAGCATGGACACCGCCGCCGTGGTCCACATCGTCGGGTAGCCGAGGTGGGCGGCGAGCGGGCCGAGACTCAGTGGGCCGAGACAGCCGCCCGCGTACACCCCGGTCTGGGTGATCGAGGTGGCGGCGGCCGGGGCCTGCGGGTGGAGCCGGACCACCGCGAAGTTCACCAGACCGGGCCAGGCCCAGCCCAGGCCGAAGCCGAGCACCACGCCGGCCACCAGCGGCACCGTGCCGGTCAACGCGAGCAGGCCCAGCCCACCGGCACCGACCACCAGCATCGCGGCGATGAGCGCGATGTGACCGCCGGTGCGGCGGTCGGCCAACCAGCCGGCACCCACCCGGGCCACCACGCAGACCGCGCTGCCCAGGGTCAGCGTGAGACCGGCGAGTGCCGGTGAGAGCCCCCGGGCGGCCGCTGAGTCCACCAGGAAGGTGCCCAGCGCGTTGGCCGCGGCCGCGGCCAGCGCCGCCGCCACACCGATCACCACCAGCGCCACCGTGGCCCGGCCAGCACGTGTGGCGCCTGCCCGCCGGGCGCGGCCGGGCACGTGCCGGGGTACGGCGGGCAGCGTCGTCAGCGCCGCACCGGCGGCGGCCACGAACGCCCAGCGCCAGCCGGCGGTGAGGGCGATGGTGGGCACCGCCGCGCCGGCCAGCAGGGTGGAGACCGGAATGGCCGCCTGCTTGACGCCGAACGACAGCCCCTGCCGGCGGGTCGGGACGTGCTGCGCCAGCACGGCGTTGCTGGCCAACTGACCGAGGGCGTTCGCGGCGGCGCTGAGCGCCAACAGCCCGACCAGCGCCGCATACGACCGGGCGAACACCGCCACGGCGAGCATCGACGCGGCGGCCAGCACGATGCCACAGCGGGCCACCATTGCCGGCCCGTACCGCTCGACCAGGCGACCGGAGGGCACCGAGGCCAGCGCGCTGACCCCGAAGTAGACGGCCACGGCCAGGCCCAGACCGGCCGGCGAGAACCCGAGGTCCGCGCCCATCTGCACGGCGAGGCCGCCGAGCAGGAAGACGGGCAGCACGCAGGCCACGGTGGTGAGGACAGCACCGGCGCCGGCCCGGATCGGGCGGGTGCGGGCGGTGTCGGGATCGGGGGTGAGGGCGGTGTCGGTCATCGTCCGGCAAACCTACGCGAGTCGCGCTCGGACCACTCCCGGTGACCGCCGGTGCACAAGGCGTGGATGGTGATCTGGCATCCTCGACCCGAACAGGCATTTCGCACCGGGCCTGTTTTTCATATGGTGTAAGTCCCCGGCGGCGGAGGTGGTTGTGCGCGACCCCTTGGCAGAACCTTCGGACCTGATCCGCAGCGTGTCCCGAGCGCTGCGGGTGCTGGAGTCGGTCGGTCGCGCCCCGAAGGGCCTGACCGTCAAGCAGATCGCCCGGCGCTGCGAGCTGACCGTGGCCACTACGTACCACCTGGTCCGCACCCTGGCCTACGAGGGCTACGTGATCCGTCGGGAGGACGGCACGTACATCGTGGGGTTGGAGGTGGCCGACCGCTACCGGGAGCTGGTGACCGCGTTCCGGGGGCCGCCGGCGGTCGGTGAGACGCTGCGGCGGGCCGCCGCGGACACCGGCTACAGCCACTACCTGGGCCGTTTCGTCGGTGGCCAGGTCGCCCTCACGGCGGTCGCCGAGGGCCCCCGGTCGCCCTACCTGGAGGACCTGGTCCCCGGCTTCGACGAGGGGGCGCACGCCACCGCCCTCGGCAAGTCCCTGCTCGCCACCCTCACCGCCGAACAGCGCTTCCGCTACCTGCGGGAGTACGGCATGCGTCCGTTCACCACCGCGACGTTGACCAGCACCGAGACGTTCGAGGCCGACCTGGCCGCCGGCGACCGGCGGGGGATGCAGTTGGAGCTGGGCCAGTTCCGCCAGGGGGTGGCCTGCGCGTCCGTGCTGGTCACGCCGGACAAGGACATGGAACGCCGGGTCGTGCTGGCCTGCGCGCTGCCCGCCAGCGAGATGATGACCTCCGCCCGCGTGGTCCGGGCCAAGCTGCTCACGGTGGCCCGCGCCGTCGCCGACGGCATCGCCGCCGACCACTGACCCGGACGCCGAGAGGCCCTCTCCCCGGCTGGGAGAGGGCCTCTCGTGGCGGTCCAGCGCCGGACCGCCGGAGCAACGTCAGCTGCCCACCGGGCCGCCGTCCAGGCGCCAGGTGACCACCACGCCGGGCTTGGCGTAGTCGCCGTCCGGCCAGTTGGAGGCCGGGTTCTCCACCGAGGCCCCGGTGATCTCACCCGGGTGCTGCACGGCGACGAAGACCGAGCGGTTGTCGCCGGTGATGAACGGGCCGCAGGTCTCCGCGCCGAGCGGCACGGTCAGGAACTGCTTGAGGTGCCCACGCTCCGGGCCCTCCACCGCGGTGGCGAAGAGACCGTCGTTGCTGCCCAGCGCGTTGCCGTCCGTGGAGACCCACAGGTTTCCGGTGGCGTCGAAGGCGATGTTGTCCGGGCAGGAGATCGGGGAGACCCTGGTCTTGTCGTACCCGGCGAAGAACGTCGACGGGTCGGTGGGGTCGCCGCAGACGATCGGCAGCGACCAGGCGAACGTCTCGGCGGTGTTGTCGTCGCGGTCCTCCACCAGCTCCAGGATCTGCCCGTGCTTGTTGGCGTTCCGCGGGTTGGCCTCGTCGGCCTTCGGGCTGCTGCCGACGCCCCGGTTGGTGTTGTTCGTCAACGCCACGTACACCTTGCCGGTGAGCAGGCTCGGCTCGACGTCCTCGGGGCGGTCCATCTTGGTCGCGCCGACCCTGTCGCCGGCGAGCCGGGTGAAGGTGAGAACGTCCGCGGCGGTCATCCCGTCGACGAACGAACGGTTGCCGCTGACCAGCTTGATCCAGCGGCCCCGGCCGTTGAACGCGCCGTCGGCGGGGAGCTTGCCGGAGCCGTCGATCTCGGCCGCGCTGGTCTGGTCCAGCTGCGCCACGTACAGGGTTCCGGACTCCAGCAGCGTCAGGTTGTGCTTGCGGGCAGCCCAGGAGTTGCCCTTCATGAACCTGTTGTCCGAGACGAACTTGTACAGGTAGTCGAACCGCTCGTCGTCGCCCATGTACGCGACCACGTGGCCGTCCCCGGCCACGATCACGTTCGCGCCCTCGTGCTTGAACCGGCCCATCGCGGTGTGCTTGCGCGGGCGGCTCTCCGGGTCGAACGGGTCGATCTCGACGATCCAGCCGAACCGGTGCGCCTCGTTGGGGTGCTTGGCCAGGTCGAAGCGCTCGTCGGCGCGCTCCCATTTGCGGCTGCCGCTGGGGTAGCGGGACGCCGTGCTGATGCCGTAGCGGTCCAGCTTCGGCTTCAGCTCCGCCGGCGCCCCGTCGGCGCCGACGAAGTACTGGTTGAAGTTCTCCTCACCGGAGAGCACGGTGCCCCACGGGGTCACGCCGCCGGCGCAGTTGTTCAGCGTGCCGACAACCGTACGGCCCTTCGGGTCGGCGGCGGTCTTCAGCCAGGCCGAGCCGGCCGCCGGGCCGGTCAGGTCGAACCTGGTGCCGAGCGCGGTGATCCGGCGGTTGTACGGCCGACGGCCGTTGTCGACAGGCTTCCACTGCCCGGTGCCGGCGACCCGCTCGATCTCCAGCACGGACATGCCGTGTGCGGCCATCGCGGTGCGCAGCTGCTCCACCGAGAGCCCGTCCAAACCCGGGAAGCCCGGGAACATGAGGTCCTCGTTGGTGTACTCGTGGTTGACCACGAGCAGCGCCCGGTTGCCGCGCTTGTCCAGCGGCAACACGCCCACGAAGTCGTTGTTGTAGCCGAACTGCCGGGACTGCGCCGCGGCGGTCTGCCGGTGCACGTCGAACTCGGGCGCGCCCGGCACCACCGGGTCACCCCACTTGATGACCACGGCGTGGTCGTACCCGTTCGGCACGACCAGCGTGTCCAACTTGTTCGGCGGGATCGGCTTGAACGTCAGCGCGCCGCTGCCGACACCGGTGCTGGGGCGTCCGAAACCGAACGCCTCCGGGACGTCCGGGATCGCGGGGGCGGCCATGGCGGGCGCCGCGCCGGCCGCCGCACCACCGAAGCCGAGGACCAGCGCGCCGACCGCGCCGGCCCGGACCACGCCGCGCCGTGAGACCTCGGCGTTCACCACATCACCGAAGTACGCGTTGTCGGAGGTGTTCGGGACCGGGTGGTCACAGGCGTTTCCGCAGCGGTAGAGACAGGTCATGGCGTCACGGCTGCCGTGGCGAGTGGCACCCAACAGCGGGAGCAGCCGGGGACGGTCGCTCATGGAAGGAGCCTCCTGGGAAGGTCGGTGGCACGCGGGATCAGTCGATGGCCGGGCGTACCAGCCGGACGCTAGGAGGACGCGGTGAGCGGTCGTCGGCCGCGATGTGAACCAGGCGTGAACACCTCCGCGGGCGCCAACCGCACGCAACCGGTCTGACCTCGGGCTGAACCGATCGGCGTGACCGCACGTATTCACGAGCGGACGCACCGCCCGACGCGCGCCGGGAGTGAGGAGACCGCCATCAGCGACCACGACGCCCAACTGCTGCGCGCGCTGCACGACGAGCACGCGGAGGCGCTGTACGCCCACGCCCTCCGGCTGGTCAACGGGGATCGGCAGCGGGCTGAGGACCTGGTGCAGGAGACGCTGCTGCGGGCCTGGCGGCACCCGGAGTCGCTCGATCCGCGACGCGGCTCGGTGCGGGCCTGGCTCTTCACCACCGCCCGCAACCTCGCCATCGACGCCTGGCGTCGGCGGTCCACCCGGGTCGGTGAGGTGTACACCGACGAGATACCGGAACCGCCGGAGGTGATCGACGAGGCTGAGCGCGCCGTGGAGGCGTGGACCGTCGCCGAGGCGCTGAACCGGCTCAGCCCGACCCACCGTGAGGTCCTGGTCGAGTGCTTCTACCAGGGGCGGTCGGTGGCCGAGGCGGCGTCCCGGCTCGGTGTGCCGCCGGGCACCGTGAAGTCCCGCACCCACTACGCGCTGCGGTCATTACGGTTGGTCCTGGCTGAGATGGGAGTGACGGGATGACCCGGTGCGAGTTCGCGCACGACGACGGCGCGTACGTGCTGGGCGCCCTGGCCCCCGCCGAGCGGGCGGCGTACGAGCGGCACCTTGCCGGCTGTGCCTCCTGCCGGGACGCGGTCGCCGAGATCGCCGTCCTGCCCGGGCTGCTCGGTCGTCTCGACCCGGCGGGTCTGGAGCAGTTCCTGCCGCCACCCGCCCCGCCCCGGGTGCCCGCGCTGATCGAGGAGGCCAGGGCCCGTCGGCGGCGTGAGCGGTGGGCAACCCGCCGGCGGTACGCGCTGACCGGGCTGGTCGCCGCCGCGTTCGCGCTGGTGGTCGGCGTGGGCGCCGCGACGGTGCTGCGTGGCACCCCGGGTTCTCCGGGGAATCCCGGGCCGCAGGTGTCGATGGTCGCCATGCGGCCGGTGGCCGCCGCCGGGCCGGTGCACGCCGAGATCGGGCTGACCGGCACCGACTGGGGCACCGAGGTGACCATGCGCTGCGGGTACGACCCGCGGACCGGCTACGGCAAGGCGTACACCTTCCGGTTGGTGGCGCGTGGGCCCGACGGTGCCACCGAGCAGATCGGCTCCTGGCTGGCCGCGCCGGGCGACGCCCTGCAGTTCACCGGCGCCACCCGGTTCACAGACGCCGAGCTGGTCAGCGTCGAACTTCAACGTGCCGACGGCACCCCGGTCCTGTCCTACGCCGTCCCCTGACCCCGGATCAGGGTGCGGGAACGGGGGTGCGAGGGGTGGCGGCGCGGGCGTGGGCGCGGGTGCGGTGGGACTGGCGGACGGCGTCGGCGGTGAAGACGACGAGGGCGAGCCAGACGAGCGCGAAGCCGGCGAGGCGGGCCGGTGGCATCGGCTCGTGGAAGATCAGCACACCGCAGCCGAGCTGGAGGATAGGCGCCAGGTATTGGATCATGCCGAGGCTGGTCAGCGGCAGCCGGTTGGCGGCCCCGGCGAAGAGCAGCAGTGGGATTGCGGTGGCCGCGCCGGCCAGCACCAGCAGCGCGGTGTGCCCGGCCGAGACCTGCCCGAAGGTCGACTCGGCACGCCGGGTCAGCCAGGCCAGGTAGCCCAGCGCGGGCAGCGCCAGCACCGCCGACTCGACGAAGAGCCCCTCCGCGGCGGGCAGCCCGAGCCGCTTCTTGATCAGGCCGTAGCCGCCGAAGCTGAACGCCAGGGTCAGGGCCAGCCAGGGCAGCCGGCCGTAGTCCACGGCGAGCACCGCGACCGCCGACGCGCCGATGCCCAGCGCCACCCACTGCGCCAGGCGCAGCCGCTCCCGCAGCACCGTCACCCCGAGCAGCACCACCACCAGCGGGTTGATGAAGTAGCCGAGCGCGGTCTCCACCACCCGGTCCGAGTTGACCCCGTAGATGTAGGTGCCCCAGTTGATCGCGATCAGGGCTGCGGCGACGACGATTCCGGCCAGTGCCCAGGGCCGGCGCAGCAACGCCCGCAGGAAGCCGACGTTGCGCAGCGCGGCCAGCAGCAGGGCCACGAAGACCACCGACCAGACGATCCGGTGGGCGAGAATCTCCAGCGGACCGGCCGGTCGCAGCAGCTTGAGGTAGAGCGGGAAGAAGCCCCAGAGCAGGTACGCGCCGAGGCCGTAGAGGTATCCCAGGCGGAGTGACGTCACGCCTTCACCGTAAGGGGTCAAACCGCGCTTTGTTCCTTTCCGGTGACCGGGGTCACCGGTGGACGCCGGTCGAGCTGCATCCATCGCGTGGGCTCGTCCAGGGGAGCGAAACCGACCCGTGCGTACACCTCGTGCGCGTCGTTGGTGCAGAGCAGGATCCGGCGTACGCCCAGCTCGGCCAGGTGGTCGCGGACGCCGGCGGCCAGCCAGCCGCCCAACCCGTGACCCCGGGCGGGGCGGTCCACGTACACGTCGCAGAGCCAGGCGAACGTGGCGCCGTCGGTGACCACCCGGGCCACCGCCACCTGGCGGCTGTCCCCGGGCCGGTAGACGCCGAACGGCAGCGAGCCGGCGAACGCCCGGACGACCGTCTCCCGGTCCCGGCCCAGTGCCCAGTACGCGTCGGTGGACAGCCACCGGTGCAACCGATCCAGATCGAGCCGGGCGGGATCGGTGCTGAGCAGGTGGCCGTCGGAGCGGGTCAGCGAGAACACCGCATGACGCTAGCCGCCAGGGCCGGCCCCCGCGCCGGCCAATTCCCGGACTCTGGTCACCGGACCGCCCGGGCTCCGGCCACGGCCGGGGCCCCGGGCGGTCCGGGTCGATCCTGGTCAGTCCCGGTCGAGGATGGCGCCGAGGATCCAGGTCACGATGCTCACGAAGAGCGCGCCCAGCACGGCGGCAGGCCAGAAGCCGTCCACCGAGAACGGCAGCCCGGCCTGGTCGGCGATCCAGCTGGTGAGCAGGAACAGCAGCCCGTTCACCACCAGCGCGATGAGACCCAGGGTCAGGAGGTAGAAGCCACAACCGACGGTCTTGATGATCGGTTGGAGCACCGCGTTGACCACGCCGAAGATCGCCGCCACCAGGAGCAGCGTGGTGACCGTCTCGACGGTGGAGTTCGACTCCAGAGTGATGCCCGGAATGAGGAGTGTGGCCAGCCAGAAGGCCAGCGCCGTGGTGGCCAGCCGAATCAGCAGCCCTTTCAGAAAACCCATGGCGGGGATCGTGCCACGGACCGGGCAGCGGCGTAACCCGCCGATCGACGATCGGATCGGTTCAGCGTCGCGCGGGCCGTCCGATGAGCTGCGCCTCGATCGGGGTGGGGGAGAGCAGCGCCCAGCGCAGCGCACGCCGGTTCACCACGGCCACCATGTCGTCCCGGATCCGTGTCAACCACTCGGCCGAGCCGCCCAGCCCCAGCGCGGTGCCGGCCAGCGCGGCCTCGGTGGCGTCCAGCGGTTGCAGCACCGCCAGGTCGGCCCGGGTCAGCGCGTCCACGTCCGCCGGGGTCAGCTCGTCCCGGACCACCAGGGTCGCCCGCCAGGGCGGACCCGGCTCGGCGTCGGCCGGCACCGGCCCGGCGTCGACCACCAGCAGCAACGGCCGCAGCGCCGTGCCCACCCCGTCGGCGACCGGCGGACCCGGCGGAATCAGCGGGATCGTCCCGCCCGGCGCGCCCACGCCCCGGACGAACGGCTCCCAGGCGCGGGGGCGTCCGGTCTGGACAACCACCAGGGCGCCCAGCGCCATCGCGCGCAGTGCCACCAACTGGGCGGCACGCACCCCGCCGACCAGCAGCACCCGGGTGCTCTCCGGCCGGAACAGCCGAACGGTGACCGCCCCACCGTGCCGGTTCGTGCCGACCATCATTCCCGCCCCGCCGAGGGTCAGCTCCCAGTCGTCCAGCGCGGGCCGCGACTGCGCACCGGGCGTCGCGAGAGCCAGCGGCAGCGTGCGGGCCAGCCCGGCCAGGTGCGCGCCGTCCAGCCGACTCAGCTCCCCACCAAGGCCGGTCACCAGCCGGTCCAGCGCCTCCGCGGCGGCGGTCAGCTCCGTCGCCGTTCCGGCGGCCAGGCGTACGGTCAGCTCGGTCGGCACCCCCGTCGTGCCGCTGACCGGCGGCGGGCCCGCGCAGAGCGAGACCGTCGTCGCGGTCGCCGGCAGCGCCAGCAGCCGTGGCACCAGCCGGGTCGCGCCCGCACCGTCGGCGCGCGGCCAGCGGCTCAGGCGGAAGGTGGCCTGGAGGAGAGCGCCGGACCGGAGCGCCGGCCAGGACTCCCGCACCGGATGGCCGTCGTGGTGGGCCAGCTCGACCAGGACGCGCAGCGCCGCCGGCACACCGAGCGGCCGGGCGGTCAACGGCCGGAGCCGGCGGACGATCCGGCGTACCGTGCCGGCGAGCACCCGGCGCAGGTCCTCCTCGGACCAGCCGTCCACCCGCAGCACCCGGACCGCGAGTACCGCCCTCTCCCGCCCGGCGAGCCGCCCGTCGGTGAGCTGCCGGTACGACGTGCCGACCGTGCCGCCCGCCGCCGGCACCGGGGCCGGCGTCCCGGCGAGCAGCAGTTGAATCCGCAGCGGCGGCACGTCCGGCCCAACGGGCGGAAGCAGCGCGGACGGTGTGGGGACGGCCCGGGACGCGTCGCCGAGCAGGTCGCCGGAATCGCCGAGCTCCAGCAGCGCCACCATGCCGCCGGTGTCCTCCAGCACCGCGGCCGGCCCGCCGGAGAACTCCGTCGAGCGGACCACGGTGCCGGGGGCGATCAGGCCGAGCAGCTCCGCCGGGCCCGCCGGCCCGGCCAGCGCGCGCCGGCGGGTCAGGTGCCCGGCGGCGATGGCCAGCCATTCGAAGAGCCACCGACCGCGGACCCGGACCCAGGCGGTCGCCACCAGCAGCACCGCCGCCAGCAGGGCCGCGACCGTGACCGGCACGCCCCGGCCCAGGGCGGCGAGGACGAGCGCCACCGCGACCTGCCCGGTGACCAGCTGACCGGCGCGTACCCCGGTGCCCCCGCGCCGACCCACGGAGGCCCAGCGGGCGATCGGCGGCCGGCGGTGGGGGCTGCCCCGCTCGGCGACTCCGGCATCGGTGCCGCTGGACCCGCCCGCCCCGGCCCCCGGCGGGCCAATTCCCTGCCCGATCGCTGGCGCGACAACACCCGGCCCGGGCCCGACCGCAGTCGCCGATTGCGACCCTCCGGTGGTTGTCGCCGGCACCGCGCCTCCTCAGGGAGTGTGGACCGCGCCGGCCGGTCGGCCGCTCCCGCGGCTCGTCACACGCCGCTACGTGGCTGCGGCACATCGTAAGCGACCGATGTCCGTCGTGGTTGTCCACAGGGGAGAGGCGAGGGGTAGCAGAACCGCAACCGGGCCGCTACCGTCAGCCACGAAGTTCGTCGCTGACCCGCGTCCACCGTGCTCAACGACCGGGCCACGCGAGCGGCGCACCCCCAGGGTGGGCGCGTCGACGGCCAGTCACGACCGAGGAAACGAGGTGACGTCCGGGTGTCCCAGACTCAGGCAGAATCCGCGGTGATGCAGCAGACCGCCGCGAAGTTCGAGCAGGTGGATCAGTCGTTGCAGTCCATGCTGACCGGCCTGCTGGCCGAGCTGGAGGTGTTGCAGCAGGCTTGGCGCGGCGCCGGCGGGCGGTCGTTCGAGCAGGTCAAGCAGCAGTGGTCACAGGACCAGGCCGCGCTGCACCGGGCGCTGCGCGAAACCGCCGGAGCGATCCGCACCGCCGGCCGGAAGTACGACGTCTCGGACGACGAGGCGGCCAGCCGGGTGGCCGGCACCAACCGCGGCGGCATCCAGCTGCCGCTCTGACCCCCGCTCGGGAGGGAGATCCGATGGACCACGGTGTGCTGGTCGTCAACTTCGCCGCGCTTCAGCAGGCAGGCGTGGACATCCAGAAGGCGCTGAACACGCTCGACTCGCAGCTCGGCCAGCTCGAACGGGACGCCGCGCCGCTGGTGGCGAGCTGGGCCGGCGAGGCCCGGCAGGCGTATGAGCAGCGCCAGGCGCGGTGGCGGTCCGCCTCGCACGACCTTCAGGCGATGCTGCGCGACATCAGGCTGGCGGTGAACGACTCGGCCGCCGACTATCTGGACACCGAGAAGACGAACACCGGGCTGTTCCAGTGACCTAGATGTGCTGTCCAGGGAGGTTGGTCGAGGCGGGCCGCGAGCGCTGACCGTGTGTGGGTCGGCGCTCCGGCCGCGCCTGATCGGGGAGCGGGGCGGTCGGGTGCGAGGGTCAGGCCGGGTCGGCGGGCCGCCAGCGTCGGCGGGCACCCCGGGGCAGCGTCAGGGCGAGCAGCACCACCGTGACCGCCGTCGTGCCGATCACCGCGCCGACCAGCAGGGCCCGGTCCCGGGCCGTCGCCCGACGAGCCTGGCGCGCGACCAGCGCCGGATCGGCCCGGTCGTCGGCGAGCGCGGCGACCGTCCGAGGGCCGGCCGGTCGCCCGCCACCGGTCTCGGTGACCGCCCGGTACGGGTTCAGCACACCGGCGCCGTACCCGCCGCCCGCCCCGGGTGCCGGATCGGTGGTGGCGACGATCCGCTCCGCCACCTGGGCGGCGGTCAGTTCGGGTCGGTACTGGCGCAGCAGCGCCGCGGTGGCGGCCACGAACGGCGTCGCGTAGCTGGTGCCCTCGACCCGGTGGTGGCCCTGGCCGGGCGCGGCGGTCAGCACCTCGCTGCCCGGTGCCACCAAATCGACATAGGGGCCGGTCTGCGAGAAGCCTGCCCGCCCGCCGTCCGCCCCGATCGCACCCACACCGAGCACCCCGTCGTACGCGGCGGGGAACGGACGCGGGTTCCCGCTGTCGTGCAGGTTGCCGGCGGCGGCCACCAGCACCACGTCCCGGTCGACCGCGTACCGCACGGCGGAGCGGACCTCCGGGTCGTCGACGTACAGCACCACGGAGAGGTTCACCACGTCGGCGTCATGGTCCACGGCCCAGCGGATGGCCCGGGCGAACTCGCGGGCGCTGACCGTACGCCCCGACTCGCGCCCCTGCACCACCTGCTGCTCACTCACCCGCACCGGCAGAATCCGGGCGCCCGGCGCCAGGCCGTGGAAGGCGACGCCGGGTCGTGTGGTGCCGCGGCGATGATGCTCGCCACGCCGGTGCCGTGACCGGCGCAGTCCCTGCGGCCGTCTCCGCCGGAATCGAGGAGGTCGGTGCCGGCCAGCACCCGCCCGACCAGGTGGGGGTGCGCCCGGTCGACCCCGGAGTCGACCACCGCCACCGTCACCCCGGCGCCGGTGGCCAGCGGCGCGAGCCGTGCGGGGTCGTACCGCTGCTGCGGCCAGGGCAGGGCCGTGACCGGCCGTACGGGGGCGAGTGGGGTGGCGCAGGCCGGAGCCGCTCGAAGTGCGGCACCGGCGGCGACGGCCGGGGCGGCCGCGCCGGTCAGCAGGGTGGCCGCCAACCCTGCCAGGACGCGCAATCGACCGGGACATCGACGGCCTCCGTATGGTGTCGGCTCCGGGACGGGATGTTATCGCCTCACGGGCGTCCCGGCAGACCGCCGACGGCCAGCCATTGTGATCTTGATACCACCTTGTAGGTTGTACGCGATACCTGTGGCCTGTTCTCGGAAGGAGAGGTGGCCGTGACCGAATGGGAGCCGGCCACGGAGGCCGAGGTGGCGATGCGGGACGCGCTGCGCGCCAACGACCAGGAGCTGTACTTCCGGCTCCTGTCCCGCACCGATCTGCTGTTGCCGGTCTCCGCGCCAGCACCGCCCGGTCAGGCACCCCCCGGCTGGGGCACCTGGACCACCGGTGGCCGGACCCACGTGCTGGCGTTCACCTCCGCCGCCGCGCTGCGGACCTGCCTCGGCGAGCACCCCGGCAGCAACCGGCGCATCCCCTTCACGGAACTCGCGGTCGGCTGGCCCAACCACGAGTGGTGGCTCGCGGTCAACCCAGGGCTGCCCGTCGAGGGATACCTGCCGGCCTGGTTCGTCGCCCAGCTCTCCCGGGGTGACGTCCGGCTGCCCGGCCGCGCCATGGGTGCCCGCGCCCGGCTGGAGCGCGCGGAGACCCTGGCCCGGTCCAGGACGGGTGTGACCGGTCGCGACGTTCCGACCGCCCCGGGATCCACGTCGCCCGGGCCCGACCCGGTGGCGACCCCGCCCGGGCGGCCCGCGCCGACGCGTGGCGCGGTGCCCCGAATGGGCGCTCCGGCGGCCCCCGGCACGTCGTCCCGAACGCCGGGCCCGGGTGAGCTGTCGCGGCGCGGAGAGGACATGCCCGCCGCCGGTCAGCGGTACCCGACCGGCCCGCCCCGACCCGGCGGTCCGGGCGCCGAATCCATACCCACGAGCCGGCCCGCCGCGTCCCGGTTCGCGCCGTTGAAGCCCGCCGACCACCCCGGTGTCGTCCCGGCTGACCAGCCGGCTCCCGGCCCGGCCTGGCCGCCTCCGAGTCGGCCGGGCGCCGACGTCGACGGCCCGGCCGTCGGCAACGGCAGCGCCCAGAGCGGCGGGCGTTCCTTCTTCGAACCTGCGTCCGGCCGGGATCGGGCGGCCGGTCCGACCTCGGGTGGGGGCCGACCCGGCGACCGCGCGGTGCCGCCGTCCCGGTTCGGGCGGGGCAGCCAGCCCTTTCCGCGTCGCCGTCCCGCCGACGCACCGGCCGGCGATGGCGCGACCGTGGCCTTTCCGATGCCGGATCCGGACGCCACCCGGCCGCTGCGGCCGCCAGCCGGTGACCCGGGCGTCTCCAGAGGAGTACGCGCACCGGCGCCGGACGACGAGCCCACCCAGCCCCTGCCGCCCCACCGGCCGGCCCCGCTCGCCGAGGAGCCGACCCGCGCCTTCCGGTCGCCCGGTCGGGCCACCGGCGAGCCGCCGCTGACCCGGCCCGCTCCCTCGGCCGACGAGACGCAGGCGATCCCGCGCGGCCGGCCCGGCGACCCGGGCCGGTTCGAGCCGGTGGAGGAGCTGCCTCCGTCCATCGCGGAACCGGTCTCCGGCCCGCCCGCGCCGCGCCGCGGCTTCACGCCCATCGTCATCGAGGGCACCATCATCGAGTCCCGCGACCTCACCGAACCGGTCGAGGCGAGCAGCGTGGCCGACGCGACCGCGCGGCCAAGCCCGAAGTCCGCCGCCCCGTCGTCGTTCGGCTCGTCCCCTTCCGGCCCGGACTCCGCGGCGTCGCCGTCGTTCGGCCCACCGCCTTCCAGCCCGCCCCCGTTCGGCCCGCGTCCGTACGGCCCGGTGCCCTCCGGTCCGCGTCCGTTCGACCCGGCGGAGGCCGGTTCGGGCGTGGGTGGTCCGGGTGAGGGTGGTCCGGCGGACGCGGCGCTGGGTGGTGTGCGCGTCGACGACCCGGTCGGTGTCCGTCCGGGCGGGGTGGATCCCGCCGACCTCGGCGGAACACCCGTCGGCGTGAACGGCACGGATCGGGCCGGCCGCGACGTCGGCGGCGAGCAGGTCGGCCCGGACCTCGGCAGCCAACCGCCGCGACCTCACGTGGAGAGCGGTCCGGAGTCGGCGCGGCCCGACGCCGACGACATCGGGCACCGCCCGGTCCCGGTCGGCGACGGGCAGCCCGCGCCGGCGGAGGCCTCGGCCCCGGTCGAGTTCCTGCCCGCCAACACGGTGGAGGAGGACCTGCTCGGCGCTGCCGGCGCCGGCAGCACGGATACCTTCCTGTCCACCCTGCTGCTGGCCCGCGTGCTCCTGCCGGCGGCACCGGACTCGGTGCGCGGCAGCCGTCCGGGCGACCCGGGTTTCGTCTGGCGTACCGGGCAGTTGGACGGCGAGACGTACGTCGTGGTCTACACGTCCCCGGAGCGTCTCGCCGACCACGTTGACGGTGATGTCGACATCGTCCGGGTGAAGTTCGCCCAGCTGATCCGGCGCTGGCCGGACGAGGACTGGTCGTTCGCCGTCAACCCCGGCACCCCGGTCGGTGCGAAGCTGCCCGGCGAGCAGATCGTCGCGCTGGCGAACTGGGCCGCGGAGGTGGGGCTCGGCGACGACCTGGAGGTGGACCCGGAGGAGCAGCCGGTCGAGGCGGAGCCCGCAGCCCGCCCCCGGTACGCCCCGGCGGCGGTCGACCCCGCCCGGCCGACCGTGATGCAGAAGGCGATCGCGCCGAGCCAGCTCGCGTACTACCTGGATCGGGGGTACGACCGGGTCTCCGGCTTCGTGCACCGGGCCGGGGAGCTGGCGCACCTGACCACGCCGGCCCAGTTGTACGACGCGCTGGGCCTCAGCTACCCGGGTTCGCCGTTCGCGCGGGACGCCGAGGAGATCTACGTGCTGCGCTGGCCGGCACACCGGCCGAGCCTCTACCGGATTCCCTACGGGGGTCAGAACGAGCCGGCGATGCGGGCGATGGAGGGCTGGGTCATCGAGCGTTCGCCGTTCCGAGGCAACGGCTTCGCGCCGGGCGAGAGCAGCGACGTGGTGGCCGAGTTCAAGGTGGACAGCGCTCGGCTGCCGTACGGCGCTCAACTCTGGCGGGTCGGCGCGGACGGCACCGAACGGGTGGTCGCGGTGCTCGACACGGACGCGGTGCTGTGGCGACGGGTCGGTGAGGCATGATGCGGGACGGCTACGTGGCCCGTTGGCAGGGCCGGGAATACCAGGCCAGCCCGGACGGCGATGACATCCGGCTCTACCAGCCGGAGCCGGGTGAGGGCTTCGAGGAGGTCCGCGCCGGCCGGTACGTGCGGGTGCTGCCGGCGAGCGAGATAGACGACCTGGCGTACGTGCGGACCACCTGCACCTGGCAGGGGCAGCCGTTCATCGTGCTCGGCGAACACGACGCCTGGCTGCGTGTGGAATACACCGGTGGCCGCTGGCCGGTGGCCGAGGCGATGCGGCTGGAGGTGTTCGACTTCGGCGTCTACCAGGGCTGGGCGCCGGCCGCCGAGGTCACCGACCTGCGGGAGCAGAGGGTCTGACCGGTCAGGACTTGGCCCAACGCAGGATCTCGCCGAGCACCAGCTCCGGTGCCTCCAGGTGCGGGAAGTGCCCGACCCCGTCGAGCAGTCGCCACTCGTACGGCGCCACGACGTACCGACCGGAGCCCAGGGCGGTACGTGGCAGGGCGGCGACATCCAACGCGCCGTGCAGCTGGAGCGTCGGAGTGACCAGCGGCTTCTGCATGAGGCGGACGAACCGGTAGCCGTGCAGGCGCAGCAGCGAGCGGAACGCCCAGCGGTATCCCTCCAGTGCGCAGAACGCGGCCTGCGGGATGCGCATCGCCTCCCGGCACCTCTCGGCGTACGCCTCGAAGTCCGGCCCGGCCACCCAACGTGGTCCGCCCCACCGGTGCAGGATCTCCTCCACGGCGGCCGCGCCGTCCCGGGTCAGCACGTGCTCGTAGCGGGGGAGTTGGAACTTCAGCGCCGGGGTGGAGGCGGCGAACTGGCCGCGCGGGTCGGCGAAGATGGCGGCGCGCAGCCGCAGCGGGTGTGGTGCGCCTAGTACCACCAGCCGGCGAACCAACGACGGGTGGAATGAGGCCACCGTCCAGGCGACCATGCCGCCGACGCCGCTGCCGACCAGGGTCGCCGACCGCTCGCCGAGCGCGCGGATCAGCCCGGCCATGTCGGCGGCGAGGGTGTAGCCGTCGTACCCCCGGGGTGGCTTGTCGCTGGCGCCGTAGCCGCGCAGGTCCACCGCGACCGCGCGGAAGCCGGCGTCGGCGACCGCCGGCAGCATCTGGTGCCACGCCCACCAGTGCTCCGGAAAGCCGTGCAGGAACAGCACCATTGGCCCGGTCCCGGCCTCGACCACGTGGAAACGGGTGCCGTTGGCGCCGACGAAGCGGTGCGTCCACGGCCCCTCGGTGAGGACACAGGACTCGTCGACGGCTCCGCCGCGCTGGTCGGTCATGGCAGACAGCCTAGGACTCGGTCGCCTTCGACGGCCCTGGTGGTCGCCTTGAACAGGGGGAAGCCCGGGTTGTCCCCTACCGACACGAGTGGCCGGGGGCGGGTCAACGAGTGATGATGCTGGCGCGTGCGGCAGGTCACCCAAAGGGCGACGCCCGGGCAGGTGACCTGCCCGGGCGTCGCTGGTTGGTGCGGGATCAGTGTCAGCTGATCCGGATCTTCATCGAGGTGCCGTCCTGCTCCAGAACCTTGATCTTGGTTCCGGTGGCGGGGAGCTTGACGCCGTGGTTCGGCAGCTCCGCGTACCAGTACTTCTGGGTGTCGTCGAACTGCGGCTCCGCGGCCTGACCGCGGATGTACTGCGCCTGGCTGTTCAGGTGCAGCGTGAACGAGTCCGCCTTCTTCAGGCTGAACGGCGCGTCGTAGACCTGGACGCGGGCCCGCCACGCGGCCCCGGTCAGGTTGTAGATCGGCCGCGGGTGCGCGTCGATGATCATGTTCCGACCCTCACCCGGGTGCGCGAACGTGTCGTTGTCCGCGAACCGCAGGTTCCAGTAGGAGATCAGCAGACCCTCCTGGTACGCGTAGTGGTCCACCCAGTCGGGCCGGGTGTTCGCGTAGCCGAAGAAGTACGGGCCGGTCTTCAGGTACTTGTCGTACGAGGTGTACGACCGGGTGCCCGCGATGTAGTAGTTGTCGAACTCGCGGGTGTAGGTGGCCGCGACGACCTCGAAGCCACCGGCGAGGGCCCAGCCGGCCGCGCCGGTCTCGGCGCCGTCGGAGAGCACGGTCTGGCCGTCAGCGGTCACGGTGATGGCGTCACCGTAGAAGCCACCCTCGGACACACCGCCGTCGGTCTGGTAGCGCAGCCGGAACTGCGCGACCTTGCCCGCCGCCACGTTCATCGGGATGTTGATGTCGACCCACTGGCCGTTGCTGCTGCCGTCCAGCGCGTACCGCCCGGCGGAGATCTCCTGCAGCGGCTGGCCGTTGGCGGTGCCGGGCAGCGTCGTCCAGGTCTGGCCCCCGTCGAGGGATGCCTCGAAGAACATGTAGTCGAACCCGGCCTCGATGCTGTAGCGGCCCTTCATGGACAGCGAGGCCGACGACTTCCCGGTGAAGTCCAGCGTCCGGGTCATCGAGCTGTTGAGGTCATCCTCGTTGCCGGAGAAGAACTGCTGGGTCCCCTCGAACGGCGCGCCGTTCTCGAAGGTGTACTCACGATCCGGCAGGACGACCACGACGCCCTGAGCCTCCGGCGAGTTGTACTCCTGCGGGCCGAGCGTCAGCGTGCGCTTCTGCCCCGCGACGACCGTCTCGTGGTCGAGCCAGCCGAGCTGGAGCTTGTTCCACGCACCGAGGTCGCCGCCGCGCTCGCCGATGCCGTCGTCGTTCTTGGCACCGAGCCGGCTCTGGGCCATCAGGGTCCAGTGCTCGTTGTTGTTGTCCCCACCACTGACGACGTTGTAGTCGTCCGGCAGACCGAGGTCGTGGCCGAACTCGTGGTAGAAGACGCTACGGCCGCCGTTCTCCGGCTGGATCGTGTAGTCGCCGATCCAGACGCCGGTGTTGCCGATCTGGGTGCCGCCGGCCGGGAAGTTGACCGGACCGGTGTTGCCCTGGTCGGAGGCGAAGGCGTACCAGCGGTGGCTCCAGACGGCGTCCTCACCCTGGTGCGGGTCACCGTCGGCCTCGTCACCGCCGGAGTGGACGATCTGGAAGTGGTCGATGTAGCCGTCCGACTCGTTGAAGTTGCCGTCGGAGTCGAAGTCGTACCGGTCCCACTCGTCCATCGACTTGACGTCGGCGGCGATCTGGGCGTCGGTGCGACCCGAGGCCTTCTGGTCGGCGACCCACTGGTTGGCGGCGTCCCGGACCAGGGCCCAGGTGTTGGTGCAGACGTTCGAGGCGCACGGGTAGCCGCCGGAACGACCGTAGCGGGCCTCGTTGTACCGGACCTTGACCCAGTCGGTGACCTCACCGTCGACGCTGTAGCGACCCGAGGACTGGGCCTCGTAGTACTGCTTCAGCGACTCGTCACCTGGGTTGGTGCCGAAGTACACCTGCCGGTAGTGGTCCGCGTTGAAGTCCGGCTGCCAGACGGTGGAGTTGTCCACCGCCCGGTTGGGAGCCGGGATCTCGTTGTGGAGCGGCCCATCGAAGCGGGTCGGACCAGCGGTGTTCGGGTCAGTGTCCTGATCCGGGTAACTCGGGTGCCGCTCGTTGCCGAACTCGGCGAGGATCACGAAGATCTTGTCGGTCCGCTCCCGGGAGAGCTCGACGTACTGATCCTTCGTCTTGGCCGCACCCGCCTTGGCCGCGCGGGCGGTGACCCCGTCGGCCTGGGTCTTGCCTACCTTGACGACCGTGCTGCCGTTGACCTTCTCCGCCTTGGACTTGCCGGACAGGACCTCGCTGAGGCCCTCCTGGCGCAGCGCGCGCCGCTTGTCCTCCAACGGGTTCGGCAGGTCGTGGTCCGCATAGGCGGGCTCGGCGACCGACGGAGCGGCCGTCGGCAACTTCGGCTGCGGCGCGGCACTGGCGGACGGTCCGAACGCCAGGCCTGTCGCCGTCAGTGAGAGCCCGAGCAGACCCACTGCGACTTTGCGCACGTGGTACCTCCGGTGTGAGGGAACCCGGCCCAAACAGGGGTACGGGCCGGTGATAGATCGATCCCACTAGTGGGACCAATGGTGAACATAGACACTGCCGGGACGGGTGGGAAGACGCGCGCGTCGATTTATTGCAAGATTTTGTTGGGAATGCTTTTCACCGTCACACCCCTGCGCTTCATCAGCGACGCTGACCAGCATGGATCGGCCGAAGGCGCTTTTAGTGACGTATTTCGATCAATGCGATCGGGCATACGACAGTGGGGCCGGCGGCGTCTCCGCCACCGGCCCCACCCACCCACCTGAAGATCAGTTTCTGATCCGCACGACCATCTCATCGGTCGGCTTCTTACCCTGCTTGACGATCTCGATCTGAGTGCCGCTGCCGGCCACCTTCACCGAGTTCTGCTCGTTGCCCGCCGTCCAGTAGCGGTTCACCGCGCTGTCGTCGAAGACCGGGTTGGCCTTCAGCTTCGGCAGGGTGACCGGCACTCCGTTGAGGTGGAAGGTCTGGGCGGGCTTGTCGTACCGGCTGAACGTCGCGTCGAAGCCGTTACGGCGGTTGGTGATGGTGCCCTGGCCCTTGACCGTGATCGCGCCCGGGCGGACGTCGACCGGCAGGTCCAGGCCGTACCCCGGGTGCTCCGAGGTGTTGTTGTCGCCGTACGCGTAGTTCACGTACCAGACCAGCATGCCGGGCTGGTTCGCGTACCGCTCCACCCAGTTCGGCCGGGTGTTGGTGAAGCCGTAGTTGTACCCACCGGTCCGCAGGGCGTCGTCGTACCCGAAGTAGGTCCGGTTCTCCGCGATGTAGAAGCGGGGGTACGAGTCGGTCACCGAGCCGCCCATCCGGGTGAAGCCCCGGGCGGTCCACTCGGCGGCCAGCGTCTCGGCGTCGTCGGTCCACGCCGCCGTGCCGTTCTTGACCAGCGAAATGTTGTCCAGGAACACGCCGGCCAGGTGCTTGCCGCCGTCGCTCTGGTAGCGGTAGCGCAACTGGATGGCCTTTCCGGCGTACGCCGCGAGGTCGTAGTCCAGGTCCACCCACTTGCCGCCGGACGACCCGTCGAGACCGGTCTCCCCGACGTCATTGAGCGGGCTGCTCAGCGACGCCCAGGTGGCGCCGTTGTCGGTCGACACCTCGGCGTAGAAGAAGTCGTAGTCTTCCTCGGTGTCGTACCAGGCCTTGGCGTTGATCGAGGCCGAGCTGGCGCCGGTCAGGTCGAGTTGGCGGGTCAGGCTGTTGTTCAGGTTGTCCGCGCTGCCGCCCCACCACTCGTTCGACCCACCGAACGGCGTGTTGTAGGTGCTGGTCTGCTCCTGCGGCGGCAGGTTGACGACGACCGCCTGGGCCTTCGGCCCATCGCTGTCACCGGCCGGCCCGAGCGTCACCTGGGAGGTGCCCTTGCCGTACTCCACCGTGGAGTGGTTCAGCCAGCCGAGGAAGAGCTTCGACCACGGGTCCATGTAGCCCGGGGTCGTCCCGATGTCGTCCTTGCCGTGGCTCAGCCACGAACCGGAGGACATCAGGCTCCAGAACCCCACGCCGTTGTCGCCGCCGGCCGTGTCGTACAGGTCCGGCAGGCCGAGGTCGTGGCCGTACTCGTGGGCGAACACGCCCAGGCCGCCGTTCTCCGGCTCCGTGGTGTAGTCGCGGATCCAGAGGCCGGTGTCGCCGATCTGCACGCCACCAGCCAGGTTGCCGGCCGGCCCGGCCTTGCCCATGAGGTCGGTGAAGGCACCCCAGCGGTGCGACCAGATGGCGTCCTCGCCCTCGGCGCCACCGCCGGCCTCCTCGCCCTCACCGGCGTGCACCGCCTGGAAGTGGTCGATGTAGCCGTCGGGCTCGTTGAAGTCGCCGTCGCCGTCGAAGTCGTACCTGTCCCAGATGTCGAACTGGGAGAGGTACTCCTTGATCTGGGCCGGGGTCTTGCCGGCCTTGACCTGGGCGTCGTACCAGGACGTGGCGCTGTCCTTGACGAAGTTCCACGAGCCGTCGCTCTCGGGGATGGCGTTGGAGCCGTACCGCGCCTCGTTGAACGGCACGGTGACCCAGTCGCTGACGTCGCCGCCGACGGTGTAGCGGCCGCCGGACTGCTTCAGGTAGAAGTCCCGCATCGACTCGCCGCTACTACCGTAGAACATGTCCAGGTAGTGCTGGCGGTCGTAGTTCGACGACCACGAGGTGCTGTTGTCGTCGGTGGTACCGCCGTCCCAGTTCCGGTCCGGCTCCTGGATTTGGCCGACCACCGGGCCGGCTGCCCCGCCGGTGCGCGGGTCGGTCTTGTCGCCGAAGTTCACCAGCATGGTGAAGATCGGGTCGACCTTCGGCGGCTGCTGGTACTCGACGAACCGGTCCTTGATCTTGATGACCTTCGAGCCGTTGCGGGTTTCCAGCTTGGCCTTGCCGGAGAGCAGGTCGGCGATGGCCTGCTTGCGGATCTCCCGCTGCTGATCCGCCTTCGGGTCGGGGAGGTTGTCCCGGCCGTGCTCCGAATTGTCGGATGAGGGGGTCGGGTTCGCCGCCGGGGCGCCGGAGGCCGGCGTCGCCACGACTCCCGCCGCCAGCAGCGCGGCCGTGGCGGTGGCCAGACCGGCTGTGACTCGTCTCCTCAAAGGTCTCCTCCTTTGTGGACCTGTGTTACATGACAGTGAACGTCGAAGCAATCACTGTCATGATGTGCGCCACACACCTTTACAGAGAGTCCGGCCGGTTGTCACGAGTCGATCAAGCGGGCCGAAGGTGGTTTTGGAGGGTTCTGGGGCGACAAATCATGACCAGATAGTCGTGGCCTCAGGCAACTATTTACATCACGGTTCTATCAAGATCATCAATTCTGCACGGGATTATGAGGTTCCCGATCTCCAGCGCCCGAGCCGACGAGAACGTCACGCCGTGCGGTGGGACCGAATGCGGAACGGCCCGCCCGGAGCGTGGTGCTCCGAGCGGGCCGCCCGTTGATCCGTCGGACGACAGACCTGTTGCGGTCAGTTCCTTGCCGGGGTGACGTACACCGTGGCGGACGAGTTGTCCCGTGCCGCCTTCTTGATGGTGAGCGAGACGCCGTAGTTGACGCCCTGGTCGCCGGGGTTACCGGTGCCCAGCACGATCGCGCCGCTGCCCAGGGTCACGCCGTAGAACTCCGGCGCCGGGCTGCCGTCCGGGTGGGTCACCCGGGTGGTGTACGGCGCGTTGTTCCGCGACGGCAGCACCACCGAGGCGTCGTTGTCCCGGGCGTACGCCGCCCCGTCCCGCATCTCGATGCCCGGGTACCAGCCCTTGGCGTCGGTGAACGCCTTCACGCCCGGCTGGGACTTGAACTTCGTGCAGTAGGCGCTGTACGGCTCGTCCGCCGCCTCCAGGCACTCCGTGAAGGGGTACGTCTTCTGCAGCGTGAACGCCGCGTTCGCCGACTGCGGACGGCTGGGCAGGTTGTCCGTCACCGACGGGTCCTTCACGGCCGCCTCGCCCTTACGCCGGTACGGGTCGAAGTGCGAGTCGACGATGAGCAAACCACCCTTCGCGCCGTAGCTGGGCAGCGCGGTCATCTGCCCGGTGACGTGGTTGACGTCGCCGAGCGCGGTGTCGCGGTACCAGACCAGCATGCCCGGGGCGTTGTACGAGATGCGGTCGACCTTCCACGCGTCGTGCGAGTAGATCGTGTCGTAGGCGTACTTCAGGCCCTTGTCGAAGCCGTCGAAGTTGCGCCACTCTGCCAGGTAGAACTGGGCGTGGATCTCGGTGCCGCTGGAGACCTTCCAGCCGGCGCCGGTGGTGTCGACGAAGGTGCCGCCGGTGGCCGTCCAGCCGTTGGCGCCGCCCTCGACGTCGTCACTCCAGGTGGTGGCACCGCCGCCGGTGACCGAGAAGTCGTCGACGAACCAGTTGCGCTCCTGGAACGCCTCGTCGGTCGCCTGGCGCAACCGCAGCTGCACGGTCGCCCCGGCGTGCGCCGACAGGTCGACGTAGTCATGACGCCAGCCGTTGGTGCTGCCGGTCAGGCCGTACTTCTTGCCGCCGAAGTCGTTCATCCGGCCGTTCGGGTCCGGGTAGCCGTCCGGCGTGGTGACCACCGTGCCGCCCTCGTCGTACACCTTCTGCTCAGTCCAGGTCGTACCGCCGTCGGTCGAGAGTTCGACGAAGCCGTAGTCCCAGTCCTGCTCGATGATGTAGTTGTTCCACATCCAGAACTTGGCGTCCGCAGCCGCCGGCACGTCGACCGAACGGCTTAGCTTGACGTCGGCCCACTCCTGGTCATTGTTGCTGTGCCACATCTTCGTGCCGCTGTGCGGCGTGGCCAGCGTCGTCACCTTGTCCGGCAGGTCGACCTTGATGCCGTCCTCGGAGTCGATCGGCGTACGCGAGCTCTGTCCGAGCTTCACCTCGCGCGGGTTAGACCCGGGGCGGATGGTCAGCGGATCGGCCCAGCCGAGCACCCACTTGTCCCAGATGCCCATGTGGGTCGGCAGCGCCTGGAAGATCTCCCCGGAGTGCGAGCCCGAGGCCATCAGGTCCCAGAAGTCCACGTCGGAGTCGGCGTTGCCGGAGGTGTCATAGAGGTCCGGCAGGCCCAGGTCGTGGCCGAACTCGTGCGCGAAGACGCCGACACCGGCGTCCTCCGGCTGCACGATGTAGTTCGACACCTTGATGTTCGTGCCCGGGATGGTGTAGCCACCGGCGACCGTGGAGGAGTGCGCCCAGACGGCGTAGACACCCTCTGCGCCGCCACCGCGGGACTTGCCCTGCCCGGCGTGCACCAGCACCAGGTGGTCGATCACGCCGTCCGGCTCGAAGACGTTGCCGTCCCCGTCCCGGTCGGCCTGGTCCTCGATGTCGTAGTCGGCCCAGGGGAAGTTCGGGTCCGTCGCGGCGAGCGCGTCGATCGCGTCGGTCGCCAGACGACCGGCGCCGGCCGGGTTCTCCGGGTGGCCGTTCATCGACTGCTCACGGCCCGGTACCCAGTTGCCGTTCTCGTCCTGGAAGCAGCGGTTGGCGGCGTACCATCCCTCCGAGTGCGGCACAGTGACCCACGGGCTGGCCTGCCCGGCAACCGTGTACGCGTTCTTGGACATTTCCAGGTACATGTTGTGCATGGTGCGACCGGACAGGTCGATGCCCCGCTTGCCGTCCGGCCCCTTCAGGTCCTTGCGCACCCGCTCGGTGATGCCCGTCTTGCTGTAGAGCATCTTGTCGAAGTGGGCCGGCGAGAAGTCCGGCACCCACATCGAGTTGTTGTCCTCGTGCGGCAGGGTCGCCGGGTTCGGGATGTTGTTGTGCTTCGGGCCGTTCTGCACCGTGCCGGGGACGCAGGTCCGGTCCTCGAACACCGTCTTCGGGACCATCACCCCGGTGAAGTCGTCGTTCGCCTGGTCGTTGAACTCCACCAGCAGCGTCAGCAGCTTCGCCGTCTGGGTGGTCGGCGACTGCTTGATCTTCCGGGGGCTCTTGCCGGTCTTGATCGACTTCGCTTCGATCTTGGCCAGCTGCCGGGCGGTCACCGGGTTGCCCCGAGCGTGCTTCTTGTCGAATGCACGCGCATCGTCGACGGCGGGGGTGTAGACGCCACCCTTGCCCTTGACCTCGCGGCCGGAAGTGTCCGGCTGCACCTCGGGCTCGGCGTAGTTGATGTAGTGCTCGTCGGCCCCGATCACCGCCCGGGGGGTGGCGGCGGACGACGTCTGGGCTGCCGCGCTGCCGGTCACGGTCAGTGACGTGGCCGCGAGGGCGATAGCGGGCAGCGCGACGAGTAGTCGTCGTCGCGCCCCGGACTGCGGTTTGTGGTTCATGCCGCTCCATTTCTCGGGCACGGGGAGGAGGACGTTGAGGTAGCCGACCATCGATCTGATGTCTGTCGAACTCTCCCAACCTGCGTGAACCTAAATCACAACCGGCCCAAAGCACAGAGGCGGCCCGCCGCGTATGTCCGTTCAGCTTCTCCGGACTCCTCCGACTGACCGATGTGACAGTGCTGAGGCGGTGTGGGTCGTACCCGTAAGAAATGACGGAGGGTGGCGGTCCGCACGGACCGCCACCCTCCGATATGTACGCCTGCCGTCAGTCCTCGTCGGCCTTCGCGCCGCTCATCCCCGAGGAGATCAGCTCCATCACGGACGAGTCCTGCAACGTCGTCACGTCACCGAGCGACCGGTTCTCCGCCACGTCGCGCAGCAACCGGCGCATGATCTTGCCCGAGCGGGTCTTCGGCAGCTCCGGCACCAGCATGATCTGCCGCGGCTTGGCGATCGGGCCGAGCGTCTTCGACACGTGGTTGCGCAGATCGGCGATCAGCTGCTCACCCGCCGCACCGGCGATGTCGGTGCTGCCGCGCGGAATCGCGAAGGCGACGATCGCCTGCCCGGTGGTCGGGTCGGTCGCGCCCACCACGGCCGCCTCGGCCACCGACGGGTGCGACACCAGCGCCGACTCGACCTCGGTGGTGGAGATGTTGTGCCCGGACACCAGCATCACGTCGTCCACCCGACCCAGCAGCCAGATGTTCCCGTCGTCGTCCTTCTTCGCCCCGTCACCAGCGAAGTACATGCCCTCGAACCGGCTCCAGTAGGTCTCCAGGAACCGGTTGTCGTCACCCCAGATGGTGCGCAGCATCGACGGCCACGGCTCACGCAGCACCAGATACCCGCCACCGCCGTTCGGCACCGACTGGCCCTGGTCGTCCACCACGTCGGCCGCGATGCCCGGCAGCGGGGTCATCGCCGAGCCCGGCTTGGCCGCGGTCACCCCGGGTAGCGGCGAGATCATGATGGCGCCCGTCTCGGTCTGCCACCAGGTGTCCACGACAGGCAGCTCGCCCCGGCCGATGTTCTGCCGGTACCAGATCCACGCCTCCGGGTTGATCGGCTCACCGACGCTGCCGAGCAGCCGCAGCGAGGACAGGTCGAAGCCGGCCGGGATCTCGTCGCCCCACTTCATCATCGTCCGGATCAGGGTGGGAGCGGTGTAGAGGATGGTCACCCCGTACCTGTCGACGATCTCCCAGAACCGGCCCTTGTTCGGGGTGTCCGGAGTGCCCTCGTACATCACCTGGGTGGCGCCGTTGGAGAGCGGCCCGTAGACGATGTAGGAGTGACCGGTCACCCAGCCGATGTCGGCGGTGCACCAGTAGACGTCCGTCTCCGGCTTCAGGTCGAAGACCGCGTGCGTGGTGTACGACGTCTGCGTCAGGTAGCCACCGGTGGTGTGCAGGATGCCCTTCGGCCGCGCCGTGGTGCCGCTGGTGTAGAGGATGAACAGCGGGTGCTCGGCGTCGAACGGCTGCGCGGTGTGCTCGGCCGACGCGGTCTCCACCGTCTCGTGCCACCAGAGGTCCTTCGACGACCAGGCCACCTCCCCGCCGGTGCGGCGGACCACCAGCACGTGCTCCACGGATGGGCAGTTCGCCACCGCCTCGTCCACGGTCGGCTTCAGCGCCGACGGCTTGCCCCGCCGGTAACCACCGTCCGCGGTGATCACCACTTTGGCGCTCGCGTCCTGGATGCGGTTGCTCAGCGAGTCGGCGGAGAAGCCGCCGAAGACGACGCTGTGCGCGGCGCCGATCCGGGCGCAGGCCAGCATCGCGACCGCCGCCTCCGGGATCATCGGCAGGTAGATCGCCACCCGGTCGCCGGCGGTGACCCCCAGCTCGGTCAGTGCGTTCGCCGCCCGGCAGGTCAGCTCGTGCAGGTCGGCGTAGGTGATGGTGCGGGTGTCGCCCGGCTCGCCCTCCCAGTGGATGGCGACCTTGTCGCCCCGGCCCGCCTCGACGTGCCGGTCCAGGCAGTTGTACGCCACGTTGAGCTGCCCACCGACGAACCACTTGGCGAACGGCGGGTTCGACCAGTCGAGCACCTCGTCCCACTTCTTCGACCAGGCCAGCCGGTCCGCCTGCTTCGCCCAGAAGGCGAGCGGGTCGGCGGCGGCCTCGGTGTACGCGTCGGCGGTGACGTTGGCGTTGGCGGCAAGCTCGGCCGGCGGGGGGAACTGGCGCGTCTCGTTCAGCAGATTGGCCAATGCCTCGCTCATGCCGTGACTCCTCGTCCTCGGGTGACCTGCGTCTCGCTAGGGTAGTCGTGGGGCTTCCGGCAGGCGACCGCTGCCCGCTTCCCTCGCGCCGAGCGGCCTCCGCCGCGCGCCCGACGGCCCGCGCAGTCGTGCCCGCGTCGGGCGCGCTGCGGCGGGCGGTGGCCCGGGTCGCGTTGCGGGCGGGTGCGGCCCCGGAGGCCGGGCCGGGTCGCTAGCGTGGCGGGGTGACCACGGACCCGCTCGCCCCGCTGCTCGCGCTCGCCGACATCGCCGCCGCCGTCGAGCAGGCCCGCGAGCGGTTCGACGAGGCGCTCGGGCACCGCGCGCTGCGCCGGCACGGCGGCCAGGTCGCGGCCGAGGTCAGCCTCCGGTCCGCGGTGGCCAGCGCCGCCCTCGAGGGGTACGCACACGAGCGCGAGGCGGTTCGCGCCGGCACCGTCACCGACCCGGTGCTCCAGGGGGCGCTGCGGGTAGCCGGTGCCCTGCCCGGGCTGAGCGAGCTCTGGCCGAAGGCGCCCCGGCAGGCCCTCGCGAAGCTGCACGTACTCGCCGCCCGGGACATGGTGCCGGAGGACGAGCTGGGCCGACCGGTCGCCGACCCGGTGGTCGCCGCCAGGCTGGACGGTCTCGCCGGGCTGGTCGCCGGTGGCACGAAGGTCTCCCCGCTGGTGCTCGCCGCCGTGGTGCACGGGGAACTGCTGAACCTGCGCCCGTTCGCCGGCCCGTCCGGCGTGGTGGCCCGCGGCGCCGCGCGGCTGGTGCTGCTCGCCAGCGGCTTCGACCCGCGCGGCCTGCTCGCCGTCGACGTCGGCCACCGCGAGCGGGAACCCGAGTACGTCGGCTCGGCCGGCGCCTTCGCCACCGGCACCCCGGACGGTCTGCGCTCCTGGCTACGCCACTACATGGCGGCCGTAGAGGTCGGCGCCGACCAGCTCACCGCCATCGGCGACGAAATCCTCGCCGCCACCTGACCCCGCGCTCCCGCTCCTGTCGATCATGGAGTTGTGGTGGCTCACAAGAAACGCGAAGAGCGCCAATACGCCCACCACAGGTCCATGAGCCCTTTGCTCTGCTTACACCCACGCAACAGGCACTGTCCGGATAGCGGGCACCAGGTGTTGCGCGGGAGGGTGGGTGTGGAGGTCAGGCGGTGGCGGCGGAGCGGGTGCGACGGTGCCGGCCGTACCAGGCGATGCCGATGGCCACACCCACGCCGACCCCCAGTGCCGCAGCGGCCACCGGGACGGCGGGACGCTCCCGCAATCGACGGCCCAGCGGGATCGGGTGGCGGAACTCCAGCACCGGCCAGGCGTTCTCCGAGGCCAGCTTGCGCAGCTGCCGGTCCGGGTTGACCACACTCGGGTGGCCGACGCACTCCAGCAGCGGTCGGTCGCTGTACGAGTCGGAGTAGGCGTACGAGTCGGCCAGGTCGTAGCCCCGGGCGGTGGCCAGCTCGCTGACCGCCTCGACCTTGCTCGGGCCGGCCGCGTAGAACTCGACCTCGCCGCTGTACCGGCCGTCCCGCACCGTCATCCGGGTGGCGATCACATCGGTCACCCCGAGCAGTTCACCGATCGGCCGGACCATCTCCTCGCCAGAGGCGGAGACCAGCACCACGTCCCGGCCGGCCGCCTGGTGCTCCACGATCAGCGCGGCGGCCTCGGCGTACACGTAGGGGTTGATCAGCTCGTGGAGCGTCTCCGCGACGATCTGGCGGACCTGCTCCACCGGCCAGCCCTTGCAGAGCGCAGCCAGGTAGTCCCGTGTTCGGGCCATGGTCTGCTCGTCGGTGCCGCCCAGCCGGAACATCAGCTGCGCGTACGCCGACTTGACCACGTCACGCCGGGTGATCAGCCCGTCCCGGTAGAACGGCCGACCGAACGCCAGGGCGCTCGACTTGGCGATGACGGTCTTGTCCAGATCGAAGAAAGCGGCACTTCGGCCCACGGCGCGAAAGTCTAGCCGGATGGTCTATGGTCGGCGGGTGCCCGGGGTCAGGCCACCCCTCGGACCTGCGGGCCGGCGCCACCACCTCCGCTCAGCGTGATCACGCTCACACTCCGCAAGGAGATTTTCGCAGTGAGTGGAGTGGACACCACTCGACGTGACGGGCCCGCTCAGGCAGACTTGTCCGCACGACGAGCTTTCATATCTCGGAAAACAGACAGACCCTCGGCGGTTGCACCCCCCGTGACCGCTGAGTGGTTCGGCTCGACCCCCCGGAGCCGAACCTTCGACGACCCCCGTCTCCCCCCGACGGGGGTCGTCCCTTTGTCCTGGGAGCGCTCCGTAGCAGGTCACAGGTCGTCCTCCTGCCCGTCCAGGTCGTCCAGGGACGGCGTTTCCCCGACCGGAGGCAGCAGGGAGGCGGCAGAGCGGTCGAACGCCTCCAGGACACGTGCGGCGTAGTCGTCCGTGGTGTGTGCGTATAACGATTGAGCGTCGTGCCCGGAGCGTGAGCCGAGTCAGTGAGTCCGGTCCGTCGATGTTCCTGGCGGTCACGGAGCTTCACCGCGCGCTGTGGCCAACATTGGCGGAGTGTCACGCAAGTCCTGATACCGATCTGTCACGCAGGTCCCGAGACCGGACACCGGCCTGCCGGCGTGTGATCCGACATTTGATGTGTGACTGGGATGCGATCGCTGCGAGCGCGCCACACCAGGTCACAGGTCGCCTCGGTCCTCCAAAACGCCCTCCCGGGAGGGGTCACTCCCGACCTCCGCCGCCGCGCCGCCGCTTCGGCCGGGCGATCTCGCCCGCGATCGGCAACCAGTAGAAGGGGATCAACGCGGTGATCACGGCCACGCCGAGGACGGGGACCAGGGCACCCAGCACAACTCCGGCGGCGATCCAGAACGGTGCGATCCGGAACCGCCTGCTGATGGCTCTCGCGCCGGCGGGATCAACGGTTCCCAGCAGCCGACGATCACGGCGCGCGTACGCCCAGATCGCGTTGAACAGAGTGGCTGCCACTCCGAGCGAGATGCCGTAGAAGACCACGGCGGTCCGCTGCCCATGTCCGTCGCGGAACGCGGCGGCCAGCACGGACGCGGCGAATGGCAGGAACGCGATGGTCATCAGCAGAAGAGTGTTGAGCAGCAGGACCACCCGGTCGGCGGCGCGCAGGTGGTCGAACATGACGTGGTGGTTGGCCCACACCTGCCCGATGAGAAGGAAGGTGAGGGCGTAGGCCAGGTAGGACGGCCACAACGCAGCGAGACCGTGGGTCAGGTGCCGGGTGTCCTGCGGTGGATGGATCTCCAGTACGAGCAGGGTGATGGAGATCGCGAAGACGGCATCGCTGAAGGCGACGAGCCGCGCGGGTTGGCGCTCCATCCCGAAGGCCATCGACCTTGCTGGTTCGCGAACAGGTTCTGCCACCGCCCAAGCCTGAGATACAGGACCTGCCTATACGTGCAGGCGGGCGGGCGTGTCACCCACCATCCCGCCCCGCCGGCCGCCCGGGGTCGGTGCTCGTGCCGGTCGCGTACCAGTTCCGACCGACTCGGCTGACCGAGGGCAGCGGGGCCGCTCCTATGTGTGCGGCCCCGCTGCGCGTTCCATCGAGGCGGAGCGTCGGTCGGACAGGCCACGCACATAGCAGATCAACTGTCACGCCGGGCGTTGTCCACAGCCCGCGGCGTTGTCCACAGACAGCGTCGCCGGGGCGGTCTGCGGGGCGGATTCCGAGCAGGGTCGGCGGCACAACCGAGCCCGACCGCTGGAGGCCGCGATGCCACCCCGTACCTCCGTTCCGCCGATCCGCCGGCTACCGCTGGTCGTCACGGAGGACGGCGACTTGCTCGACGACCTGCTCCGGCTCGCCGCCGCCGGCGGCACCGAGGTCGAGCTCGCCGCCGACCCGGCCGCCGCCCGCACCCGTTGGCTTCCCGCGCCGCTGGTGCTGCTCGGTGCCGATCAGGCGCAGTCGTGTCTGCGTGCCCGATTGCCGCAGCGGCCCCGGCTGGTGCTGGTCGGTCGGGCCGGCCAGCTCGACCCCGGCTGGCAGATCGCCGAGCTGATCGGGGCCGAGCACGTCGCCATGCTGCCCGCCGCGGAGCCGTGGCTGGTCGATCGGTTCGCCGAGCAGGGCCCGGACCGGCCGGACGGTTCCGGCGCCCGGATCGTCGCGCTGCTCGGTGGCCGGGGCGGCGCCGGGGCGAGCGTGCTGGCCGGCGGGCTCGCCGTGACCGCCGCCCGGGCGCGGCTGCGTACCCTGCTCGTCGACGCCGACCCGCTCGGCGGCGGTCTCGACCTCGTGCTGGGCTGGGAGCAGCTGGACGGGCTGCGCTGGCCGTCGCTCACCGGCGCGGACGGGCGGGTCGACGCCCCCGCGCTGGTCCGGGCTCTGCCCAGCCGGGGCGACCTGGTGGTGCTCTCCTGGGACCGCGGCGACCTGCTGGCCCTGCCCGCGGCGGCGATGGCCGCCACCGTCGACGCTGCCCGGCGCGGCCGGGACTTCGTGGTCGTCGACCTCCCTCGGCAGTTGGACGACGCCGCCATGATCGCCTTGCAGGCGGCCGATCAGGCGTTCGTCGTCGTCCCGGCCGAGTTGCGTGCCACGGCGGCCGCCGCGCGAGTGGTGGCCGCCGCCGCCCCGCACTGCGCCGCGCTCTCGGTGGTGGTACGCGGCCCCGCACCGGGCCACCTGCGGGCGACCGAGGTGGCACGGGCGCTCGGGCTTCCCCTCGCCGGCACGCTGCGCCCCGAGCCGGGGCTCTGCCGCGGTCTTGAACGGGGCGAGGCGCCGGCCGCCGCCGGCAAGGGACCGCTGGCCACGCTCTGCCAGCGGATCGTCTCCGACCTCACCGGCGTGCCCGCTACGGGTGCGGCATGACCGGCCGGCCGGAGGAGCACACACTCGCCGCCCGGGTGCGGCAACGGATCGCCGCCGACACCACCCCGGTCACCCCGGCGGCGATCGTCTCCGCGGTGCGGGCCGAGCCCACCACCGCGGTGCTCGGTGACACCGCCGTCCTGCGGATCGCCGACCGGGTCGACGACGACCTCGTCGGCGCCGGGCCACTGGCGTCGCTGTTGGCCGACCCGGAGGTGACCGACGTCCTCGTCAACGGGACTCGGGTATGGGTCGACCGTGGGTCGGGGCTGCACCAGGTCGCCGTGCCGGTTGGCTCGGTGGAGGACGTCCGGCGGTTGGCGCAGCGACTGATCGGCAGCGCCGGGCGGCGGCTCGACGACGGCTCCCCGTACGCGGACGCGCGGCTGCCCGACGGCACCCGGCTGCACGCCGTGCTGCCGCCGGTGGCGACCGAGGGCCCCTACCTGTCCCTGCGGACCTTCCGGCACCGCCCGTTCACCCTCGATGAGTTGGTGCGCCAGGGGACGGTGCCGCGACCGGTGGCACCGCTGCTCGCCGCCGTCGTCGCGGCCCGGCTGGCGTACCTGGTCACCGGCGGTACGGGGTCGGGCAAGACGACCCTGCTCAACACGCTGCTGGGAATGGTGCCGGCCACCGAGCGGATCGTGCTGGTGGAGGACGCCGCCGAACTGCACCCGGGGCATCCGCACGTGGTGGGGCTCCAGGCGCGAACCGCCAACGTCGAGGGAACGGGTGTGGTCAGCCTCGCCGACCTGGTCCGGCAGGCGTTGCGGATGCGCCCGGACCGGCTGGTGGTCGGGGAGTGCCGGGGCGGTGAGGTGGTCGACCTGCTGGCTGCGTTGAACACCGGCCATGACGGGTGTCGGTTCTCACCGGAGATTTCAGTACGCCAAGATTCTTTTCCGTACAAATTTCAGCGACGTCCCGATATTTCAGCCGGCTCTCCTGCCTTGGCCAAGCGCCCGGGACGAACGCGGCCCGCGCTGCCGCACCGGCGCAATCCGTGACGAGCGGTACCACGTGCCCATCACCCTGCAGAGGCAGCCGGGCACCTGGCGCATCGATCTGTCCGTGTGGCTGCGCGATCCGCACGCCACCGCCCGGCACGAGGCGCTGCGGGAGTCCATCACCGACGAGCAGTGGGACGCGGTCCTGCCGATCAAAGACGTGTGGCACCGGCTACCGGGCTACCCAGACCAGATCGGTGGCCTGGTGATCTACGCCGCCGTCCTGGACCACGGCGTTCGTACCCCCCAGCAGTTCGCCGCCTGGCTGGTCGAACACCGGCCCGCCCAGCCCTAGGCGGCACCCGCCCGCCTGTGAATGGCTGAGGCTATCCGTAGATAGGCCTGCCGGGCCCAGCTCTTCCCCCGCCCTCCTACTCTGCGCCTTCGCGTATGGCGCGTCAGGTGATGCCTGCTGACGTCCACAACAGGGCACCTGTCACGACAAAGACCGACGCGGCGCCTGCGGCACCGGCCACCACGCCGGCCCCTAGTACTCCAGCCGGGGATCGTGATCATGGCTCGATGAGGGCTTGTCGGGTGTAGTGGCTGGCCTTGGCGCGGGCTTGGTGGCGGCGTCGACGGATGG
>NZ_JBSFYQ010000018.1:0-134713 GCF_053599855.1 Micromonospora sp. NPDC005161
GAACAGGATCTCCTCCAGCCCGGCGCCCGCGGTCGTGGGGGGGCCCCGCCCCGGGCGCGAAAGCAAATGCACGCCGGGGCGCGCGGGCGGCGCGGACGCGCCGCCGGCGGGGCTGAGGGTCGGGTTGGTGGAGGTCACTTCTTCGCGGCCGCCTTCATCGCGTCGACGACCTTCTCCGGGGTGCCGTTGCCGGCGAAAATGGCGATGACCGCGTCGTTCATCGCGTTGCCGACGGTGCTGCCGAAGGCCGTGTCCAGCCAGAGCTGCACATACGTCGCACCGGAGGTGGCCTCCAGGATGGACTTCAGGGACGGGTCGGCCACGCCGGCCTCCGCACCCTTGGCTACGGGCAGGCCGGTGCCGGTCGCGGCGAAGCCCTTCTGCACCTCGGGGCTCACGATGTACTTGAGGAACTCGACGCACTCGGCCGGGGCGCTCTTGGCGCAGGCGAACCCGTCGCCGCCGCCGAGAGCCGCCTTCGGGTCACCGGCGGAGCCGGTGATCGCCGGTACGGGGAACCAGCCGAGGAACTTCGTGAGGGCTTGCGGGTCCTCCGCGACGGTCTCCAGGGTGCCCCTGTTCCAGTCGCCCATCAGCTCCATCGCGGCCTTGCCGTTGGCGACCAGCCCATTGGCGCTGGTCGGGTCGTTCTGGCCCGGCGTCGCGATGAAGTTCGGCTGGAACGGGTTGGTGCCGATGAAGGTCTTCAGGTCCTGGCCCGCCTTGACGAAGCACGGGTCGTCGAAGACCAGGTCGACGGACGCCTTCTTGAGCGTGTCGACCGAGCAGGCACGCAGCGCGAAGTTGTACCACCAGTGCGCGGCGGGCCACTTGTCACCGGCGCCCAGCGCGATCGGGATGACCTTGATGGCCTTGAGCTTGGTGACCGCCTGGTTGAGCTCCTCGAAAGTGGTCGGAGGAGCGGTGATGCCCGCTTTCGCGAACATGTCCTTGTTGTACCAGATGCCCTCGATCCCCATCCGGTACGGCAGGCCGTACTGCTTGCCGTCCACCTGCCAGATCTCGGTCGCGCTGCCGATGTTGGCGACCTCGTCCTTGACCTGACCGGTGATGTCCTTGAGGTAGTCGGCCTCCACCTGCTCACGCATCTCGCCGCCGCCCCACGCCTGGAAGATGTCCGGCGGGTCGCTGGTCAGCAGCGCGGCGGGGAGCCGGGTGCGCTGGAGTTGGTTGGTCTCGATCGCCTCGATCTGGATCGTGACGGTCGGGTGCAGTGCGGAGAAGTCCTTCGCGACCTTCTCCCAGTAGGTCTTGCCAGGCCCGTCCTGGGAGGCGTTGTGCCACCAGGTCAGGGTCACCGGGTTCTTGTAGAGCTCGTTCTCGGCGGGTGCGTCGCTGTCGCCGCCGTTACACCCGGCGACGAGCAGTGCGGTGGTCATCAACAGCGCCAGGGTGGCGCCCGCGCGGTGCTTCATCGCCATCGACACGTCTCCTCGACTAGCAGTGGCGGTAATTAGGTGCGGCGAGTTTTGCAGTCCCCGCAACGGGGTGTCAACCGTTGTCGATAACGTTTTCGATTCCCTTGCGACGCCTCCCAGGTGGCCCTCTATCATCGTCGGCGTGACCTTCCCCGAGCGTGTCAAGATGTCGGACGTGGCCCGTACGGCCGGCGTCTCGGTGGCGACCGTATCGAAGGTCGTCAACGGTCGCTACGGCGTGGCGCAGGCGACCGTGGAGCGCGTCCGGGAGGTCATCCACCAGCTCGGCTACGAGGCCAGCCTGGGAGCGCAGAGCCTGCGCAGCCACCGGACGAACGTCCTGGGCATCCTGGTCGCCGAGTTCGAGCCGTTCTCGACCGAGCTGCTCAAGGGCGCGTCGAAGGAGGTCGCCGGCACCGGCTACCAGCTGCTGGCCTACTCCGGCGGCGACGGCGACGGCACGGCCGTCGGCTGGGAGCGGCGCTCGCTGGCCCGCCTGTCCGGGACGCTCATCGACGGGGCCGTGATCGTCACGCCGACGGTGGTCGAGACCAAGCAGGGCTTCCATGTCGTGGCCGTCGACCCCCACACCGGCCCGTCGGGGCTGCCCACCGTCGACTCCGACAACTTCGCCGGCGCGGTGCTCGCGACCAACTACCTGCTGTCGCTCGGTCACCGCCGCATCGGCCACATCAGCGGTCGCCCCGACCTCGAGTCGGCGCGCCTTCGCGAGGCCGGCTTCCGCCGGGCCATGGCCGACGCGGGCGTCGCGGTCGACGAACGACTCGTCCGCGTCGGCGGTTTCCGGGTCGAGAGCGCCGCCGCCACGGCCGCCGAACTGCTGGCACTGCCCGACCGGCCGACCGCCGTCTTCGCCGGCAACGACCTCTCCGCGATCTCCACGATGGACGTCGCCCGGTGCATGGGCCTCACGGTGCCCGACGACCTGTCCGTGATCGGCTTCGACAACATCCCTGAGTCGGCGCTGGTCACCCCGCAGCTCACCACGATCGCGCAACCCCTTCAGCGCATGGGTGCCGAGGCGATGCGGCTGCTCATGGACCTCCTCGGCGGCATCGAACGCGACCCGCACGTCCGGCTGCCGACCGAACTGGTCGTCCGGTCCTCCTGCGCCCCGTGCACGCCCTCCCCCGGGCCCGATCGGCCGCCGCCGGCCGCCGGTACGGCGAGCGGCTGAGCGGCTGAGCGGCGAGGTCACGGGTGCCGCGCCGGGACCGGCGACGCGCCGGCCCGTGCCGATCAGCCGGACTTCCGGGATTTCTCCGCAACTTCCCGGCACACGGCGGCGATGCGCCCTGTCGCCAGCCCCCGGTCCGTGCGGCAAGATGACCGATGGGACGGGCACGCTGCTCCTGGGCATCCCGGTGTCGGCGTCCGGCCCGCCCCCGAAAGAACAAAGGAGACGCGGGTGGACGCGGACGACGGACGCAGGGTCACCATCAGCGCCATCGCGCGAGAGGCCGGAGTCTCGGTGCCGACCGTGTCCCGGGTGCTCAACGGGCGCTCAGACGTGGCACCCGGCACCCGGGAACGGGTCGAGGAGTTGCTGCGTCACCACGGCTATCGGCGTCGCGCCAGCCGTACCGTGCAGCCCGCCGGCCTCGTCGACCTGGTCTTCAACGATCTGGACAGCCCCTGGGCCGTGGAGATCATCCGCGGGGTCGAGGACGTCGGGCACGCCGCCGGCGTCGGCACCGTGGTCTCCGCGATTCACCGACAGTCCACCGCCGCCCGTCAGTGGCTGCAGAACCTGCGCGCCCGGGCCACCGACGGGGTCATCTTCGTGACATCGCACGTCAGCCCCCCGCTCTACGCCCAGCTGCGGCGGCTCAACGTGCCCGTGGTGGTGGTCGACCCGGCCGGCGTGCCCGCCACCGACGTGCCGACCATAGGAGCCACCAACTGGGCCGGCGGGCTCGCCGCGACCGAGCACCTGCTCTCGCTCGGACACCGGCGGATCGGTTTCGTGGCCGGGCCGACGCACCTCTTGTGCAGCCGGGCCCGGCTGGACGGCTACCGGGCCGGGTTGGAGGCCGCCGGCCTGCCGGTGGAGGAGCACCTGCTCCGACCGGGCGACTTCTACCACGCGTCGGGCTTCGCCGCCGGGACCTCGCTGCTGGACCTCGACGAGCCGCCGACGGCGATCTTCGCGGCGAGCGACCAGATGGCGTTCGGCGTCTACGAGGCCATCCGGCAACGGGGCCTGCTGGTCCCGGGCGACGTCAGCGTGGTCGGCTTCGACGACCTGCCCGAGGCGCGGTGGGCCTCACCGCCACTGACCACCGTGCGGCAACCGCTGGTCGAGATGGGTCGGCTGGCCGCGCGGACCGTCCTGCGGCTCGCCCAGGGCGAGGCCATCGACTCACCCCGGGTGGAACTCGCCACCGAACTGGTGGTCCGCGACAGCACGGCCGCGCCGCCGACCGGGTCGTCGCGGGCGTCGTGACGGCCCGAACCGCATCCGACGGGCAGCCCGACCGCTTCCGGTCCGGGCCCGAGAATTCCGGAAATCCGGCCGTAACCCTCTACGGTCACGGCCGGAAACGCTCCCACGGGACGAACGGGTGTGCGGCGACCGGCAGTGGTAGGGGCGTGACGTGCAGGCCCGGGCGGCGACGGACGCCTCCGGCAGGGTGTACCCCAACGTCCTCGAGGTACCCGGTCAACGCGTCACCTGGAGCCCGGCGTCGATCGCGCCGCGGTCGTTGAGGTAACCCGTGATCCGATCCTGGGCCGCGCTGTAGATGGCCCGACGGCGGTCGACGGCGGGCATCCGCTCAAGAGCGCGGGCGAGGTCGAGGACGCGGATGGTCGGCCGGAGAGAGAGCCAGATGGGGATGGCCTCGGCGCGGGTGACGACCCACCGCCGGTTGGGCTGCTCGGTGAAGGTGAACCTGGCGAGGACTCCCTCGCGGTTCGCGTCGTTCGGAAAGTCGTGGCGAGCGAGGGTGTTGCCGACGCCGTAGGCGATCCACTTGTCGCCGACCCGCTCGAAGGGCTGTACGACGTGGCTGTGGTGGCCGATGATCAGGTCGATGTTCGGGTCGGCGATGAGTTGTCTGGCCCAGAACAGCTGTTCGCCGCCGGGCGTGTGAACCTTCTCGGTGCCCCAGTGCGCGGAGAGCACGATGATCTGGGCGCCGGCCTTGCGGGTGGTGGCGGCGGCGGCGCGGATCGCGGCAACGTCGATCCGGTTGGCCAGCCACGCCTTGCCGGCTGGCGGTTTCAGGCCGTTGAAGTGCATGGCCCAGGACAGGTGGCCGATCTTGACGCCATTGACGTGGTAGATCGTCGGGGTGCTGGCCTCGGCCGCGCTGCGGAAGGTGCCGGTGTGGCGCAGACCGGCCGCGTCGAGCGCGTCGAGGTTGTCGTACACGCCCTGCTCTCCTTGATCTAGAGCGTGGTTGCTGGCGGTCGAGCAGGTGTCGTAACCGGCGAGCCTGACCGAGGCGGCGAGGTCGGTCGGCGCGTTGAAGCGCGGAAAGTCCTCGGGTGCGCCGGGCCCCATCGGCGCCTCCAGGTGGCAGATGGACAGGTCCGCCGACTCGACCGCTGGACGGATCGAAGCGAACATCGGATCGAAGTCGTAGCCGGCGCGGCCGGCCGCCTCGGCGTTCGCCCGAGCCTGCTGCCAGGTGGGTGGATGCACCAGGATGTCCCCGGACCCGAGGATGCTGACGTGGCGTGGTCCGTCCACTGCCGGTCGTGCGGTAGCCGCCACAGGCCGCTGCGACAGGCGCTCGCGAATGACGTCACCGCGCAGTGCCCACACGCCGGCCGGGGCGACGACCAGCGCGATGGCGAGCACCGCGCGGATGGGGGAAATGCGCACAGTTGGGGCTCCCTTCCTACAGGCGGATGACGCGGCGCAGCCGATCACCGAAGTAGCCGGAGTCGATGACGCCGGCGCCGCGCACGTCCCCGAAGGTGGGCCCGTCGGCGGTGCCGCGAGACGATACGAACCGCATACCTCCGTCCGCGTCGTCACCGATGTAGATCCCGGAGTGTGTGACCAGTGCCGGATCGTCGTGCAGGGCGAAGAAGACGAGGTCGCCGGGTTGCACGGCGGACAGGTCGGCCGGTGGGCGGCTGGGGTTGCGGCCGGCGGCGATCACCACCGAGCGAGCGTGTGCCGCCATGCTCGCCGCGGTCCGTGGCAGGCCGTCGACGGTTGTGCTGGCGGTCTGGTTGAGCAGCGGGATTCCGAACCGGTAGCCGTAGACCAGCCTGATGTAGCCGGAGCAGTCCAGGTCGCGGTCCCACCGGGCCGACGGTCTGACCGTGCCGGTGTCCGGAGGGGTCCAGGGGATCTCCAGGTAGTCGTAGAAGTCCGCTCCGTCGCGTTCGTCGCGGCTGTGTACGTACCCGAAGTCGGCGTCGCCGGCGTACCGCACCCCTTGCTCGTCGCGGAGGTCGGGCGCGCCGGGCAGGTACTGCATCGCTGCGGCTAGCACGTCCGTGGGGTCGCCGCGATCAAGCTCGGTGATCAGCCAGCGGGCCAGGGCCTCCGGGATCTGCGGACCGGGCTGCCACGCCCGCGGGGCGATTCGCACGTACGCCGTCGATTCGACCACCGCGGTGGTGGTCGACGGCTCGTCGAACCGGCGGGGTGCGCCAGCGAACACGGTCGTTCGCGCGCCGACGGTCAGGGTCGCCACGACGGCCTGATCGGCCCTCCGGCGGACCTGGGTGCGGGCCGGGTCGGCGAGATCGACCAGCTCGTACTCCTGGCCCAGGCGCTCCGCCGCCGGGTTGCCGACCGGACGGGTTCCTGGCCTGGTGGCGTGCGGTGACGGGCCCGGGCCGTCCGGGGTGGACCCGGCGGAGTCGACGGCCGCACAGGCCACGACGACGACGGCCGCCACGCAAGCCGTGGCTGCCAACCCGCGACGGACCAGCTTCACAGGGAGATCACCGCAAGGGCCACCGCGCCGGTGCCGCAGGTGACGACGGCGGTGGCGGCGAGGGTCTGCAGGGCACGTGGCCGTACGAGCTGGAAGCTCATCAGCCCGGGCACCAGGAAGGACAGCGTGTCGCCGCCGAACAGGAACGGGTAGCGCACGTGCAGTGCCAGGAACGCGCCGAGCGACAGGCAGGACGAGACGAGGACCGTCACCGCGAAGAGCCGCTTGCCGTACAGGATCGTGATGCGCTGCAGGACCTTCATCAGCCCAACGGTCACGATCGTGACGCTGGTGATGGGGATGAGGCTGCCGAGGTCTTCGAGGGCGGCCAACGCGATGCAACCGGGCACCATCAGGCCGGCCGGCGCCACATTGGTGATCAGGTAGCCGACAAGTCCGAACAGCAGTCCGGCGGCGACAATGACGGCGCTGAGCTCGGACGACAGGTCGAATGGTGCCATGAGTGACGACTCCTGTTCGGTCAACGGAGGGCGGGACCCCGGCCGGCGGCGGGCACGACCGCCCGGTGCGCTACCGGCAGGACCGCGGTGTCGGCCCGGTAGAGAGCCTCGAGCGTGGCGGTCAGCCTGTCGCGCGGGGATGGCGCGGTTGCGGCCACGGTGACCTGGCGCAGGGCCGCGAGCAGTTCCTCGCCGCGGCCATGAATGTTGCCGATCATGAGTAGCGAGGTTCCGATGCCGTCGGGAGAGATCGTGTCGACGATCGCGTCGCGTAGTTGCGGGCCGGTGCGGTGCTCCCCGCCGAGATCGACGACCCGGGCGCGCCACGCCTGGGGCACCTGGTGCAGAGCGCTGCGAGTCGGCGAGCCGATCAGGAATATCCGGTGCGGGTTGAGCCGCGGAATGATGGTGCCCATCTGGCCGTTGCGTTCGAGTCGGTCCGGACGGCAATTGATCACCGCAGCGACGCGGTCTCCGATCAGCCGTCGCTGGCGCAGCAGGTTGACATTCATCAGCGTCGACGCGGGGTCGTTGGCGGCGAACAGGTTGACCGCGGTGAACCGCCGTCCACGATGCGCACACGAGTCGACGCGTAGGGCGCCGGGGTCGGGGCGCGCGCGGTACATGCCAGCCAGGGCGGTCGCCCGATCGACTCCGCACAGCCGCGCGACCGCCAGAGCGACCGCGACGTTCTCCTTGAACGTGATCCATGGGAACGGGGCCATGTCCGCGTCGCTGACGGTGTCCGGGTCGACCGCGATCAGCCTGCACCCCCGACGGACGGCCTCCTTCCGCAGGATGTGCAGCCGGTCCCGTTCGGCGGTGATCACTACGCCGCGACGCGGCATCGACCGGCTCAGCGACCGGGCGACGTCGTCGAGGGTCGGACCCATCTCGTCGAGGTGGTCCTCTCGCACGTTGGTGATCACCACGATGCCGGCCTCGATCAGCTGCTCCTGGTTGACCTGCTGCAGTTCCGGCTGAACCGCCATGCACTCGGCGACGAGGCTGTCGGCGCCGGCGTGTACCGCCCGCCGCACCACGTCCACCTGCTCGATCACGTTGACCGCACCACGGCGACGGATCTGTACCTCCCGCCCGCTGGGGTAGATGAACCTCGCCGCCGTGCCGGTCGTCTTGGCCACCACGATGCGTCGAAGGTCCCCGCGCAGCGCGCCAGCGGTCAGCCGGGTCACTGACGACTTGCCCCGAATGCCGTTCACCACGATCCGGGTCGGTATCCGCGCCAACTGCCGCCGGTGCCGGGCCTGCTCCACCACCAGGTGGGCCAGCAGGACGAGCAGCGCGAGCCCGAGCCCGCCCAGCGAGACGGCGAGCTGAGTCCTCACCACGATCGACGCCAGCGACCATCGGGCACCCGGCCTTCCGCAGGTGACGCGAACAGCAAGCCCCCCAGAGCGGTCACGTACCGTCCGGTCCGCACCGTGACCGCGCCGCGTTCCATCCGAGCTGCCTCCTCCGGGGTCGACCACGACCGTCAAGATCTGCATTCGGCAGGATCCGATGCAGCGGCAGGTCCTGTACCCGGATCTGCCCTTTCAGGCAACGACGGCGCGGCGCGCAGGTTGCTGTCTGACCGCTCCGTCAGTCAAGTGACTGTCCCGTCAGTCACCTGACTGCGACGCCAGTCAGCAGATTTGGGCGGATCTCGGCGGTTCGGGCAATGTCGGCTAGGGACCTTTGCTAGCTTCGTGAAGCCTTGTCGGGGTTACGGCACTTGCGAGCATTTATCCGCATTCGCCGTGCCCATCGCTCCGCCGGATCTGTCGGTGCCGTCTTCTGGCAAATCGACCTGGAGTCCGCACGGTGTCGCCGCATGGCACAGGTGGTTCGAGCGTGGTCAGCGCAGGAGGTTCGCGTTTCCGTGGAGCAGGTCGGGTACATCGGTGCGTCCACATTGCCCCTGCGACCGGAGCGACGTCCGGATGCGGAGACGCGCGTCATCATCGGCTCGCCGATCGTCGATCCGGTGGGCGGGCCGCAGCAGGAGGGCAGCGTCAGGGGGCCGCGGCGCCTGCATCACGTGTTCGAATCCGCCTGTGACCGCGACCCGTCGGCCATCGCGCTCGAGTGCGGCAACGAGCGGCTGACCTACCGAGAGCTGGACGAACGCGCGAACCAGCTGGCCCACCACCTGCATGCCCTCGGCGTCGCGGGCGGCGCCCGGGTGGCCATCCTGCTCCAGCGTTCGGTCGACACGTACGTGGCGTTGCTGGGCGTGGGAAAGGCCGGCACGGCTTTCGTGCCCATCGACCCCGAGTCCCCGGCCGACCGGGTCGCCTACATCGCCGAGGATTCGGACGTCGATGTGGTGTTGACCTCCTCGGCACTCGCCGACCGGGTGGGCGACCAGCGCGCCCTCGTCATCGATGAGAGCGCCGCCGAACTAGCCGCGGCACCGGCCGACCGGCCGGAGCTCGGCTGCGACGACACCAATGACCCCAGCGCCTACGTGATCTACACCTCCGGTTCCAGTGGTCGGCCCAAGGGCGTCGAGGTCGCGCAGTCGAGCATCTGCAACTTCCTGGACGTGGTGCCCGGCGTGTACGACGTGCGCCCGAGCGACCGGGTCTACCAGGGCATGACGATCGCGTTCGACTTCGCGATCGAAGAGATCTGGCCGACCTGGTCGGTCGGCGCGACGCTGGTGGCCGGTCCGACCGACTCCCGCCGCCTCGGCGCGGAACTGGCGGACTTCCTGGACGAGGCTGGCATCACCGTCTTCTACTGCGTCCCCACCCTGCTTGCCACGATTCCCCGCGATCTGCCCCGGATCCGAAACCTCCTCGTCGGTGGTGAGGCGTGCCCGGGACAACTCGTCGAACGGTGGAGCCGGCCCGGCCGGCGGATTCTCAACACCTACGGGCCGACCGAAGCCACGGTCACGGCGACCTGGGGCGAACTGCTCCCCGGGCGGATCGTCACCATCGGACGACCCCTGCCGACCTACTCGGTAGTGCTGCTGGACGAGCAGCGGCAGCCGGTCGCCGACGGCGAGGTCGGCGAGATCTGCATCGGCGGTCCAGGGGTGGCGCGCGGGTACGTCGGACGCCCTGAACTGACCGCCGACCGGTTCATCGAGCACTCGTTGGCGCCGCCCGGCAGCCGGCTCTACCGAACCGGGGACCTGGGCCGGCTCACCGACGACGGCGAGATCGAGTATCTCGGCCGGGCGGACTCCGAGGTCAAGATCCGTGGGCACCGAGTGGACCTCGGCGAGATCGAGAGCGTGCTGCTGGAGGACGAGGGTGTGGCCGAGGCCGTGGCGGCGCTCGTCCCCGTCGCCGACGGCCCCGACGCCCCGCGTGAGCTGGCCGCCTACCTCGTTCCCCACGACGGCGCGGAGGACGGATGGGAGGAGCTGAGCGGCCGGCTCTGCCAGACCCTGCAGACTCGGCTGCCCGCCTACATGGTGCCCTCCTTCCTGGACGTCGTCGCCGAACTGCCGACCATGCCCAGCGGGAAGGTCGACCGGAAACGGCTGCCCGCGCCGGTCCGCCGGCTCACCCGCGTCACAGGCCCGCTAGTGGCCGCCGAGAGCGAGCTGGAGGAGCGGGTACGCGCGGCGTGGGCGGAGGCGTTCGGCCTCGAACCCGAAGCGATCTCGGTCGAGGCGGACTTCTTCACCGACCTCGGGGGACACTCGCTGCTCGCGGCGCGGGTGGTGTCGCTGCTGCGCGCGCGGGAGGTCGGCGTGAACCCCGCGGTCCGGGACCTGTACGCCCACCCGACCGTACGCGGCATGGCCGCTCACCTTGGTGGCGCCGAGCGGGTCGGAGGGCCGACCGCGCCGCCGCGGCCCGACCCGCTGCGGCACAGCAGCCGCCGGATCGCGCTGGCCGGGTTCGGCCAGGGCGCGGTGACCTACCTGCTGTTGCTGGCCGTCACCATCCCCGTCTCCTACGTCTACACCCGAAACGACGGTTTGGTATCCGTGCGGGTCCTCGTGGAACTGATGGTCGCGATCCTGCTCAGCTACCTCGGCGTGCGGTGGGTGCTGCCAGTGCTGCTGGCCCGGCCGTTGGCCGCAGGTATCCGGCCCGGCCGATATCGTCTGTGGGGACTCACCTACGTCCGGCTCTGGGCATTGAACACGCTGATGGCGATCGGCCCGCTGCCCGTGCTCAGCGGCTCTCCGCTGATGGCGACCTACCTGCGACTGCTCGGCGCCCGGATCGGCCGCCGCACCACGATCGCGACCAGCGCGATCAGCCTCCCGACACTGATCTCCATCGGGCGGGACACCTCTGTCGGGTACGGCGTCTCGCTGCGCGCGTGGCGGGCGGAGGACGGCTGGGTCGTCGTCGGACCGATCACCATCGGGCGGGGTGCCTTCGTCGGCGCGAACGCGGTTCTCGAGCCGGGCGCCTCCGTCGGGGCGTATTCCGCCATTGGCGAGCAGTCCGTCCTGGTGCACGGCGAGGCGGTACCAGCCGGAGCGCGCTGGGCCGGCTCACCGCCGGCTCCGACCAGCCGGCTCACCTCCACCGTCGAATCCCTGCTCTCCTCCCGCCCGCTGCGTCAGGGCTGGCGTCTGCACCACGTCGCCGCCGCCCTGGTCGGCCTGCTCGGCCTGGAACTGGGGGCGATCGCGATGGTCCTGCCCAGCGTGGCGCTGGTCTGGTGGGTGCTGCTGACCCAAGGTCTGCTGGCGGGGCTCGTCGCGACCATCCCCGCCGGGATCGTCTACGTGCTCACCGTCTGCGCGGTGGTCGCCATCGGCAAGCGTCTCGTACTGCCGCGGGCACCCGTCGGCTTCCACCACCGGGTGCACTCGATGCTCGGCGTGCGCAAGTGGATCGTCGACAAGCTGCTCGAGTTCAGCCTCATCTTCACTAACTCGCTCTACGCGACGCTCTACACCGGTCCCTGGCTGCGCATGCTCGGCGCCCGCGTGGGTCCCGGCGCTGAAGTCTCCACCGCCGCGCACCTGGACCCCGACCTGCTCACCCTGGGACCGGGGAGCTTCGTCGCCGACATGGCCAGCCTCGGCGCCGCGACGTTCGCCAACGGACGCGTGGCGTTCCTGCCCACCACGGTCGGCAGTCGGGCGTTCGTCGGCAACGCCGCGTTCGTACCGGCCGGCACGGTGCTGGGCGACGGTTGCCTGCTCGGCGTTGGCACGCTACCGCCCGGCAAGCAGGTCCCGGAGGGCACCTCCTGGTTGGGCTCACCGGCGATACACCTGCCAGTGCGCCAGAGCAGCGGATCCTTCTCCGAGGAGCAGACCTTCCGCCCGCCGCGCAGACTGGTGGCCCATCGGCTGTTCGTCGAATTCTTCCGTGCCACCCTGCCCGCATCGGTGCTCGGCGTCAGCTTCTACCTCTACCTCCTGGCGCTCTCCTGGCTCGCCAACGGCCGGGGCCTGCTCGTGCCGGCGCTGGTGTCGCCCTTCGTCGCGATCGCGTCGAGCGTCGGAGTGATCCTGTTCTGCGCGGCGACCAAGCGGAACATCGTCGGCACCTACCGACCCCGGGTGGAACCGCTGTGGAGCGCCTTCGTCCGGCGCACCGAGTTCGTCACCGGGCTCTTCGAGGCCGCAGCGATCCCCGTCGGCGTCGGGCTGCTCGTCGGCACGCCGTTCCTGCCGCCGGTACTGCGCTGGTTCGGGGTCCGCGTCGGCAGACGCACCTGGATCGGGACCACCTACCTCACCGAGTTCGACCTGGTCGAGATCGGCGACGACGCGACTGTCGGCGCCGAGGTGTCGTTGCAGACCCACCTGTTCGAGGACCGGGTAATGAAGATGTCCGTCGTCACCGTCGGCGCCGGCGCCACCATCGGAACCCGCGCGATCGTGCTCTACGACGCCGTTGTCGGCCACGACGTCTTCCTGGGGTCGCTGTCGCTGCTGATGAAGGGCGAACACCTCACTCCCGGGACCCGATGGCGCGGCATCCCCGCCCAAGGGGTGCTCACCCGCGACCCCGTCGACCAACGGGCGGCCTGACGCCGCGCCGTACGGCTGCGGCCGCCACCACGTGTCCGCAACCGATTCCGTCCATTCTCCATCCACGAGAGGAAGAACCGCTCAATGAACAAGGCACTTCTGGTTTCCGACGCCGCCTACTTCCGGGTCGACTACGAAATCAACCCGTACATGCACGCCGAGGTGCAGCCGAACCCAGAGGCGGCGGTCGTCGAGCACCTGAACATCGTCGTCGCGCACCGGGCGGCGGGCCGCCGCATCGAGTACGTGCCGTCGGCGCCGGAGTGCCCGGACATGGTGTTCACCGCGAACACCGCGCTGGTGCGCGGGAACCGGGCGGTTCTGGGCGCACCGCCACCGGAGCGCAAGGCCGAGATGCCGTACTTCCAGGAGTGGCTGATCAACCACGACTTCGACGTCGTGGAGGCGCCGTACCCGTTCAGCGGTCAGGGCGACGCCCTGGCCTGCGGCGACCTGCTGCTCGCCGGCCACGGCCAGCGGACCGATCGGAGGATGCACGCCGTTCTCGCGCGAGCGCTGGACTACGAGGTGGTGCCGCTGCAGACGGTGAGCCCCCGGTGGTACGACCTCGACCTGGCGGTCGCGGTCGTCGAGCCCGGGCGGGCACTCGCCTACTGCCCGGAGGCCCTCGATCAGCCGAGCCGCCGCCGGCTGCGCGGACTCGGCATGGACCTGATCGAGGTCTGCGTCGAGGAGGCGTCCCGTTTCGCGCTCAACCTGATCAGCGACGGCACCACCGTGACCATGACCAAGGGAGCGCCGCGGCTGGCCGCCACTCTGCGCGCCCGCGGCCTGCAGGTCGTCGAACTCGACACGACCGAGCTCGCCAAGGGCGGGGGAGGGGTGCGCTGCACCGCGCTGACCCTCGACAACCCCCTCCCGGCGAGATCATGATGGCGTCGGGACCCTTCGGTCGCCTCCTGGGCGCCGGCGGAAGGGCACTCACCGGCCACGGCCTGACGGTCCGTTCGCCGCTGCCCGAGCCAACGGAATCACCGCTGGCGCTGGTCTATCGGGGACCGGCGACGCTACCCGGCTGCCCGGAGGCGGTCGCGGCGCTCCTCAAGTCCAGCCGGTGGGGCTTCGACGTGCGGTACGTCGGGCCGGACGAGGATCTGCCGCTGAGCCGTCGGGCGCTCGCCGGGGCCGCGCTCTACGCCCAGCCCGGTGGCGGCAGCCTCAAGCGCGGCTACCGGCACCTGAAGGGCCATCGCGACGAGATCCGGCAGTTCGTCCACTCCGGCGGGCGGTACCTGGGGTTCTGCCTGGGTGGCTACCTCGCTGGGGCCACCCCCGGCTTCGCCCTCCTGCCTGGGGACACCGACCAGTACATCGCCTCGTTCGCCGCCAGCGTCGATTCGGAGAAAAACACCGTCGTCCAGCTCTCCTGGCGCGGCCGGCGGCGGACGCTCTTCTTCCAGGACGGCCCGTACTTCTGGCTGCAGGCGAGCGCCGAAGCCGACATCCTCGCGACCTACCCGAACGGGACGATCGCCGCGATGGTCACCCGCCTCGGTGCGGGCCGGGTTGGCGTCGTCGGCCCCCACCCCGAAGCCACCGACGACTGGTTCATCGACGCCGGGATGCGCGTCGCCGACCGGCTCGGCGCGGATCTCGGCCACGATCTGATCGAAACAGTGATGAGGCCATGACCCAGACCGCGAACCTCAGGTGGCAGGATCTCGACCGAGCGGCCGAGGCGAACAGACGCGCCACCGTCGCCCGGAGCGCCGACAGCCCGCCCCCGGCGCCGGCGCCGGAGCCGCCGGTCGGGCGACTCCGGCTGCTCGGCGTGGACGCCGCCCGCGGTGCCGCGCTGTTCGCCATGATCGCCGTGCAGTCGTTGCCCGAATCTGACGCCGCGGGGCGACCCACCTGGTGGTTCACGGCCTTCGCGGGGCGGGCGGCTGCCCTGTTCGCGGTGCTGGCCGGGGTCGGCATCGCGTTCCTGACCGATCGACAGCGGGTCCGACTGACCGCCGGCTCGGGTCTGGTGGCGGCGCTGATCGTCCGGGCTCTGGCCATCGGCGCGATCGGGTTGGCGCTGGGCTACGCCGACGCCTCCCTGGTATCGGTGATCCTGCCCTACTACGCAGTGATGTTCCTGTTGGCGATCCCGTTGGTGTTCCTGCCGACCTGGTTGGTGGCGATCACCGGCGTGGTCGTGGCCGCCGGCGCTCCCGCCCTCCGTCACCTCCTGCCGCAGCTGCCGGAACCGACCTACGACAACGCGGGATTCGCGCAGCTCGTCGACAACCCGGTCGCGCTGCTCACCGAGCTGTCGCTCACCGGGGCGTTTCCGGCCGTGACGTGGCTGGCGTACCTGTGTGCCGGCCTGGTCGTCGGACGACTGACCCTGACCAGGATGAGAGTCATCGTCGGGCTGCTCGTCGCCGGAGTCGTGCTCGCCGCCGCGGCGCCGATGGCGTCGTCGGTCCTGCTCAACCGGTACGGGGGCGCGCAGCAGATCACGCTCACCCAGCCGAAGAGCGGACTGGACGCGACGGAGACAGCCCAGCTCCTCACCCTCGGCGGGGACGGCACCGCGCCCACCTCGACCTGGTGGTGGCTCGCGGTCGACGCGCCGCACACCGGCACGCCGCTCGCCCTACTGGGCACGATCGGGAGCGCGATCGCCCTGCTCGCCGTCATGCTGCTCGCCAGCCGCGTGGTACGGAAACTCCCGCGGTGGGTGATCTCCGTGTTGCTGGTGCCCCTGGCCGCGGCCGGCGGCATGGCCCTGACGCTATACACCGCGCACATCATGTTCATCAACTCGGACCTCGACTCCTCCGCGCCGGTGACCGGATTCGTCGTGCAGGTCGTGGCCATAGTGCTGGTCGCGGCCGCGTGGTGGGCCACCGCGGGCCGGGGCCCGCTGGAAGGGCTCGTGACGGCGCTGTCCCGCGGCGCTCGTCGGCTGGCCACTTGGAACGGCCGACGCAGGCACGGCCGACGCAGGCACGGCCGCGTGGGCATGTCGATGTATGCACAAGAGGCGTCCCGCGCGGGTGAACACCCGGTCGAGCCGGCAGCGACGGGATCGCGCCGCGGCTGAGCGGGAGGGGAGCGATATGAGGCAAACCAGGTGGGGCCTGCTGATCGGCGACACGCGGAGGATCAGTCGGCGGCGTCTCCTCGTGGGCGTCGGCGCCGGCGGCACCCTGACCGCGCTCGGGTGGGTCGGGGTGTCGGCGATCTCCGGGGACGGGCCGCTGGCGCTGGTCTACCGGGGTCCGGCCGCCAGCCCCGGCTGCGCCGAGGCGGTGGCCGCGCTCCTGCGCAGTGCACCAGCCGGTTTCCGGACCGAGTACTGCGGCCCGGACGAGGAGCGGCAGATATCGCGGAGCACGCTGGCCGAGGCGGCGGTCTACGCCCAGCCCGGAGGCGACGACGTCAACCGGGCCTGGCGGAGGATGCGTGACCACGCCCAGGACATCCGCGACTTCGTCAACGGCGGCGGGCACTACCTCGGGTTCTGCCTGGGGGCGTACCTCGCCTCCGCCGATCCCGGCTTCGGGCTGATCAACGGAAGGGTGAACCAGTACATCAGCACCGATGGGGCGAGCGTCGACAGCACCGACGACACGGTGATCGAGGTTCGGTGGCGTGGTCGCGCCCGGCACATGTACTTCCAGGACGGGCCGACGTTCGAGCTGCGGCCCGGGGCGCCGGGCGACGTGCTCGCCACCTACGACAACGGTGCGGCCGCCGCCGTCGTCACCACCTTCGGCGCCGGGCGGGTCGGCCTCGTCGGGCCACACCCCGAAGCCGACCGCTCATGGTACGCCGACGAGGGGCTGACCAACCCGGACGGCATCCGGTTCGATCTTGGTCACGACCTGGTGCAGAGCACGATGGACCGACAGGGGGCGGTGCAGACCGAGACCTGACGCGCTGCCCCCGGGTCCCGGCCGGCCGGCCAGGTTTCGGTCGCCCGGACGAGCCTGCCCCTTCGCCCCCCGGACGTCTCGCCGACGGGAACCCGTCGGCCGCGACCGGTGTCCGTCCGCGGCCAACTCGCCGAAACATGTGGATCCACTCGGGGCGGCCCCGCGCGGGACGGCGCCGCGCCAGGTCGGATCGGCTCCGATCGGCGCGACGCCGGACGCCCGCCGTCAGCGGTGGTGGTGCCGCAGGGCCTTGCGGATGTCGACCGGTAGCGCGGGCGCGCCGTCGACGGGTGCCGGGTCCTCCTCGGTCGAGGCCACTCCCCCGGCCGCGATCCGGTCGAGCGTGGCCAGCCCGGCCCGATCCACGGAGCCGAAGACGGTGTAGTTCGGCCGCAGCGCCGAGTCGGCGTAGACCAGGAAGAACTGGCTGCCGTTGGTGTCCGGGCCGGCGTTGGCCATGGCGAGCGTGCCCCGGGCGTAGAGCCGACGCTCGCCCGTCGGGTCGGTGGGCGCCGGGGGCAGGTCGGTCGGCAGCTCGTCGGCGTAGCGGTAGCCGGGCCCGCCCGAACCGGTTCCGGACGGATCCCCGCACTGCAGCACGCTGAGCGTGGGGTACGCGGTGAGCCGGTGGCAGGAGGTCCGGTCGTAGAAGCGGTGGCGGGTCAGGTGCAGGAAGCTCTGCACCGTGCACGGCGCCGCCGCCCGGTCCAGGAGCAGCCCGATCGGGCCGTGGTTGGTCCACAACGTCACCCGGACGGTGCCCCGGTCCGGCGTACGGCGGGGGTCGGGCGGCAGCGGGACCGGCCGGGCTGCCGGCTCCTCCGGTGTGGCGAGGTAGCCGCACGGGCCGTGGGTGCCGCCCGAGCCGGCCGGGGCGACCGCCGGGGCGGCGGAACCGACGGGGGCGGCCACCGCGGCGGCCCCGGTGGCGGCGACCAGCGCGCCGGCGAGCAGCGCGGCGCTGGCGAGGCGGGTCAGCGTACGGGACGGGCGGCGCGGGACGGAAACGGACTGTGGTCGAGGTTCACGCGACACTGGGGATCCTCCTGGACTCGTGGTACCGGAGCGACCGGAGTCTATGGATCCCGTCGGCGCTTGTCGATCCGTGGCCGGCCGCCCGCGGCTGGTCGGCCCGGGTCAGGGCACCTGCCGGCGGGCCGCCCGACGGCGCCAGACCAGCCCGGCGAGCAGCAGGACGACCGCCGCGCCGGCCAGCCCGGCCACCGCCCAGAAGCCCGACGTCCCGCCGCCGACCGGGCCGCTCGCGGCGGCCGGTCGCGCCTCCCCGGGCCCCGCCGGCGAGGACGGGGTGGCCGTCGACGTCGCCGACGGCTCCCCCGGCTCGACCAGCCGACCGACCGAGGCCGACCGGGGCAGCGCGAAGCCCCAGTCGAGCAGAGCCGCGCCCTGCTCCCAGCCACGCCTCGGCTGCGGCTCGCCGCCCAGCAGCGTGACCACCAGCCGGCGGCCGTCGCGCTCGGCCGCGCCGACGTAGGTGTGCCGGGCCAGGTCGGTGAAGCCGGTCTTGCCGCCCAGCGCCCCCGGGTAGCGGTAGATCAACTGGTTCTCGTTCTGGATCTGGAAGCCCTTGGTCCGCTTCGCCGGCTGGGCCGGGATCTGGGTCCGCTCGGTCAGCGCGTACCGGCGGAAGGTGGGGTCGGCGAAGCAGACGCGGGCGATCAAGGCCAGGTCGTACGCACTTGTGAACTGACCACGCCCGTCGAGCCCGGAGGGGGTGACCGCGTGCGTCTGGAGCGCGCCGAGCCGGCGGGCGTACTCGTTCATCGCCCGCACCCCGCCGGCCGCGCCGTCGGCGCCCCCGCCCAGTCGGGCCAGCACGTTCGCCGCCTCGTTGCCCGAGTTGAGCAGCAGCCCCAACCAGACCGTCTCGACGCTGTACCGGCCCCCTTCGACCAGGCCGACCGCCGACGATCCGGGCTCGATCTCCATGTCCCTCGCGGTGACCGTGACGACCCGCTTCGGGTCCAGCTGCGGCAGCATGGTCGCGGCCAGCAGCAGTTTCTGCACGCTGGCCGGGGTCGCGTACTCGTGCGGGCCGCAGCCGCCGAGCACCTGCCCGGTGTCCAGGTCGGCGACGAGCCAGGAGGTGGCGGTGATCTTCGGCGGCGCGGCCACCCCGGCCGGCACGGCCAGCCCGGCGGTGGCCAGCTCCGGCCCGCCCAAGACCCGGTCCTCGGGCACCACCGGCGGCGGGGACGGGCGCGGGGGCCGGGAGACCGCCGGCGCCGCCGCGCGGGGGCAGGGCACGCTCTGCGCCGCACCGGCCCGGTGCACCACCGAGCCGGCACCCGGCACCCCGCCCGCCGCCCCGGCGGGACCGGCCCGCTCCGGGACGACACCGCCGGCGGCCGAGGCCGGGAGGGCCACGCCGGTGGCGAGCAGGACGGCGGTCGCCGTGGTCGCCAGCAGCCGAACTCTCATGCCAGCACCCTAATGCGGGCCGGAGCCGGGCCGGGGCGGGACCGCGGGGCAAGCCGCCGGCCACCCACGAGCCGTTCGAGCCGCACCGGGGTGTACTGGCGAGAGGCCCTCGGCGCCGTCGTTCAACCCGCCACGCCTGAGGCCGACCGCGCGTCCGCACCGTCGGCCACGGCCCCGGCCGCACCGGGTCAGGCCGGGCCGAGGGATTCCCGGTGGCGCAGGTAGTCGTGCAACGCAGCGGAGGCGCGCAGCCGGCGCAGGCTGCGCCAGTGCAGCTCCTGCTCCCGCCGGCCCAGCTCGGCGCGGACCCGCTGCGCGCTGCCGGTGGTGCGCAGCTCGGCCAGCACGGCCGCGATGATGTCGAACGGATAGGCCCCCCGGCGCAGCAGCGCGACCACCTGCGCGGCGCGCAGCTCGGCCTCGTCGTACACCCGGTAGCCGGTGCCCCGGGCGCGGGCCGGGCGCAGCAGGCCGCGCTCCTCCCAGAGCCGAAGCTGCGAGGTGCGGACGCCGACCAGCTCGGCGACCTCACCGATCCGGACCGCACGACGTGGCGCCGGCGCGACCGCAGCCGGGTTGGTCACCACCGTCTCGAACGCGCCCAGCACCCGACGGATCTCGGCCCGCTCGCGATCCAGCTCGGCGTGGCCGCCGTCGAGCGCCGCCAGCGCGGCCGGCAGGTCGTCCCGGTGCACCGCGGCCATGATCTCCCGGGTACGCGCCCAGCCGTGCCCCTCAGCCATCCGGCGAGCCACCGCCAGCGCGCGGGCGTGCTCGGCGGTGAAGATCCGGTAGCCGCTCTCGGTGCGTCGCACGGCGGGGAGCACCCCGAGGTCCACGTAGTTGCGGACCTGCTGCACCGAGATCCCCACGGTCGCCGCCAGGTCGACCGCCCGCAGTCGCTCACCGGTATGCACGTCGACCACCGTACCGGTTGTCACGTTGTTTGAGACTTTCGCGCCCATCCCGCCACCTGGCATGCGCGGCCATTCGCGAAACCCTCCACGGGTGGGTGAATGAGAGAATTGAAGCGGTCAGACCCCGAAGCCAGGGTGGGCGTCCGCCTGCCCCACCGATCTCGTGAAGGGTTCGCATGTCGCAGCCAGCATGGTCCGTCGCCGACAGCCACGACATGATCGAGGTACGCGGAGCGCGGGAGAACAATCTCGCCAGCGTCTCGGTCGACATCCCCAAGCGCCGGTTGACCGTCTTCACCGGTGTCTCCGGCTCGGGCAAGTCGTCGCTCGTCTTCGGCACCATCGCCGCCGAGTCCCAGCGCCTGATCAACGAGACCTACAGCGCCTTCCTCCAGTCGTTCATGCCCAACCTCAACCGGCCGGACGTCGACTCGCTGCGCAACCTCGGCGCCGCCATCGTGGTCGACCAGGAGCGGATGGGCGTCAACTCCCGCTCCACCGTGGGCACCGCCACCGACGCGTACGCCATGCTGCGGATCGTCTTCAGCCGGCTCGGCCAGCCGTCGGTGGGCGGCGCCGGCACGTTCAGCTTCAACCTGGCCGAAGGGATGTGCCCGACCTGCGAAGGGCTGGGCCGGGTGTCCGACCTCGACGTGAACGAGCTGGTGGACGTCGAACGCTCGCTCAACGACGGCGCGATCACGGTGCCCAACTTCGCGGTCGACTCCTGGTACTGGCAGACCATCGTCTCGTCCGGCCTGTTCGACCCGGACGTCAAGCTGCAGGACTACACCCCCGAGCAGTGGCAGGACCTGTTGTACAAGCCGGCCACAAAGATCAAGATGGGCAGCAACAACTGGACGTACGAGGGCCTGGCGGTCAAGGTCAAGCGGCTCTACCTGGCCAAGGACCGCGAGTCGATGCAGGGGCACATCCGCGCCTTCGTCGACCGGGCGGTCACCTTCACCACCTGCACGGCCTGCGGCGGAACCCGGCTCAACGCGGCGGCCTTGTCGTCGCGGATCGCCGGCCGCAACATCGCGGACTGTTCGGCCATGCAGATCAGCGATCTGGCCGCGTTCGTCCGGAGCGTCGACGACCCGGCGGTGGCGCCGCTGATCGCCAACCTGCGGGACCTGCTGGAGTCACTGGTCGAGATCGGGCTGGGCTACCTCAGCCTGGACCGCGAGTCGGCCACCCTCTCCGGCGGTGAGGCCCAGCGGGTGAAGATGGTCCGGCACCTCGGCTCCAGCCTCTCCGACGTCACGTACGTCTTCGACGAGCCGACCGTCGGCCTGCACCCGCACGACATCGCCCGGATGAACGACCTGCTGCTGCGGCTTCGCGACAAGGGCAACACCGTGCTGGTGGTGGAGCACAAGCCGGAGACCATCGCCATCGCCGACCACGTGGTCGACCTCGGGCCGGGCGCCGGCACCGACGGCGGCCGGATCTGCTTCACCGGCGACGTGCCCGGCCTACGCCGCTCCGGCACACTCACCGGCCGGCACCTGGATCACCGGGTGACGCTGCGCGACGAGGTACGCGTACCGACCGGGCAGCTCGCCATCCGCCACGCCGACCTGCACAACCTGCGTGACGTGGACGTGGACATACCGCTCGGGGTGCTCACTGTGGTCACTGGCGTGGCCGGCTCCGGCAAGAGCTCGCTGATCCACGGGTCGTTGCGCGGCCGGACCGGGGTGGTGATCGTGGACCAGTCCGCGATCCGTGGGTCGCGACGCAGCAACCCGGCCACCTACAGCGGGCTGCTCGACCCGATCCGTGCCGCCTTCGCCAAGGCCAACGGCGTCAAGGCGGCGCTGTTCAGCGCCAACTCCGAGGGCGCCTGCCCGGCCTGCAAGGGGATCGGGCTGATCTACACGGACCTGGCGATGATGGCCGGGGTGGCGAGCGTCTGCGAGCGGTGCGAGGGCCGGCGGTTCACCGACGAGGTGCTCACCTACACGCTGCGCGGCAAGAACATCAGCGAGGTGCTGGCCATGTCGGTCACCGAGGCGCACACGTTCTTTCCGAACGGGCCGGCGCACCTCATCCTCGGCCGGCTGGTCGACGTCGGGCTGGGCTACCTCAGCCTCGGCCAGCCGCTGACCACCCTCTCCGGCGGGGAGCGGCAGCGGCTCAAGCTCGCCATCCACCTTGCGGAGAAGACCAGCACGTACGTGCTGGACGAGCCGACGACCGGCCTGCACCTGGCCGACGTGGACCAACTGCTGGCCCTGCTGGACCGGATGGTCGACGCCGGCAACACGGTGATCGTCATCGAGCACCACCAGGCGGTCATGGCGCACGCGGACTGGCTCATCGACCTGGGACCGGGCGCCGGGCATGACGGTGGACGCATCGTCTTCACCGGCACGCCGGCTGAACTGGTCGCCCGGGGCGACACGCTCACCGCCGACCACCTACGCGAGTACGTCACCGAGCCGGCGGTGATCGCCCAGGGATAGGTGCACGTGCCACCTCCGGCGGCGCCGGCGCTGGGCGGGTGGGCGCGTGGCGGCTGGCGCTCGGGGCCGGTGGGCGCGTGGCCGGTGGGCGCGTGGCGGCTGGCGCTCGGGGCCGGTGGGCGCGTGTGGGCGCTTGGCCGGTGGGCGCTCGGGGCGGTGGACGCGTGGCCGGTGGCGCTCGGGGCGGTGGTGATCAGGCGATGCGGCGCAGCCAGCGCCGCTGCCACGGGGTCTCCACCGCCTTCGGGTGGTAGCCCGCCCGTACCCACGGCACCGCCCGGTCGGCCGGGATCCCGTCGAGGATCGCCAGCGCGGCCAACGCCGTACCGGTGCGCCCCACCCCGCCCCGACAGGCCACCTCGACGCGCTCACCGTCGTGCGCGCGTCGCAGCGTCGCCCGCAGGGCGTCGAGCGCGTCCGCCCGATCGAGCGGTATCCAGAAGTCAGGCCACCGGATCCGCCGGTGTGGCCACGCCGGTTCCGGGCCGGGGGCCAACAGCAGGGCGAAGTCGGCGGGTGAGGCGACCTCGGCGGCGATGCGCCGTCCGCGCACCGTCGCCCCGCTGGGCAGGACGAGCACACCCGACTGCTCGGACCAGGGCTGAGGAACAGTCACCTCAGCATTGTGCCGCCAACGGGATCTGGCCATCGTCCCCGCCCGTCACCAGTGGACGGGCACAGACAGCGCACCCGCCGGTCACCCGAGGCGACGGGGCACAGACAGCGCCGCCCCCGGCTGGTGGGCTGGGGGCGGCGTTGGTGTCGGTGTGCAGGTCGCCTCTCGGCGAGTGGCGCGACGCGGTTCCAGCCGAACGGTATTCCGCGAGGGCGATATTAGGTGAGGCCCGGGGACACTGGATCACACCGACACTGTCCACAACCAGCCCAGGCCCGACCTTGTTCCCCCGCCGCGACCTGCGAATCTTGGACAGTTTCCGTTCGCGGGTGACGGGAACTGTCCAAGATCTGGTCGTGGGTATGCCGCTGACCGGCACCCCGGGGTGGGGTGCCGGCCAGCGGTCAGTGTGCGGTCAGCTGTTCCAGTGCTGGGCGACCAGGTCGGTGGCCTGCTGTTCCCACTGGGCGTAGGCATCCGGGTAGGCCGAGACCTGCACGGTCTGCGCGGCGTCGGTCAGCGCCATGTCCTGCCACCCGTCGACCTGCTTGAGGCCCTTGAGGAACGCGGTGGTGGAGTACTCGGCGTTGGTGATCTGCTCCGGGGTGCCCCAACCGGAGGTCGGGCGCTGCTGGAACAGGCCCAGCGAGTCATGGTCGTTGGCGTCGCCGAGGTGGCCCAGGTTCTCCAGCTTCGACTCCTGCAGGCTCGTGGCGATCGAGATGACCGCGGCCCGCTCAGGCAGACCAGCCTTCTTCGTCGCGGCGATGATCGCCTTGACGTTCGCAACCTGCTCGTCGTTGAGGTCGATGTGCGACTGCGCGCCCTGCGCCTTGGCCGTCTGCACCGCGACCGCGACCGGCTTGCCATCGGCGGGGGTGGCGGCGTGCGCGGCGATCGGACCGGCGAACACACCACCGGCGAACGCGAGACCAGCAACAGACAGCATGCTCTTACGAATGATCGTGTTCATGAGAGATCAGCTCCTTCAGGGGGTAGACACCCACACGCCCGAGGGGGAACGGCGCAAGGGTGCGAGCACCTCGTCCGGCGCTTTCAACAACACGGGGCAAAAGTCTTGGAGTTCGGCGGCCTACGGGCGGGGGCTCGTGGCGCCGGGACTGTGTCTAACGACCGCCAGGCCGCGGGCATTCCGCGGGTGGCCCATCCATCGACACCCCGGTGACCGGGGGCTCCGTCCCAGCGGCCCCAGGTGAGGGGATGCTGGTGCGGTCGTTCGCGGGGTCTGCAACGACCGGCCACCCGCGGGCATTCCAACCCGGCCTGGCCACCATCCCAACCCCAGAGGGGCGGGGGTGCCGGGCCGTGGGGCTGCGATCGTCAGGGGGCTGCAACGACCGCGGCCTCGCGGGCATTCCAATCCGGGCCTGGCTGCCATCCCAACCCTGCGGGGCGGGGTGCCGGGCCGGTGGTGCTGCGATCGTCAGGGTGTGTAACGACCCCCGGCCCGCCACGATTCCACCCCGTGGGTGCACCCGGTCACAGGCCAGAGTCACCCGATACGGGACATTCGACGCGGGGATGGGCTCGTCCTCGCGCGCCCAACTCGACCGGCTGGGGGTTGATCGACTCGGTATCACCGATACCGGGCCATCCGGCCGACCGGGGCACCGCGACATCGCCGAAATCGCCGACGTCCTCGAAATCGCCGACAACGCCGCATCGCTGACATCGAGTCGATCACCGCGAACGAGGATGAAAGCGAACCCCGGGGCGAGGTGGTCAACGAGCGGTATACCTCAGAGGCATAGTTATGCCTCACAGGTATACCGCTCACAACACCGACCGCCGAAGGAGGTGGCCGGACCGCGCCCACCGCAGGGACCGAAACGGACCGGCGACCAGCGACCAGCGACCAGCGACCAGCGACCAGCGAGTCTCGCGAGCGCAGGATCAAAGCGCTTGGCGCGTCAGGTGCCCAGGTAGCGCGGCACGGCGAGGATCCGGCGGCTGTAGCCGGCGACATGCGCGAGGTCGAGCTTGTCGAAGATGGCGTTGACGTGCTTCTCCACCGCACTCTGCGACACGTGCAGCCGCTGGGCGATGGCGGCGTTCGTGTGCCCCTGGGCCATCTCGTGCAGCACGTCCCGTTCGCGCGGGGTCAGCCGACCGAACGGGTCCGGCCGGTCGGAGCCGGCGACCACCTGACGGACCACTTCCGGATCGAGCGCGGTGCCGCCGGCGGCCACCCGGTCCAGTGCGTCGAGGAAGTCGTCGACCTGGGCCACCCGGTCCTTGAGCAGGTAGCCGACCCCTTCGGGACGGTCCGCGAGCAGCCGGCCGGCGTACCGTCGCTCCACGTACTGGGAGAGCACCAGGATCCCCGTGGTGGGCCAGCGCCGGCGGATCTCCAGGGCGGCGCGCAGCCCGTCGTCGGTGTGCGTGGGCGGCATCCGGACGTCGGTGACGACCACGTCGGGACGGGAACGCCCGACCGCCTCCACCAGTTCGTCGGCGGTGCCGACCGCCGCGAGCACCTCGTGGTCCTCCTCGGCGAGCAACCGTGCCAGGCCCTCCCGGAGCAGCGTCGAGTCTTCGGCGAGGACTAGCCGCACGGCAGCTCCGCCAACACGGTGGTCGGGCCGCCGGCCGGGCTGGTCACCCGGAGGTGGCCGTCCAGTGCGGCGACCCGTCGGGCCAGCCCCGACAGGCCTCGCCCGGTGGGGTCCGCGCCACCGACGCCGTCGTCGTGCACGCGCATGCGGACCCACTCCTCCCGTACCCCGATCTCTACGGTGACCAGGGTAGCGGCGGCGTGTTTGGCGGCGTTGGTGAGTGCTTCGCAGGCCACGAAGTACAGCACCGTCTCGATCTGCCGCTCGGGGCGGACCGGCAGCTCGCAGCGGATCCGCACCGGCACCTCGGAGCGGTGGGCGACCATGGCGAGCACCTCACCGAGGTCGCTGCTGTCCAGCGCGGACAGGTAGACCCGCCACGCCACCTCGCGCAGTTCCTCGACGGCCCGCTGCACGTCCTCATGTGCCTGGGCGAGCAGGGCGGTGGTGCGGTCGGCGTCGCGGGCGCGCCGGGCCCGGCCGAGCAGCATGCCGAGGGCGACCAGCCGCTGCTGGAGGCCGTCGTGCAGGTCGCGTTCGATGCGCTGCCGTTCGGCGTCGACCGCGGCGATGACCCCGGCCCGGCTGGTGGTCAGCTCGCGGACCCGCTCCGTCAGCTCCGCCCGACTCCCCGGGCCGAGCAGCCGCCGGGCCAGCCGGACGTCGAGCGCGGCGACGCTGACGAGGGCCTGGACGTTGAGCAACAGCAGCAGCGCCCCGACGGCGACCTGGGCCAGCGCGTCGAGGAGGGTCAGCTCGCCGCGTACCGCCGCGCGCAGCACGATCCCGGCCAGCACCACGCCGACGCCCAGCAGGGCGTACGCCAACAGGCCGAGCGCGCCGGGCAGCAGCCGGGCCGCCAGGTAGCCGACCTGCCGCCGGGTCGACGCGGCGTTCGGCGCGGGCAGCTCAGCCGCGGCGAGCAGCCCGGTCAACCGGCGGCGTTCCACGCGCACGAGCTGTACGGCGTACCGTCTCGTCAGGTCAGCGACCCGCCGGGCGGTCGGCGGCGCGAGCGCGGACCCGGCGAGCGCGACCGCCGCGACGGCCAGGAAGACCAGCTCGACGGCGGCGGTCGCGGTCCCGGCGCCGACGCCGACCGGTAGCCGGTGTCCGTCCCACCGCCGGCCGGTCCGAGGCTCCCTCACCACCATCTGACGTCCCTCCGCCCCGAGCCCGCCGGCCTAGCGCTCGTCCGAGGCCCATGAGCCGCCACGGTAGAGGGTGCCGCGACCGGCCGGATCGGGGACGCCGCGTTGGTCGAGGCCATCGAGGCCGGCGGGCTCGGGGTTGCGCGCGGCGCGGCGGGCCCGCAACACGCGGGACCCGACGAACCAGGCGACGGCCGCCACGCAGGCCACGATCACCACGTTCTGGAGTACCCCGACGTACCCCTCGACGAGGTGCCAGTTGTCGCCGAGCAGGTAACCGGCGAGCACGAACGTGGTGTTCCAGATCAGGCTGCCCAGCGTGGTGTAGAGCAGGAAGGTGCTGACCGGCATCCGCTCCACCCCCGCCGGGATGGAGATCAGGCTTCGGAAGATCGGAATCATCCGGCCGAAGAAGACCGCCTTCACGCCGTGCCGAAGGAACCACGCCTCGGTCCGGTCCACGTCGCTGAGCTTCACCAGCGGCAGCCGGGCCACGATGGCACGCATCCGGTCCCGGCCGAGCGACGCGCCGATCAGGTAGAGCGCCAGCGCGCCCAGCACCGAACCCAGCGTGGTCCAGAAGATCGCACCGATCAGGCTGATCCGGCCCTGCGCGGCGACGAACCCGGCCAGCGGCAGGATCACCTCGCTGGGGATCGGCGGGAACAGGTTCTCCAGTGCCACCGCCAGGCCGGCGCCCGGCCCACCGAGTCGTTCCACCAGTTCACTGACGTAGCCGACCATTCCATCCTGAGGCGGTTCGGCCGCGGCGGTGGGGGTTCCGGTGACGAGCAAGGCGTGGGACGTTCGAATCATGCCCCCACGCTACGAAGTGATCCTGAGAGTCGACCATGAGGTGGACCGCCCGGCCGCGCGGGTCGACCACAGCGGCGAGACTGCGGAAAACCGCACCCCGCTGCGGCTCGCGGTGGCGCAGCCGCCGTGCGTACCCCAGGACGTCGCGGCGAACGCGCGGGCGCACGCCGCCGCGGTCCGCGCGGCGCGCGCCCGGGTCGTGCTCTTTCCGGAGCTGTCGCTGACGGGGTACGAGTTGGACGCCCCGGTCGTGCCGGTCGACGACCCCCGGTTGGGGCCACTGGTCGAGGCGTGCGCCGAGACGGGCGCGGTGGCCCTGGCCGGCGCGCCGGTCGCCGGTGACCACATCGCGATGCTGGCCGTGACCGGCGCCGGCGCGACCGTGGCGTACCGGAAGATGTGGCTGGGCGACGCGGAGGCCCGCCGGTTCCTGCCGGGCGACGCGCCGGCCGTGCTCGATGTGGACGGGTGGCGGTTGGGCCTGGCGATCTGCAAGGACACCGGCGTCGTCGCGCACGCGGCCCGGACCGCGGCGCTCGGGATCGACGTCTACGCGGCGGCCGTGCTGGAGTCGGCGAGCGACGCCGCCGTGCCCGGCCGGCGTGCCCACCGCATCGCCATCGCGCACCGGGTCTGGGTGGCGGTGGCGAGCTTCGCCGGTTCGACCGGCGGCGGCTACACCGAGGCGGCCGGCGGTTCCGCCGTCTGGACGCCGGAGGGTGAGGTGTACGCCCAGGCGGGTACGGAGCCGGGAGAGCTGGTCTCCACCACCGTCGCTACGGCTCGCGAGGTCGGAGACCACGCAGTGCCGTGTCGACCACCTGGTCGGCGTACTCGGGATTCAGCGGACCGGAGCGCTGGAGCCACCGGTTGAGGACCGGGCCGAACAGCATGTCGACGGCCACGTCGAGGTCGATGTCCCCGGCCAACTGCCCCGCGCGTTGGGCGGCGCGCAGACGGTCCTTCTTCAGCTCCCGCATCGGCTCGTCCAGCCGCTTCGCGTAGTCGGAAGCCAGGGCGGGATCGTGGACGATCTCGGTGTGCAGCGCGCGCATGGGCTGGTCGTAGCGCGGATCGTTCAGCTCGACGACGGTGGCCCGCAGGACCAGCTTCAGGTCGGCTGCCAGGTCGCCCGTGTCCGGCAGGGCACCGGTCTGGCCGTCCTCCCCTTCGGTGGTGAGGGCGAGGAAGGCGTCGAACAGCAGCGCGCCCTTCGACGGCCACCAGCGGTAGATCGTCTGTTTCCCGACGCCGGCGGCGGCGGCGATGCCCTCGATGCTGAGCTTGGCGTATCCCACCTCGCCGACGAGGTCGAAGGCGGCGGCGAGGATGGCTCGCCGCGCGGTCTGGCTGCGGCGGCTCGAGTCGGGGGCAACCTGCTTGGGCACGTGGCCAATCTAGCAAAGAAGAGACGAGACGGTCCGTCTTGACAGGGGGGCCCAAGCGGGTAGGGTCAGGCAGCAACGAGACGGGACGGTTCGTCTCGTACGGCGGAAGGAACCTCATGGATACCTCAGGCACTGCCGCATCCCGGGTCTGGTTCATCACCGGGGCGAGCCGTGGCCTCGGCCGCGCCTTCACCGCGGCCGCGCTCGCCGCCGGTGACCGGGTTGTCGGCGCCGCCCGCGATGTCTCGCCGCTCGACGACCTCGCCGCCCGCTACCCCGGCCGCCTGCTGACGCTTCGCCTCGATGTCACGGACCGCTCGGCGGTTTTCGACGTTGTCGGCCAGGCGGTCCAGCACTTCGGCCGGCTCGACATCGTCGTGAACAACGCCGGGGCGCTCTTCGCCGGCATGGTCGAGGAGTTCACCGAAGCCGAGGCCGGGGCTCAACTGGACCTCAACTTCTTCGGCGCGCTCTGGGTGAGCCAGGCCGCCCTGCGGACGATGCGGGCCCAGGGCCGCGGACACATCGTGCAGATCTCCAGCATCGGTGCGCTCGGCGGTTTCCTCAGTACCGGCCTCTACAGCGCGAGCAAGTTCGCGCTGGAGGGCATGAGCGAGGCACTCGCCGCCGAGGCCGCCGGGTTCGGCGTCAAGGTCACCATCGTCCAGCCGGGCGGCTACTGGACGGACCTCTACACCAGCAGCACGGCGACCACCCCGAACCCCGCCTACGACTCGCTGCGCGCCGAGCTGGAGAAGCAGTGGGCTGACGGGTCGATCGACAGCGAACCACGGCTGGCCGCCGAGGCGCTGATGACGCTGGTCGCCAGCGACGACCCGCCGCTACGGCTACTGCTGGGCAGCATGGTGTACGACCTCGCCTTCGACATCTCCCAGCGACGCATGGAAACCTGGGCCGGCTGGGAAGAGGTGAGCCGTGGAGCGGAGAAGGCCGTCCCGCCCCCGGGCGCCGAGCTGACCTGACCGCTGCCCGACGAACAGCGGGACGGATCGCTTTGGTCGGGGGCATGTCGTACGGCTCGGGCAGAATCGGCCGCATGGGCCCACTCCCCGCTCGACTGTCCGTCGTGACCCTGGCCGCGCGCAACATCCGAGTGCTGCGCTCGTTCTACCGATCGTTTGGCTGGCCCGAGCTGCCGTCCAGTGACGACAGCTGGTCCGCCTTCCTCCTGGGTGGCGTCCTGTTCGCGCTCTATCCGCTGCCGGACCTGGCGGCCGAGGCGGCGCCCGGCCTGGCCGATCCGACCGGCGGCTGGTCCGGCGTCACCCTGGCCTGCAACGTCGACAGCCGCGCGGACGTCGACACTGCCTTCGCCGCGGCCGTCGCGGCCGGCGCGACGCTGGTGGCTGCGCCGACCGACCGGTCCTGGGGTGGGCGCTCGGCCTACATCGCCGACCCCGAGGGCAACCGCTGGGAGATCGCCTGGGCGGGCACGGCCCGCTTCGACGAGCGCGGCGCCCTCATCGCCTTCGGCTGAGTCCTGTCCCGACGGTCACCCGGCGTCCAGCACCTCGCGCAGCCTCGCCGCGAACTCCTCGGGCTTGCCCGCGTAACCGAACTCGCCACCGAGGAAGCCGCCGTGGTGGCTCGGGAACACCACGGCCTCCTGGCCGAGCAGGGCCGCGGTCGCCAGGGCCGTACGGGCGGTGTACGTCCCCGCCGACTCCTCACCGACGGCGATCACGATCCGGGTCGGTGCGGCGGTGAGCAGGTCCGCGTCGGGGCGGTAGTCGGTGACCGCCCACGAGTTCTTCGACAGCAGCGGGTCGTCGCGGGTGCCGTCGTCGTCGGTCGACATGCCGAACATCGCCGGGTCAGGGGCGGGCTGGGCGAAGTAGGCGTCCGTGAACTCACCCTGCCAGGACGTCATCGCGATGAACGCGGCCATGCCCGCGCCGGTGCCCTTCGCCTGGTACGCGTCGTAGAAGGCCGCCCGGGCGCGCTCGGCGGCCGTGGCGTCGGGGAGCACCGCGTTGATCGGCGGCTCGTGCGCCACCAGCGTGACGACGTCGCCGGGGTGGGTCGCGACCAGTTCGAGTGCGGTCACCGCACCGCCGCTGCTGGCGAGCACGTCGACCGGGCCGGCGTCGAGCGCATCGATCAGCAGGTGCAGGTCGGCTGCCTGCTGCTGCGGCGTGTGGTCGGACCGGCCGTCCTTGCGGGTGCTGCGGCCCAGGCCGCGCGGGTCGTAGGTGACGACCGTCCGGTCGCTGAAGTGTGCGGCGAGCGCGTTGAAGCCCTCCGCCGTCATCGGCTGGCCGATCATGAGCAGCGCGGGGCGCCCGCCGGACGGAGGTAGCGGGCCGCGGACGTCGTAGACCAGGTCGACGCCGGGTACGGCGAGGGTGTGTGTCTGCGTTGTCATGCCGGTGAGACTACGGCCGTCGGCACCGGATCGGGGCGCTCTGTGTGCGGGTCGCAGCCGGTTGTAGGCCACCGGCGCGTCAGCCGGTGTCGCCGAAGCGACGGAGCGTCCAGCGGGCCGGCGGCCAGCGGGAGGCGTCGTCCCCGGTGGTCCATTCGGTGATCGAGGCCGGGGCCACGTCCAGGTCGAACGCCCGGTGGAGCGGCTGGGCGGCGAGCGCGTGGAACGCGCTTTCGACGGTCTCGGTGTGCCCGACCAGGATCACGGTCGTGCCTCGGTGCCGGTGTGCGATTTCCATGATCGCGCGGCTGACACGGGCCACCAGCTCGGCCCAGCTCTCGTTGCCCGTCTGGAAGGGCCGGAACAGGCCCCCACCCTCCGCCGCGTGGTCGGCGTGGAAGCGGATCGTCGGCATCCCGTCGGCGTACGGCGGCGTGTGCCAGGTGCACAGCCCGCAGTCCGCGGTCGGGCGGACGCCGAACGCGTCGGCGATCGGCTGCGCGGTCTCGACGGCACGGCGCAGCACCGACGAGTACACCGCCGCCGGTCGGTCGGCGGCGCAGTCGCTGGCGAGCCGCCTGGCCAGTGTGCGTGCCTGGTCCCGGCCGAGCTCGGTCAGACCCCGGCAACCATGCGGGCCGCCCACGATCCCCATGACCTGGTGGACCGACTCGCCATGACGTACGAAGATGAGCCGCGTCCGCATCGGACCATCATGCCAGCGGCGCTGATAGATGTGTCAGTCGTCGGAGCGGCCGGCGGAGAGAACCCAGGCCTGGGTGAGCAGGGCGTCGAGTTGGGCGCCCGTCGGCGCCGGCAGTCGTTCCCGGTCCACCAGCTCGGCGATCCGTTCCCGTAGGTCGGCGACGTGCCTGGCGCGGTCCTTGGACCGCCGGTTCAGGTCGGCCAGGTCGTCGCGCAGGTCCTCGGCGGTCTTCCGGTCGATGTCGCCACGGGCCTGCGCCTGGGCGAGCACCGCCGCGAACTCGGCGCTGACCTCCCGCATGCTGATCGGCATCTGCTGGCCGACGGTCGAGGGCACCGCGCTGGTGGCGGACGGCGACGGCGAGGACGGTGTCGTCGGCGTCGGCGTCGAGTCGCCGGGTGCGGTCGTCGGTGCGGTGCTCGCCGGTGGGTTGACGCCCTGCGCCGAGCCGGGCGAGTCGGGCGAGCCGAGGCCCTGGGCGAGCAGCGCGCCGACGCCGATCAGCGCGGCGAGGCCGGCCGCGGTCAGCACGGCGAGGGGCCGCCGTGACCCGCGCTGGCGCGGCGCGGCACCGGTCCGCGCGGGTTGGGGGCGGGCCGCCGAGCGATCGATCAGGGTGGGCGGGTGGGCCGAGTGGGCAGCCGGCAGGATGCGCAGCAGCTCGGTGGGCGGCTCGACCGGCTGGCCGGCGCCGAACCGGATGGCCAGTTGCGCGGCGGTGGGTCGGCGGGCCGGGTCGGCAGCCAGGCAGGCGACGGTCAGCTCGGCGATGTCGGCCGGCAGGCCGGGCACCCGCAACGGCGGCACCGGGGTGCCCCGCCGGTGCACCTCCAGCGCGTCCTCCCAGCTCTGCACGGGCAGCGGCGCCTGACCGGTGAGGGTGCGGTAGAGCAGCGCGCCGAGGGCGTACACGTCGCTGGCCGGGTCGGGTGGGCCGGCGGTCAGCCGCTCCGGGGCGAAGTAGGCCGGTGTGCCCATCAGCGGCTCGCCCGCCTGGCCGCCGAGCGTGTGCTGCGGGCCACCGAGCGCGGCGATGCCGAAGTCGAGCACCTTGGCGCCGGTGTCGGTGAGCATGACGTTGCCCGGCTTGACGTCGCGGTGCACCACGCCGATCCGGTGCGCAGCGGCCAGCGCGGCGGCGATCTGCCCGGCCACCCGCACCGCCTCCGGCCAGGGCAGTGGCCCGGTCCGCAGCCGGTCGGCCAGGTTGTGCCCCTCGACCAGCTCCATCACCAGGTACGGCACCACGGCGCCGCCGGCCAGCGTCGCCTCGGCGTAGTCGTACACCTGGGTCACGTGCGGGTGGGTGAGCCGGGCCGCCGCGCGGGCCTCGCGCTGGATGGTGGCCCGCAGCTGCGGATCGGTGGCGAGCTGCCCGGCGAGCACCTTGACGGCGACCGGCCGGCCGAGCACCTCGTCGTCGGCCCGCCACACCTCGGACATGCCACCGAGACCGATCCGCTCGTGCAGTACGTAGCGGTCGTGGAGACGGAGAGTGGGCATGAAGGGCGACATGGCCTCACCAGTCTGCCTGGCCGCACTCCCCTCGACCACCCGCGCCGCCCGGTCCCGACCAATTCCTCCCGTACGTGCCGAAATAGCCTATTGGTCGGCTAATAGCAGGTGGTGGCGGTGGGCAGCGGTCGCGGCTGGATCCGGTCGGCGAGCCGGCGCAGGGCGATGGCGGTGGCCCGCCGGGTTGGTGCGAGCAGCGCCGGGCGGGCTCGCTCGACCTGGACCGGCGCGTTCGGTCGGGCCGAGTTGACGTGGCGGTTCATCGCGTCGAGGGCGGTGAGGTATCCGGTGGGGTGTTCCATGGTCAACTCCTCGGGACAGGTCCGGTGGAAGTCCGGACGACGAGTGCGGTGGGCAGCAGCACATGACCGGCCGCGGCGTCCGCGGGCGGGTCGAGCAGTAGTTGGGCGGCGATCCGGCCCTTCTCCTCGGCCGGTTGCCGGACGGTGGTGAGGCCGGCCGCGGCGGCCTCGGGAACGTCGTCGAAGCCGGTCACCGAGACCGGCGGACGGTCGCCAGCCGGTCGCCCGGCCAGCGCGTCCAGGACGCCGAGGGCGAGCACGTCGGAGCAGGCCAGCACGGCGGTCGGCGGCGCCGGCCGGTCGAACAGCCCGGCGACGGCCGCCGCCCCGGCCTGGCGACTGTTGCCCGGGGCGTTGACCAGGGTCAGCTCGGCCCAGTCGACGCCGACCTCGGCGAACGCGTCGGCGAACCCGGCGAGCCGGCCGTGGGTGGTCGGGTGCGGCGCCTGGTCGACCCCGGAGAGGGTGAGCGGGCCGGCCGGCGCGTCGGGCAGCACGGAGTCGGCGAGCAGGGCCACCCGGCGGTGGCCGAGGCCGGCGACGTGCGCGGCGACGCCGCGGGCCGCGGCCCGCTCGTCGATGCCGACGAACCGCTCGTCGGGGCCGGCGTCGTCGCGAGCGGCCGTGCTGACGAACGGCAACCCGCGGGCCCGGATCACATCCAGGGCCCACTCCTCGTCGGCGACGCAGTAGACGCAGAACCCGTCGACCGCGGCGTTCTCCACCGCGCGACGGGCGTCGAGCTCCGCCCGGGCCAGTGGCACCAGCAGCATGCTGGTGCCGTGTCGCTCGGCGGCCTCACCCACCCCGGCGAGAAAGCGGACGGCGAACGGGTCGGTGAAGGCGTACGACAGTTGCGAGGTGAACAGCACCCCGATCGAGCCGACGAACCCGCGGCGCAGGGAGCGGGCGGTGGGGTTGGGGCCCGGGTAGCCGAGCTGCCGTGCGGAGTCCAGGATCCGCTCGCGCAGCGCCGCGGAGAGCTGGTCGGGGCGGCTGTAGGCGTTGGACACCGTGCTGCGGGAGACGCCGACGGCGTCCGCCACGGCTTGCAGGGTTGGCTTCACCGGCACCCCTCTGTATCGATCCAGTCTGTATCGATACAGAGACTAGCCGGACGAGTCGGCGGCGGTCAATACCAAGTGTCGGCCGGACCCGTCCGGTGGCGGGGACGAACCAGAAGAAGCGCACCGACCGGGGCCGGGACGCCCTCAGGCGCTGCCCCGACGGCGGTCAGGCTGGGTAGAGGTCCTCCAGCAGGCGGCCGAGGATCTCCGGGGTGCGCTCCGGCGGCTCGGCCTCGACGCAGAGCCGCTCCATGGCCACCGCGTAATAATCCAGGTCGTCGCGCTTGTCCAGGTAGATGGCGCTGGTGAGCTGTTCGATGTAGACGATGTCGGGCAGCTCCTGGTCGCCGAAGCGCAGGATGGTGAACGCACCACCGGCGGCCGCGTGACCACCGGCGGCGAACGGAATGACCTGGAGGCGGACGTTCGGCGACTTGGTCGCCTCGATGAGCGCGGTGAGCTGACCGCGCATCACGTCGGCACCGCCGATCGGGCGGCGCAGCGCCGCCTCGTCCACCACCGCCCAGAGCTGCGGCGGGCGCTCCCTGTGGAGCAACTGCTGGCGCTGCATCCGCAGGGCGACCCGCCGATCCAGCTCGGCCGGACCGGCCGCGCCGTGCCCGAGCAGCACGACGGCTCGGGCGTACTCACGGGTCTGCAGCAGGCCGGGCACGAACTGCACCTCGTAGGTGCGGATCAGCGCCGCCGCCGCCTCCAGGCCCAGGTAGGACTGGAACCAGGCGGGCAGGACGTCGCCGTAGCGGTGCCACCAACCGGGGCTGTTGGCGTCCCGAGCGAGCTTGAGCAGCGCGTCGCGCTCCTGCTCGTCACTGACGCCGTAGAGCGTGAGCAGGTCCGCCACGTCGCGTTCCTTGAAGCCGACCCGGCCCAGCTCCATCCGACTGATCTTGGATTCGGAGGCCCGGATCTCCCAGCCGGCGCCTTCCCGCGTCACGCCGCTGGACTCCCGCAGCCGGCGCAGTTGGGCACCGAGCAGCATGCGCAGCACGGTCGGCCCGGTTGTCGGGCCGCCCTCGGCGGGAACCTTCGTCACGTGCGGACCTCCGGACACCGACCAGCGTGGTCGGGCGCCCCGGCCCGGCCGACGTGTAAGCATGCCATGGACCGACAGTGAGGTGAACTCCTCCGGACCGGTAGATCAGTCCCGTCCCCGGGATTGTCCACCGAGGGTCGCTCAGTTGATCAGATGGTCGAAGTCGCCGTCACGCGCGCCGAGCACGAAGGCGGCGATCTCATCCACCGTGTAGATCAGCGCCGGCCCCTCCGGATGTCGGGAGTTGCGGAGCGCGATGCCGGCTCCGCCGGGCAGCTCAGCGAGCTCCACGCAGTTGCCGCTGGGGTTGCTGCGGCGACTTTTCTTCCAGCTCAGCGGTGGCAACTGATGGATCGGAACGCCGTTCGGTGGCTGCTGCATGAGGGCGTCTTTCTGCTCACGAGCCCGCCGGTGGCCGTGGGAGGAGCGGTGACGGCGAGGGGTGCGGTATCGACATCGGACGGTGCTGCACGTGCATCTGCTATTGCATCTGCACCGGACGGCGAGCATGATAACGCACAAGATCGGTGCGTATTCGCGCACGTTGAGTTATCTGCATGGGCATCGATGAGGGAAAACCGGGCCCGACGCGGCGCGCGTCGTGCCGGCCGACGGCTGGAGGCGATCGCGGCGATGGGAGGGTCCGTGCCGGATCCGATGAGTGTCGCCTCCGGCATCTGCGCTGCTGGCGCACTGCTCTCCTCGTGGCAACTACGGCGGCGGGCGCTGCGCGCCGAGGCCGAGATCGGGCACCTCCAGGCCGAACTCGCCGCCGAGCGGCACGCCGCCAGCCACGACCCGCTCACCGGGCTACCCAACCGGCGTGCCTTCTACCGCCTCGCGGCCGCCCTGCTCACCGACGCGGCCGGGCAGCCGTTGATCGCCATCGTGCTCGACCTGGACGACTTCAAGCAGATCAACGACCGGTACGGGCACGCGGCCGGCGACCAGGTGCTGATCAGCGTGGCCGAGCGGCTGGCCGGTTTCGCCGGGGACAACCTCGTCGCCCGCCTCGGCGGGGACGAGTTCGCCGGGCTGCTGGCCAGCCCGACCATCGACCGGCGCTGGATCGAGCACGCCACCCGGCGGCTCGCCGAGACCGTCGCCGCCCCGATCCGCCTGAGCGGGGTCAGCGTTCAGGTGACCGCCTCCGTCGGGCTCGCCCCGGTGACCGGCCCGGCCCAGCTCACCGACGCGCTCAGCCGCGCCGACGCGGCCATGTACCAGGCGAAGAGCCTGGGCGGCAACCGGTCGCCCCGCCAGCTCGTGGACAGCGTCCGCCTCGCCGAGTGCTGACCGCTCCGGCGTCCGCGGCCACATCCGTCCGAGCGGGTGCCGCGCTCAACTCGGCCGGCCGAGGTCACGCAGCGCCGCGTCGGCGAGGGTGACCAGGCCGACCGGCGACACCAGTCCGCGCACGATCCGGGCCGCCATCGCGCGGTCGGCCGCGTCCGCATCCGGATCCAACGCCTGGCGGGTCCAGTCGGTGAGGTCGTCGAGCGCACGGACCGCGAGGAACCAGGCCAGGCCGACCGGGTCGATGTCACCCCTTCCGTAGCCGGCGAGGACGGCCGCGCGTTGGTCGGCGGTGACCGGCGCGAAGGCGAGCACCCCGTCGGTGACGAACATCAGGTCGCACTCGGGCGGGGCGAGCACCGCGTCGTCCCAGTCGATCAGCCAGACCTGGCCATCCGGCCCGAGCAGCAGGTTGCCGAGGTGCGGGTCGCCGTGGCAGACCACCACCGGCCGCTCGCGCCGGCCCGCGGCGAGGCGCTCGACCTCCGCAGCCAATGTGGACACCCGGTCGGCCACCGCCGCCCAGACGGCCGCCAGCTCGGCGACCGGCGGACCGGCCGGGTCGGCCCGGCCAGGTTCGCGCAACCGCTGGGCCGTCGCGCGGGTCGCGGCCACGATCCCCGGGTACGCCGCGCCGCCGGGCGGCAGCAGCCGCATCAGCTCGTCGGTCACCGGCACCGCGTGCACCGCGGCCAGCAGTTCGCCGTACCCGCGCCAGTGCGCGTCGGTCATCGGACCGTCGAGCGCCCGTTGGTCGGAGACCCACGGCACCACCGAGAGGCGGTGGCCCCGGTGGTCCCCGCACAGACGCTCGTCGCGGGTGCGCAGCGGCTCGGGGATGCCCGGCACTTTCTGGCTGGCCAGGTGCGCCGTCACGACCAGGCCGGCCGGAGTGCCGCCGCCGCTCAGCTTGACCGCGTACCGGGTGCCGTCGGCGGCGTGCGCCAGCCACAGCCGGGCGCGCTGGTCGGCGCCGTGGGTCACCTCGTCAATGCGGGTCAGGTCGAGGCCGAAGTCCGTACGGACCCACCGGGCCACCCGCCGCGTCGCGTCCTCGATCACCGGCACACCATGCCACCTGCCGGGCGGCCCGGCCCACCCGAAAACCGGCCCGGGTCAGCGCAGGGTGGCGAGGTACCGGTCCAGTGCGGCGTACGACTCAGCGGCGCCCTGAGCCATGCCGGACTCGGCCATGCCGTCGCGCTGCTCGGTGGTGTCGAACCGGGTGGTGCCGGTGACGGTGTTGCGTCCGTCGGTCTCGGTGAAGACCAGCGTCTCCACCGCCACCTGACCGGGCATGCCCTCGTACTCGAAGGTCTGCACGATCCGTTCCGGCACGACGATCTCCCGGAACTCACCGCGGAAGCCGTAGGCGTTGCCGTCCGTGGCGTGTTCGACGAAGCGGTAGCTGCCGCCCTCCCGGAAGTCGATCTCGACGTCCAGCGGGTTGCCCCGCCCCCACCAGTGCTTCAGGTGCTCGGCCTGGGTGTGCGCGGCGTAGACCAGCTCGCGCGGGGCGTCGAAGGAACGGGTGAGGGTGATCTCCCGGTCGGACGGCATGTCGATGGCGAGGTCACGGGGCTTGGTCACGGCTGGCCTCCTTCAGGTCGCGCAGGTAGTCGTCCAATGTGTCGTAGCGGTCGTCCCAGAGCCGGCGGTACTGCTCGACCCATTCGGCCAGCGTGCGCAGCGGGGCCGGGTCGAGCCGGCAGCGACGCCACTGCGCCTCGCGGGTCCGCACGATCAATCCGGCGCGCTCCAGCACGTTGAGGTGCTTCGAGATCGCCTGAACGCTGATCGGAAACGGCTCGGCCAACTCGTTGACCGTCGCCTCGCCGGTCGCCAGCCGGGCCAGGATGGCCCGACGGGTCGGATCGGCGAGGGCGGCGAACACGGCGCTGGTGGGATCTGTCATCAGGTGTCGCTCTCAACCATTTGGCTTGTAAACCGCTAGGTTGAATATACAGCCCAGCGTAGCTGCGTCAACACCCTTCGACGGAAACTCGCGTGCGGTCAGCGCCAGCCGTAGCCCGCGCGCAGTGCCTGCCCGACCCGGTCGAACCGGGGCCGGTCCAGCACGGCGCCCTCGCGGCGGATGCTGTCCTCGCGCATGGTGAGCACCCGGTCCAACCGGACCCAGCTCGGCCGGTTGTCCCGGTCCCAGTCACCGGGCCCGAGGGCGAACCAGTGCCGCTGGCCGTCCCGCTCGCTCTGGCTGGACAACATCAACCCGAACAGCGTCCGGCTGTGCCGTCCGACGACCAGCACCGGACGGTCCTTGCCCTGGCGGGGGTCGTCCTCGTACGGCACCCACGTCCAGACGATCTCCCCGGGGTCGGCCTGGCCGTCCCGCTCCGGGGCGTAGGTCAGCTCGCGCCGCTGCAACGCGCTCACCTGACGACGGCGAGCCACCTGCGCCGGGGCCGGCCCGGGACGTCGCGGTGAGGGGATCACCGCGCCCACCCGAGAGATGCGCGCCGCCACGTTCCTCAACAGACCAGCCACGGCGGGCAGCCTACCGGTCCCCGCGCCGGCCGCCGGAGCGGGCGGCGCTGCGGCAGACTGGTGCCCGGCAGCGGGACGACGCGGAGGTGTTGCCAGTGACCATTGAGGTGCGTACCAGCACTCTCCCCGGGACCGCGACGGCGCTCGGGTCCGCCGGGGCGTACACCCTGGTGGTGGATCGTCCGGCGGACGCCGGCGGCGGCGGGCTCGGGTTCAACGGGGGTCAACTGCTCTACCTCGCGGTCGCCGGCTGCGTCTCGAACGACCTGTTCCGCGAGGCGCGGGCGGCCGGCCTCGACCTGCACCGGGTCGAGGTGACGGTGCGCGGCGACTTCACCGGCGAGCCGGCGGTGTCCGGCGAGGTCCGGTACGACGTCCGGGTCGAGGGCGACGCCCCGCCGGAGGTGCTCCGCGCTCTGGTCGAGCGGGTGGACGCGATCGCCGAGATCCCCAACTCCCTGCGCGGTGGCACCCCGGTACGCCTGGGTCGCACCGAGGTCGCCGGCGCCGGAGTGCGGGGAACCGGTGATTGAGCTGCCGCGCGACCTGCCGATCCTCGAACGGCGTGCCGTGCGGGTGGTGGTCCTCGACGACACCGACCGGGTGTTGCTGTTCCACACCCGCGACCCGGACCACCCCCGGCTGGGCACCTGGTGGGAGCTGCCCGGCGGCGGCATGGACCCCGGGGAGACGTACCGCGACACGGCGGTGCGGGAGCTGCGCGAGGAGACCGGCATCGCGGTCACCGCCGAGCAGGTGGGCACGCCTGCCTGGCGTCGGCGGGCGAGTTTCCGGCACCGGCAGTTGCGCCACGTCCAGGACGAGGTGGTCGTCACGGTACGGCTGGATGGCCCGGGTCCGGACGTGGACGAGACGGACCGACTCGACTACGAGCTGGAGGACTACTTCGGCTTCCGCTGGTGGCCGCTGCCCGAGGTTGTGGCCAGCTCCGCGCGCTTCTACCCGGGACAGCTCCCCCGCCTGATCACGCCCTTCCTGGCCGGCGAGGAGATCGACGAGCCGTTCGAGCTGTTCTCGTGACCGAGGTGCAGGTGGCCGACTCGGCCCCATGCCCCGGCGCGGCGGTTGGGGCAGAGTGGAGGCATGACGAGCGACCTGCACGGCCCGCTGTCCCGGTACGCCGACAACCTGCACGCGGAGATCGGCGCCGAGCACCACGTCGCCTCACCGCTCGGCGCCTGGCTGCTGCTCGCGCTCTGCGCCACGACCACGACCAACCCCGGCCCGGCGAACCGTCCGGCGGCCGACGGGCTGGCGGAGGCCCTGGGCACCGACCTGACCAGCGCGGCCGAGGTCGCCCGCGCGCTGCTGGATGCGCCGCATCCGCTGGTCGCGTCCGCCACCGCGCTCTGGCACCGGCCGGGTCAGGGCGGCGGTGGGTCGGCCGACTGGCGGGCGGCACTGCCCGCGACGACCGAGGTCGGCCCGCTGCCCGACCAGGCCGGGTTGGACGCCTGGGCGCGTGAGCACACCCTCGGCCTGATCGAGAGGTTCCCGCTGCGGGTCGGGCCGGACGTGGTGCTGGCCCTGGCCAGCGCGCTGGCCACCCGGATCTCCTGGGCGGATCCGTTCGAGGTCGCCGACGCCGGCGCGCTCGGCCCGGGCAGTGCTTGGGCGGGCCGGCTGCGCCGGGTGCTGCGCAGCCCGCGCCGCGGTCACCGGGGCGCCATTCTCTCGACCGGGCGGGCCGGTGACGTGATCGTGCACGCCGCGCCCGCTCAGGTGGCCGACGGCGCGGGGCTGGTGGTCCTCTCGGTGGCCGCGGCGCCGCACGTGCCGCCGGCCGATGTGCTGGCCGCCGCGTACCAGCTCAGCGCCGGTGCCGCCGACGGCGCCGAGCCGGCCGGCCGTCGCTCGCTGTTCGAGCTGCCGCTCGGCGACGCTCCGCTGTGGACGCTGCGCGAGGAACGGGTACGGACCCGGGCCCGCGACGGCCGCGAGGAGCGGCACCTGGCGGTGCTCCCCTGCTGGTCGGCGCGGAGCGAACACGACCTGAGCGCGCCGGCACTCGGCTTCCCGGCCGCGTCGGCGGCACTGGCGACGGCGCTGGCCCTGCCGGTGCAGGACTTCGAGGCCCGGCAGGCGGCGATGGCCCGGTTCGGCCGGTACGGTTTCGAGGCGGCGGCGGTCACCGGCATGTTCGAGCTGACCAGCATGCCGCCGGAGGGCGTCGCCCGCACCGCCGAGCTGCGGTTCGGCCACCCGTACGCGGTGGTCGCGGTCGCCACCGACAGGCAGGCCGACGGCGCGACAGGGCCGTGGCACGGAGTGCCGGTCTTCTCCGGGTGGGTCGCCGAGCCGGAGGAACTGCCGGAGGCCGATGTCTGAGCCAGGGCGTTCCCTGCGCCCGTAAGGCCGGGCGCTTCGGGTGCGCCAATAGAGCCGCAGGCCGTACGGGCGATGATCGAGACCCTTGGGCCGCTGGTGGCCCTCGATTTTGGTCCGTCCTCGCCGGCACCCTCGACTGGACCTGCCGGGAGGTACTCGCGGCCGTCGAAGCCCGCGGCGGGCCACTCGCCGGGGCACTGCGGGCCACCGGGCCAGACACGCAGGCCTGAGGCGTCATTCTTCGCGACGGCGAGCGAGAAGTCAGGCCTGCCGCCAAACTCGGAACGTCTGTTGAAGCCGCCACGTGCCATCGGGCTGCTGTGCCTCGTTCCGCCAGCGGAACTCGTCGGTCTCGATGTGGGAGAAGGTCCAGCGCAGATCGTCGCCGTCGAGCACGATCTCCTCGCCGATGCGAGATGCCAGGAAGGTGTGTGTCCGACGCCGGCCCGGTCCCACCCACGTCGAGCGCCAGACACCCGCACCGGCTGCTGGATCGGGAAATCGCACGCTGACGCCATGTTCGACGCCGGGCAGGATCCAGACATCGGTGGTTGCCCACCCGCCCAACGCATACCCGAAGTGCCACTCGCCTCGACGATCAGCCGAGGACCCGTCGGGGTTGTACTCGGTACAGTCCAGCGCCCACGATCCGGCGAACTGTCCAAACAGGCTGAGGTCGGCGCCATCTGCAGGCCCGTCCGCGAGGAAGGCCGCAGCGACGGCAACGGATGGTTTGGTCACCATGCCAGAACGATAGTGGTTACGGCGAGTTCGGAGGCTTGGCCTTCTGTGGGTAGATCGTCTCGTGACGGGCCAGCATGGCAACGAAGTCGCCGATCTTTCGCTCGCGGGTCTGCGCCCGTTTGACGGCGTTGAGTCGGTAGATGAGAGCGAACCGGTTGGTTTTGGTGAGTACGTCGAACATGGCGTGGGCGGCGGGGTCGGCGGCGATGGCGGCGAGTAGGTCGGCCGGCACTTCGGCTTCCGACGGTGGGGCGTAGGCGGCCGCCCACCGCCCGTCCGCCTTCGCGGCTTCTACCGCGACGCGGCCCGGGGGCAGCATTCGTCCCTGCGCTTCCAGCCGGGTCACGTGGGCGACGTTGCGTTGTGACCAGGAGCTGCGGGGCCTGCGAGGGGTGAACCGGATCCAGGAGGTTTCCTGGTCCCGTTTACGGGCCTGCCCGTCGATCCAGCCGAAACACAGGGCCTCGTCGACCGCCTGCTGCCAGGTCAGGGTCGTGACTGTGCCGCCCTTCTTGGTCAGGGCGAGCCAGACGCCGGGCGACGTGGTGTGGTTGGCCGACATCCACGCGCGCAGCGCGTCGGCGTCCGCGACGATCAACTCGTCCAGCTCCGCGTTCGCCATCACTGCAGACTAACCCGACTCGTCGGGCTGCCGGCTGGGGCGGATGCGCACGAACGCCGCACGCTTCCGCTACCTTGACGCGCTCAGCAGTCCCCGTGCGGGTTTGTCGATATCTCAGATCGCCGACATGATCGGAGTGGACCGGCCGCGCGCTAGCCGGCTGACAACGGAGCTGCTCGATGAGGGGTACATCCAGCGGGAGTCTGCTCCGGACGACTCGCGGTACGCCCTGATCCGGCTCACCGCCCGAGGCCGGAAGCTTGTCGCCGAAATGAACGAGAGTCGGCGACAAAGCGTCGCCGAGGCGCTCGCCGGCTTCACCGCCGAGGAGTCACACAGCCTCGCTGTTCTCCTGAAGCGATTCGTCGACGCCTGGCCGCGGAATCCGCCGCCCGCATAGTCCGCTGGAATGCCTGCCGAGTCGAGGACGACGGCCAGGGCTCGGCGGCGGCTCGTCCAACGCCCGGCTCTGCGGTGCTCACGTGATTGCGGTCGCTGACAGCGCGAGGCTCGCGTCCTCAGGCGAACTCGCGGGCGGTGGATTCCAGCCTCTCGCGGTAGGCGGCCCACCATGCCTCGTCGCCCTCGACCACGTTGTCGCCGGGCCGCCGCCAGCCGACTTGGCCGTCGACCAGTTCCCGCACGATGTCGGCGTGCCCGGCGTGCCGGTTCAGCTCGGCGAGTACGTGCACGAGGATGAGGTGCAGCGTCACCGGCGTCTGGCCCCACCACCGTACCGAGCCGGGCGCGTCGATCGGGAGCGCCTCGATCGTCGCGTCTGCGTGTGCCCAGACTCGGTGCCACAGGCCGATGACGTCGTCGCGGGACTCGTCGGCTGTGGCCCACATGTCCACGTTCGGCTCGGCGTCCTCGTTCAGACCCGCGACGAGCTCGGGAAAGGGTCGGTCGAACGCCTCGCCGAAATACCCGGCGGTCACCGAGGCCACGTGCTTGACCAGCCCGAGCAGGTTCGTACCGGTCGGCACGAGCGGGCGCCGTACGTCGTACTCCGATAGCCCGTCGAGCTTCCCGAGCAGCGCCTCGCGTGCCTCCCGTAGGTACCGATGGAGATTCGCCTTGGCGTCGAGGTCTGTCATGCCGCCCAGGATCTCACCGCCGGAATGCCCCGTGTGCCCGCCCAGAGCGGCAGATCCGGATGCAGCCGCAGGTCTCTTTCGGACTGGGCGCTGGCATTTGAGTGGGCCATGGTGCACGCCTGCCTGAGCCATTACGACCGAGACCTGCACGGCGACAAGGCGACCTGGTCGTGGCAAGACGCGAACTTCTTGGCGTACGGGCTGGCGCGCACTGGCCGCGACGCCGACGCCGCGCAGGTCTTCGCGTCGATCGGCCGGTACATGACCAGCGTTCCGTGGTCCTGGTGGGGCCGCGTGCACGGCGATACAGCCTTCATCCGAGCCCGCCGCCGCGCCCGCCACGCTGCCTGACCGCCGGCGACACCGTCCTGGCTACCCTCAATTCACCCCGCTGCTCCGTCAGTCCTATCAGCGGGCAGCACAACGACGACATCCAACAGAGTCGACGGCGTGGCAGCCGCCGGATCGAGCAGCAGCACGCTCATCGACTACCTGAACGACGAGCGGCCGGCTGACTTATCAGTCTCGCAGGCGCGGCCCCCGACGCCCGCTCAGCGGCTACAAATCAATGCGCTACCAGGACTGTTATGACCGCCGATCAGCCGTTGGGGCGTGACTCGATCGCCTGCAGCGACCACCTGTTGCCGTCAGGATCGTCGAAGTAGACGAAGCTGCCCCATGGCTGCACCTCGACCTCGCTGGCCTCGACGCCGGCGTCTAGCAGTTGCCGACGCGCTGCCTCGGCGTCGGCGACCACAACCTGGATTTCCTGTGTGCCGGGAATCTTGTCGGTGATGCCCTCGCCGATCACGATGGAGCAGGCTGAGCCAGGTGGTGTCAGCTGGACGAACCGCAGGCCCTCGTGCACCCTGTGATCCTGGTCGGCGTTGAAGCCCACCTTCTGGTAGAACGCCTTGGCCCGGTCGACGTCGATCACCGGAACCGGGATGAGTTCAATCTTCCAGTCCATTGGCCCACCGTAGGACGTGGGTACGACCTTCGGACTCACCGCACCATCTGCGGCAGAACGGGATGCCACCAGCGGGTGGCCACCGCACATGCAAGGTGAGTCGTGTCGCATAAGCAATGAGATCGAACGATCGGTGGGTGACCAAGGTTGCTCCCGTACTTCTCGGACGCCCACCTGGCGGGGAGTCGCGGCGCATGTGGCGCCCGGCCGGTGACGACGTCACGATTCCAGATCTGACCCCTGCCGTCACTGGCAGGCCTTGCCACCATCGGGGCGTCGCAGACGCGGTGGCCACCGTGCTGGCGTGCCTCAAGACCGAAACGCATGTCGTGCTCGTCGGGCACAGCGGCGCCGGCCCGCTACTGCCTCGCATCGCTCGTGCCATCTCACCCGGCGTTGGCGCTGATCTACGTGGACTCACTCGCTGCCCTATCCGGGTAGGAGATGGCTTTCGGAGGCCATCCCACCTCCTCCATCCACGTCACCTCATCAGAGTTGCTTGATGCATCACACCCGTTTGATGTAACTTACAGTCGTGACGCTGTCGAGTCAGGGTGCCCCGGCGTTTGTACGCCTGGCCGCCCATCCGCTGCGCTGGCGGCTGCTGACCGAGCTCGCAGCCAGCGATTATCGGGTCCGAGAGTTGGTGAAGCTGGTGGGCGAGCCGCAGAACCTGGTCTCGTACCACCTGCGGCTGCTGCGCGACGGCGGGCTGGTCACGGCCGCCCGAAGCAGCTTCGACGGCCGCGACAGCTACTACCACCTGGATCTGGACCGCTGCGCGAACGCACTCGCCGACACCGGGGCGGCCCTGCACCCGGCGCTGACCCGGGAGCACGTCGCGCCAGGTGTGTCCCCAGCTGATCTGAAACGCTCGCCCGGCGTCGGCGTGCTGTTCCTGTGCACGGGCAACAGCGCCCGCTCACCGATCGCCGAGGCCCTGCTCCGCCACTCCACTGACGGCCAGGTCGAGCCGATGAGTGCCGGTAGCCGGCCCAAGCCGCACCTGGACGTCAACGCCGTTCGGGTGCTCCGCGAGGAGTTCGACATCGACATCACCGGCCAGAGCCCCCGGCACTGGGACACCCTGTCCGGTCGACGGTTCGACTACGTCATCAGCCTGTGCGACAAAGCCCGTGAGGCGTGCCCCGACTTCCCAGATCAGCCTCGGCGAATGCACTGGAGCATTCCCGATCCCGCCGCCACCGGCGGCACCGATCGGGCTGGCTACCTCGCCTTCCGGCGCATCGCGACTGACATCGAGACCCGCGTCAGGCACCTGCTGCCCGTCCTCAGCGCATGCGATCCTGAAGGAGACCAACTGTGACAGCGTCCGATCAGTACGCCAGCGTCCGCTACATCGTCGACGACGTTCAGGCGGCCGTCGACTTCTACACCACCCATCTCGGCTTTGCCCTGAACACCAGTGCCGGGCCAGCCTTCGCGGACGTGGTACGCGGCCCGCTGCGGCTGCTGGTGTCCGGCCCAGCCAGTTCAGGCGCCCGCGCCACCCCCGACGACGCCACCACCGCCGGACGCAACCGCGTCCACCTCACGGTTGACGACCTGGATGCCGAGATCGACCGACTCCGCAGCGCCGGGTTGTCGTTCCGTAGCGACGTCATCGCCGGCCCCGGCGGACGCCAGATCCTGCTCACCGACCCCTCGGGCAATCTCGTCGAACTCTTCCAACCCGCCCACCGACCAGCCGCCCCCTGACGGGAGCTCACCCACGGGCGCCATCGCCCGGCAGCAGAGACCGTCGGCGATCAGCCAAGGACAAGACATCATCACCGCGGTGAAGCGCTCAATCCTCGAGTAGCAGGACGTGTGCCCACCCGACTGGCTGCCGCCCACGCTATCGGCGCCAGAAGCGTGCACCCGCCCATGAACGCAGGCCAAAAAACGGTCGAGAGGCGCGACGCGGCGTCGTCAAAGTGGACAGCCAGAGCCGTCACTCATATCCCATGGCCGGGATGACCTCGCCGAGCGCTTCTTCGATGAACTCGCGGGTTTCGTCGTCGAATTGGTCGTTGCGGTTTGTCAGCTTGTGCGACTGAAACGTTGAAGGGGTGACGAAGTCGTCGACGTCGAGCCGTTCGAACAGGGCGCAGCGCTGCCCGGGCCAGTCGGCTGCGAGATCTTCTGCTTTCACCTCGATGTATCGCCTGCCCGTCAGGTCGACCGTGTTCTTCCAGGTGAGCCATCGGTGGTAGACCGGCTTGAGGTAGGCGAGCGCGCCGTCGACGGTGGGCGGTGCCCATGGCTGGGCCAGGTGGGATGCGAGCACCGAGACCGGGTGACGCTTGATGTGCACGATGGTCGCTTCGGGGACCAGTTCCCAGAGGAACTCCATGCACAGCAGGTTGAACGGTGTCTTCTCGCACCAGGTCGGCTTGCCCGCGTCGGCGGCTGCTCCGCCGAACACGGTGTCGATCAGGCCCCGCAAGATTCCGAGCAGTTCGCCCCGGTCGCTGAAATACCTGGGAAGTACCCGCCGGCGGCTCAGCGGCTCGAACGGTCCGGCAGGCCGGTCAGCGTTCCCGAAGCCTTCCGCGGGCGCAGGTTCGTCGTATGTGTACGCGATCAACTGCGGCCAGAGCTGTTGCACTGCGTCCCGGTAGCGCCGCTCGCCGACCAGTTCGGGAACGGTTTTACCGCGATCGTCGCGCCGGCCGGGCACTCGTACGGTGAGGAAATCGCTCAGCCGGTGCAGGGCGTCATCACCGACGGTGGGGTCGTATCGATCGGTGAGCGCGTCGGCCAGGTCCCGCAGGCCACCCGGGTCGATGAGAAACCGGGTCTCCATGGGAATCCGATGGATCAGCGGATGTTCGCCGATGATGTCGGCGATCCGTGACGTTCCCGAACGACCCGTACCCCCAACGAGAATCGGTGCGGGGAAAGGCATGGCGAGCAGTCAAACTCTCAGCCCGGCGCCTGCGCAAGCCATATATACCCTTCACACGCTGCTACGGACCGGACCCGCACCCGCCGCGCCGAGTGCGTGCCGGACGGCCGCCGCCAACAAGCGAGCAACGAATTGGCGAAGCTTCCCACCGCGTCACCCTGACCGACAGCGACTTCGGGTGCGCCCTGGTGCGGTTACGGCCGCTCGGTGACCTGGCCGACGAACGCCCGCCACGCCGTCGGGCCGAAGACCCGGGTGCCGCCGTCGCGGTTCTTCGTGTGGCGGACCAGGACGACGCCGGGCAGGTTGTCCGCGACCTCCACGCAGTGGAGCAGGCCGAGCCGGGTGGTGTCAGCTGCACGAAGCGCAGGCCCTCGTGCACCGTGTGCTCGTGGTCGGCGTATGCGGACTCGACCGCCAACAACCCCGCTCCTCGAACGCGTTCTCAGACCGCTCGGACTTCGGCGAGCCGCTTGACTGCGTACTCGTCGTCCCAACAGACCGCGGCCTCCCATGCGGCCGACGCCTGCGCGGCGATGTCGTACGCGCCGTCGTCGAGGCCAGCGGCATTGTCGGGCAGCACGAGGTCGAGGTGGGGGACATCGACGTGCGACTCGTCCCAGTCGATCAGCGCGACCTGATTCTCGGTCATCCGGACGTTGCCAGGGTTGAGGTCGCCGTGGACGACGCATGTCCGACGTCCGATCAGCCGCGCCCACGCTGCCCGGCATCGAGCAACCCCCTCCGGGGGCATCGCGTCGATCTTCGTCCCGGTCTCGGCGTGCAGGAGGTCGGTCGACGATCGCCAGCCTGGGCGCTGCGGCCAGCCCTGCGTCAACCGATGCAGCTCGCGCAGCGTGCCGGCCACGCGACGCCAGTCGGCCTGCGTCTCGGGCGGTCCGCCATCCAGGTAGGTCATCACCACCAGACCGTCGGCGAACAGCCGGCCGTCCGTAGTCGGGATCGGCACCGGCACGGTCAGACCCGCACGGTCGAGGTGTTGCAGGAGACCGGTCTCCCATGCGAGATCAGCGTCGCTCCTGGTGCCGAGACGACCGACCGCGAGGCGCCCGTTGATGCGCACGCTCCACACGTCGTTGGCTACTCCGCCAGCGAGCGGTTCGATGCGAGCGGCGTCTTCACCCCACTGCCCCAGTGCCTCCCACCCCACTGGCCGCACCTTACGGGGTTCCGAACATCACTGCCCCCGGCAGATCCGGATACGCGGCGACTGTCTCGACCCGTGACACAGCGCCATCCCGAGGTCCATTCAATCGTGGCACACCGGATTGGTGCGTGCGCGTCACCCTGACCGACCGCCGGCTGACCTGGTCGAGCGTTTCAACGGGTGGGCGTCGACCCGGTGACTCATTCCGGCGTACCACCCGCTCGAACGGACTCCTCGCCCCGCTGCACCGCGTCGCGTACCTCCTCGTTCGCCGTTGTCGCGTCGCACCCGGTGGCGCGAAGGAGGTCGCTGGCGGCGGTACGCACCTGGGTCACCACCGCGTCGCCGAATTCGTCGACCCTCTGGGCTCGGGCTCGGCCAGCCTGGAAGACGGCGGCGCGTACCGCGTGCCGGGTCTTCTCGGTGGGGCGCCCGGCGCGGTGCTCACGGCGCAGCAACTCGACCGCGTCGGCAAGTTGTCCGACACTCGCGGGCAGGTCGGGAGGAACCCGTTCGTTGTACTGCAGGGCCAGCGCTGACCTGCGGGCCACTCCCCGACTGTGCTCGATGACCCGTTCCATCTGCTGGCTCGCACGCGCGAACCGCTCCACATCCTGACGGCGCAGCCAACGGGCCGGCGCGAGGCTGACGACCTCCTCGGCGCCGCTGAGTGCCTGGTGCATCCGGTCGAGGTCCGGTCCCATGGCGCGTAGGGCATCCAACGCGCGAACCGCTCGCTGCTGATCGCTCGTCGTCAGCGCCGCGGAGACCTCCCGCAACTGACGGGCGAGGCAGTGGAAGATCGGGGCCGCGTCACGGTCGAGGATCCGCATCGGGTTCAGCGGAATCAGCAAGGCGACCACCACGAGACCCACCGCTCCGCCGACCATCGCCTCAACGATGCGCGGCCATTCCAGGTCCTTCTGGGCCGGCGCCAGGGTCGCGAGCAGCACCGCCGTGCCGCCGGCCTGGCCGACGGCCGCCCCGCTGCGTCCGAAGAGCACCAGCGTGGCGAGGATGGCGCACCCGACGACGAATCCGGTCTGCCAGAACCCGGTGCCCAGAAAGGACAGCAGGAAGTCGGTGGTGGCGATGCCGAGCCCGACTCCGAGCAGCAGTTCGACCGTGCGGTGGGCGCGCTGCCCGAGTGAGGCGACGATCGTGCCCACCGCAGCGGAGGGGGCGAAGATCGGCGCGGGGTTGCCCAGCAGATCGTGCCCTATCGACCAGGCCAGAGCCGCGGCGAGTCCTGCCTGTACCGAGATGACCAGGGCGACTTCCAGTTGACTGAGCCGCAGTCGTCCCGCCCGGCCACCTCGGCCCCGAACCCGAGCGGCAGTTGCTTTCGCGCGTGCCACCAGCCGGTCGCGCGGTGGCGGGCTGCCCGCAGGCCGGCTGCGGCCATCAGGATTCACCGAGCACTCGTACCACGGCGCAGCTCGGGAGGTCCGGCCAATCCCGAAGATGATCTCGTACGCGGTGGGTGCCACCGCGGTGCCGTGCGGCACGGCGGTGGCACCCGCACCCGTCACACCCCGACCGGCACCCGCTCCTCCTCGCGTTCCGTGGCGCGGGCGGCCAGTCGGCGATCCCGCTCCTGCGCGCCGATCAGGTCGTCGGGCAGCGAGTCCGGCACCTCCAGGTCGAAACGGCGCAGCAGCCGGATCGCGAAGCCGCCCAGGCTGATCAGGACCAGCGCCGCGCCGAAGCAGACGTACGCGAAGCCGATGCCCCGGCCCGGACCGGTGCCGATCACCGCGCCCACCGACCCGGCGAGCGCCCCGTCCGGGGCGAGCATCGGCTCGAACAGACCGGTGGCGGCCGGGGCGAGCAGCGCGAAGCCGATCGGCAGCGTCGACCAGGTGATGGTCTGGTTGAGGCTGAACACCCGGCCGTGGAAGCGCTGCGGCACCTTGACCTGGACGATGGTGGCGTAGATGGACTGCGCGGTGGTCATCGACATGGCCAGCCAGAACGCGCCGACGCAGATCATCGCGACGGACGCGTCCAGGCCGACCAGGACGCAGCCGACCGCCGTGCCGATGTTGCCGATCAGCACGCCGATCATGCGTCGGTGTCGGGGCCCGCCCCACAGCGACATGAGTACGCCACCGGCGACCGCGCCGAGCGCCTCGGCGAGAGCCACCTGGGCCACCTGCGTGGCGCTGCCGAAGGAGAGCACCAGCGGTGTGGTGAGCACCAGCGCGGGGGCCAGGAAGATGTTGCCCAGCGCGAAGTAGCCCAGCATCAGGCGGAAGCCGCGGTGGCGCCACGAGTAGCGCAGGCCGTTCGCGATCGCCACCAGCAGCCGCTCCCTGGGCCGCCAGCCGAGCAGGTCGGGGAAGCGGACCACCGACAGGGTCACCACCGCGACCAGGTAGCTGACCACGTCCAGCAGCAGGATGCCCTTGAGGTCGATGGCGGCCAGCAGACCCGCGGCGAAGACCGGCATGAGCAGCATGCCGAAGCCGTTGGAGAGCTGGGTGATGCCCATGGCGTGGCCCAGGTAGCGCTTGGGCACCAGCTGCGGCACGGCCGACTGGAACGCGATCCGCTGGAACGATCCGGCGACCTGACTCAGCGCCACCAGGGCGTAGATGTGCCAGAGCGCCAGGTTGTCGGTCCAGAGCAGCGCCGCGAGGATCAGCTGGATCGAGCCGGCGCTGCAACTGGCGACCATCATGATCTTTCGCCGGCTGACCCGGTCGGTGATCGCGCCCGCGACCGGCAGCATCAGTACGCCGCAGACCAGCGCGAGGGCCCAGAGCAGGCCCAGGTTGGCCACCGAGCCGGTGCGGGTGAACAGCCAGATCGGCAGGGCGAACGCGGTCAGCGCCGAGCCGGTGGTGGAGACCAACTGACCGGCGGTGACCGCCACGAACCGGGCCATGCTCGGCCGTACCACCGGCTGTTCCGGGCCGGTGCGGGCGTCCACGCCCGTGGTGTCGGCCACCGCCCAGCCGGCATCCTCGCCGCGTGCCTGCGGGGTCAGCGCGGCAACGTCGCCGGCGACGAGCGCCGGGTGCACCCGGGTGACGATCTCGGCCAGCTCCTCGGCCCGGTACTTGAGGAAGAAGTGCCCGGCCTGGTCGAGGACGACCAGCCCCAGCCGGTCGCTGAGGAACTGCCACTCGGCGTACCGCTCGGTGTGGTAGTCGGTGACCGGGTCCTCCGAGCCGACCACCGAGATGATCGGGGCGCGCAGCTTCTCCGCGCGCCGGTCGAGCAGGTCCGTGAAGTACTCCTCCGAGGCCCGGGAGTCGGCGCGCATGTTGCTGATGATCCGGTCGGCCTGCTCCGGGTCCAGCTCGTCGGTGTCCACCCCCATCGACTTGAGCCAGCTCGCGTAGTGCTTGTTGCTGCGCAGCTTCTCCAGCCGGGTGCGGACCGCCGCGAAAAGTCCCTTCGGACGGGCGAACGGGAACATCGCGCCGATGTAGAGGGCGGTCAACTCCCGGCCGGCGGCTTCCACCTTGCGGGCCACCTCGGCGACGATCGCACTGCCGACGCCGCAGTGCCCGTACAGGGCGAGCGGGCCCTCGACGCGCTCCAGGATCTCCTCGGCGACGCGGGAGGTCAGCTCGTCGAAGGGCAGCGCGTCCTCGGTGAGCCCCACGTCGTGACCCGGGATGGCCAGCGACCAGAGCGCGTGCCCGGCCGGCAGCGCGTCCGCGAGGGGCTGGTAGACGATCGCGCTGCCGCCGCCGTACGGCACACAGACGTAGGTGATCACCCGCTGCGCCGCCGGGATCGGCTTGGTCAGCTCGTAGAGCAGCCGGCGCGGCCCGTCGCTCTCACCGTCGCCGGACATGAACGTGGCTAGGTCGCGGATGGTCCGCTGCTGGAACAGGTCCATCACGCCGACCGGCCGTCCCCCGTGCTCGGCCTTGCGGATCCGGGCCACCACCTGGGTGGCGAGCATCGAATGCCCACCCAGATCGAAGAAGTCGTCGTCGATGCCGAGGCTCGCCACCCCGAGCACGTCCGACCAGATGCCGGCGAGCAACCGCTCGGTGTCGTCGCGCGGCTCGACCAGCGCCACCGACGCGGCGCGGGTGACCACCGGCGCGGGCAGCGCCCTGCGGTCCAGCTTGCCGTTCGGGCTCAGCGGCAGGGCGTCCAGGGTGACGAACGCGGCGGGCACCATGTACTCGGGCAGGGTCTCCTTCAACGCCGCCTTGACCGCGTCGTGCTCGGCCGCGCCGACCAGGTACCCGGTGAGCCGCTTGTCGCCGGGGGTGTCCTCGCGGACCAGCACCACCGCCTCGGTCACCCCGGGCTGGGCGCGCAGCGCACTCTCGATCTCGCCCAGCTCGATGCGCAGCCCACGCAGCTTGACCTGGTGGTCGATCCGCCCGAGGAACTCGAGCACCCCGCCAGCCGCCACGCCGGGCGTGACGCGCCAGCGGGCCAGGTCGCCGGTGCGGTAGAGCCGGGCGCCCGGCTCGGCGACGAACGGGTCCGGCACGAACCGTTCGGCGGTCAGCGCCGGCCGGCGGTGGTAGCCCCGGGCCAGCCCGACGCCGCCGATGTGCAGCTCACCGGCGACGCCGACCGGGCACGGGTTGCCCCGAGCGTCCAGCACGTGCAGCCTCAGGTTGCTGATCGGCGCGCCGATCGGCACGCTGGTCAGCTCCGCCAGCAGCGCCGGGTCGCACGTCCAGGCGCTGACGTCGATCGCCGCCTCGGTGGGGCCGTACAGGTTGTGCAGGCCGCAGCCGGGCAAACGGGCGGTGAAGTCCCGGGCCGCGGCGAGCGGCAGCTCCTCGCCGCTGCAGATCACCCGACGCAGCGCGGTGGCCGCCTCGACGCCGTCCTCGGCGAGGAAGACGGTGAGCATGGACGGTACGAAGTGGGCGGTGGTGACCCGCTCGGAGATCAGCAGGTCGCGCAGGTAGCCGGCGTCCTTGTGACCGCCCGGCTCGGCCAGCACCAGTCGGGCGCCCTCGCGCAGGGGCCAGAAGAACTCCCAGACCGAGACGTCGAAGCTGGCCGGGGTCTTCTGCAACACCGCGTCGTCGGCGCCGAGCCGATAGGTGCGCTGCATCCAGTCGAGGCGGTTGACGATGCCCCGGTGGGTGTTCGGCACGCCCTTGGGCCGGCCGGTGGAGCCGGAGGTGTAGATGACGTACGCGAGGTTGGCCGGGTCCGCCGCCGGAGTCGGGTCGGTCACCGGCTGGTCGGCCCAGGTCGACTCGTCGTCCAGGGCGAGCACGCTCGCGTCGGTCGCCGGCAGCACGTCGCGTAGGTGTTCCTGCACCAGCACCACCGGCGCCGCGGCGTCGGTGACCATGAAGGCCAGCCGGTCCGGCGGGTACTCCGGGTCCAGCGGAAGGTAGGCGCCGCCGGCCTTGAGCACGCCGAGCAGGCCGGCGACCAGCTCCACCGAACGTTCCGCGCAGACCCCGACCAGGGTCTCCGGGCCCACCCCGGCGCCGCGCAGGCGGTGCGCCACCCGGTTCGCCGCCGCGTTCAGCTCGGCGTACGTCACCGAGCGGCCGTAGAACCGCAGCGCCACCGCGTCCGGGGTACGGGCGGCCCGCTCCTCGATCGGGGCGTGCAGCGTCTGCTGCCGGGGGAAGTCGCCGGCGGTGTCGTTCCATCCGGTCAACAGCTCCCGCTCGGCCGGGGCGAGCAGGTCCAGCGCGGAGACCGGCAGGTCCGGTGCGGCGACCACGGCGCGCAGCAGGGTGGTCAGCCGGTGCGCCATCCGCTCGACGGTGGCCCGGGTGAACAGGTCGGTGTTGAAGACCAGCTTGCCCCAGAGCCCGTCGCTGGTCTCGACGGCGTGCAGCTCGAAGTCGAAGCGGGTGGCGCGCAGCTCCATCGGATGCCACTCGAAGCCGACCCCGCCGTCGTCGGCGACACCGTCGAACCGGCCCATCTCGTAGTTCTGCAACACGAACATCGCCTGGAACACCGGCGAGCGGCTGACATCGCGTGGCAGGCCCAGCTCGTGCACCACCCGGGCGAACGGCACCTCGGCGTGCTCCAACCCGTCCAGCACCGCGCGGCGGGTCCGCCCCAGCAGCTCGGTGAAGGTCGGGTCGCCGGCCAGCTCGGCGCGCAGCGGCAGCATGTTGACGAACATGCCGACCACGTTCTCCAGCTCCGGCGCGGACCGGCCGGCCACCGAGGCGCCCACCGCGAAGTCGTCTTGGCCGGCGTGCCGGGCCAGGAACACCTGGTACGCGGCGAGCAGGGTCATGAACAGCGTGCCGCCGTAGGAGCGGGTCAGCGCGGCCAGCCCCTCGGTGGCGGCAGCGTCCAGGGTGAACTCGACGAAGTCGCCCCGGTAGGTCTGGGTCGCCGGCCGGGGCAGGTCCAGCGGCAGCTCCAGGGGCGTGATCCCGGCCAGCCGTCCCTTCCACCAGTCCAGGTGCCGGCGGGCACTCGGCCCGGTCAGCTCCCGCGCCTCCCAGACGGCGAAGTCGCCGTACTGCACCGGCAGGGCAAGCAGCTCCCTGTCGCGGTAGCGGGTGATCAGGTCGCGCAACAGCACGTCCACCGACCAGCCGTCGCCGACGATGTGGTGCTGGCCGAGGAAGAGCACGTGCTCGGTCGGCGCCAGACGGATCAGCAGGGCCCGCAGCAGCGGCCCGTTGGCCAGGTCGAACGGCTCGGCCGCCGCCTGGTCGACCAGCGCCCGCGCGGCGGCCTCGTCGGCGGCGTCGACCACGGTCAGCGGCACCTCGACCGCGTCGTCGAGCACCGCGGTGGGCCGCCCGTCGGAGTCGGCCGGGAACCGGGTGCGCAGCGACTCGTGCCGCCGGGTCAGGTCGGCCAGCGCCCGACGCAGGGCCGCGACGTCGAGCGGGCCACGCACCCGCAGCGGCACCGCGATGTGGTACGCCGCCTCGCCGGGGGCGAGCTGATCCATGAACCAGACCCGCTCCTGGGCGTACGACAGCGGCACCTCGGCGTCCGGCGGGCGGGGGATGATCCGCGCGGCGGGAGTGCCGCCCGACCGGCGGCGCAGCCGTTGGGTGATCAGCGCCTGTCGGGCGGCGTCGCGGGCCGGGTCCTTCACGTCGGTCATGTCGGGGTGTCCTTCTCCGCCGCGAGCAGCGCGGCGACCTCGGTGTCGGAGAGCTCGTCGAGCTCGGCGGCGATCCGCTGCTCGATCTGGGCGGCCAGGTCGGCGACCACCGGGCTGCTGAACAGCGCCCGCATCGGCAACTCCACGTCCACCTCGGCGCGGATGCGCGCCATCGCCCGCATGCCGCGCAACGAGTTGCCACCCAGGGCGAAGAAGTCGTCGAGCGCACCGACCTTCTCCAACTGGAGGATCTCGGCGTAGATCTCGGCGACCAGGGCCTCGGCGTCGGTGCGCGGGGCGAGGAAGCCGCCGGAGGTGGCGGCGGCCGGGGCCGGCAGCGCGGCGGTGTCCAGCTTGCCGTTCGGGGTCAGCGGCAGCGCGTCCAGCCGGACGAGCGCGCTCGGCACGAGGTGCGCGGGCAGCTCAAGGGCCAGGTCGGCGGCGAGCGCCGCCTCGTCGACCCGGCCGACCAGGTAGCCGACCAGCGTCGGCTCGCCGCTGTCGGCGCGGACCACGACCACGGCCTCGTCCACGTCCGGCCGGGCACGCAGCACCGACTCGATCTCGCCCAGCTCGATCCGCATGCCCCGGACCTTGACCTGGTTGTCCCGGCGGCCCACGTACTCCAGCGTCCCGTCGGCCCGCCAGCGGGCCAGGTCACCGGTGCGGTACATCCGCTCCCCCGCCGGCCCGTACGGGCAGGGCAGGAAGCGCTCGGCGGTGAGCGCCGGCCGGCGCAGGTAGCCCCGGGCCAGTTGCGACCCGGCGACGTACAGCTCGCCGACCACGCCCGGCGGCACCTGGGTCAGCGCGGCGTCGAGCAGGTGGACCCGGGTCGTCCAGGTGGGTTGGCCGATCGGCACCGGACCGGCGGGCACCGGCTGCCCGGGGGCGATCCGGGCCGCGACGCAGCCGACGGTCGCCTCGGTGGGGCCGTACTCGTTGATCACGGCCACCTCGGGGTGGGCCCCCCGCCATCCGGCCAGCTGCTCACCGGCCAGCGCCTCGCCGCCGATCACCAGGTCGGTGGTGGGCGACAGCGCGTCGTCGAGCAGCGGCAGGTGGCTGGGGGTGACCTTGAGGAAGGTGGGCGGGCCGCCGGCGCGGGCCGCCGGCGTGTCGATGCCGGCCAACCGGACCGTGCCGCCGGCGGTGAGCGGGCCAAGCAGCCCGGTCACGGTCAGGTCGAACGAGACCGGCGAGTGCAGCAGCGCGGTGCCGGCCAGTCCGGGGTAGGTGTCCCGGGCCCAGGCCAGGTACGCGGTGACCGCGCGGTGCTCGATCAGCACGCCCTTGGGCCGGCCGGTGGAGCCGGAGGTGTAGAGCAGGTACGCGGGGTGCTCCGGGCGCAGCGGCGACCGCCGGTCGTCGTCGGTCAGGTCGGCGCCGTCCAGGTCGGCGGCGGTCGTCGGACCGAGCACCAGCGCGTCGGTCGGGGCCAGCTCGGCCGTCCGCGAGGTGGCCAGCACCAGCGCCGGCTCGGCGTCGGCCAGCAGGTAGCCGATCCGGTTCGCCGGGTAGTCGGTGTCCACGGGCAGGTACGCCGCGCCGGACTTGAGCACCGCGAGGATGGCCAGCACCAGCTCCACCGAGCGGGGCAGCAGCAGCGCGACCCTGCTCTCCGGGCCGGCGCCGCGCTCGACCAGGAGCCGGGCCAGCCGGTTGGCCCGGGCGGCCAGCTCGGCGTAGCTCAGGTGCATGCCGTCGCAGACCAGCGCGACCGCGGCCGGGGTGGCGACGGCCTGCCGCTCCACCTCGGCGACCAGGGTGGCCGGGGCCACCTCACCACCGGTGCCGGTCCAGGTGAGCAGCACGTCGCGTTCGGCGTCGTCGAGCAGGGGCAGCGCGGACAGCCGCGTCGCCGGGTCGGCGACGGCGGCGGCGAGCAGCCGCAGGTAGCGGGCGACGACCGACTCGGCGGTGGCCCGGTCGAACAGGTCGGTGCGGTAGACCAGCCGGCTGGTGCCGCCGGTGATGTCGAAGGCCAGGTCGTCCTTGGTGGTGCCCAGCGGCACCGGGTCCAGGCCGGAGTCCGGGATGAAGTTCAGCGCGGTCTGGAACACCGGCTGCACCGACGGGTCACGCTGCGGTGCGACCACCTCGACGATCCGCTGGAACGGCGTCTGCCCGTGCTCCATCGCGTCCACCAGGCCGGCACGGATCCGGCCGAGCAGCTCGGCGACGCTCGGGTCGCCGGCCAGGTCGCACCGCAGCGCGACCGGGTTGACGAACATGCCGATCAGCGGGGTCAGCTCGGCCGTGTCCCGCCCGGCGGTGGAGACCCCGACCACCACCTCGGGATCGCCGGAGATCCGGGACAGCAGCGCCGCGAAGGTGGCCAGCAGCACCATGTACGGGGTGGCCGAGGCGTCGGCGGCGAGCTGCCCGACGCGGTCCAGCAGCCCTTCGGGAAGGTCGAAACGCACCTCGTCGCCGGCGAAGCCGAGCTGGGTGGGGCGTGGCCGGTCCAACGGCAGGCCGGTCACCGCCGGCGCGCCGGCCAACTGCTCGCGCCAGAAGGCGAGCTGGCGTGTCAGCTCGTCACCGGAGAGCTGGTCACGCTGCCAGACGGCGAAGTCGGCGTACTGGATGGGCAGCTCGGGCACGTCGGCGGGCGCGCCGGTCAGCGCGGCCTGGCTGAACGCGGCCAACTCGGCGTCGAAGAGCACCGCGGAGTGGCTGTCGAAGACTGCGTGGTGCACCACGAACTGCAACCGGAGCCAGTCGTCGAAGCGGGCCAGCCGGGCCCGCCACGGTGGCGGGGCGTCCAACGGGATCGGGGTGCGGGCAAGCTCGGTCATCGTCTCGGCGTACCGGCGCTCCTGCTCGTCGGCGGGCAGGCCGGTCAGGTCCAGCTCGGGCAGCTCCAGCGGCTCGGCGGCACGGACCACCTGCACCAGCGCGCCGTCGACCATCCGCAGGTGGGTACGGAGCGACTCGTGCCGGGCGACCACCTGGGCGAGCACCTCGACGGCCTGCGCCGCGGTGACGCCGGCCGGGAACCGCCACGGCGCCGAGACGTTGTAGACCGGCGAACCCGGGTCGAGTTGGTTGGCGGTCCACACCCGCTCCTGGGCGAAGGAGGCCGGGAAGGTCCACTCCCTGGTCATCGTTGCCGCCTTCCGTTCGCGACTGCGGGGCTCCGCTGCGCTGTGCTCCTCGCGCTCACCGGCTCGCCTCGCGTACCGAGCGGGGGCGCATGTCGGTCCAGACGGTGTCGATGTGCGCCAGGCACTCCTCGCGGGTGCCGGCGAAGCCGGCGTCGTGCCACCCCGCCGGGAGGTCCCGCTCGGCCGACCAGATGGAGTACTGCTCCTCGTCGTTGCGTACGACCAGGAATCGGGTTTCGGCCATCACTGCTCTCCAACGGTGTCGGGGGTGTGCGGTTCGGCCATCGCGACGGCGATCCTTCGGGCGCCGGTGAACGGCTCCCGCCCGTGCGCGGCGGTCATGTTGTCGACCACCAGCACGTCGTCGCGCTGGTAGTCGAATCGGACGCTGGCGGCCCGGTACGCGGCGCGCAGGTGGTCCATGACGTCGGCGGGGATCTCACCGCCGTCGCCGTAGTAGGTGTTCGACGGCAACCCGTCGGCGCCGAACATGGCCAGCAGGCCTTCCTGGATGTCCTTGGCCAGGCTGCTCACGTGGAAGAAGGTGGCGTGGTTGAACCAGCGGGGGGTGTCCGAGCCGGGCCGGTGGTGCACGGCGTCGCGGACCGCCCGGGTACGCAGCCCGTCGCGGCCGGTCCACTCCAGACTGATCCGGTTGACGGCCGCGTACGCCTCGACCTCGGGCCGGTCGTCGGTGCCGAACACGTGCTGCCAGCTGGCGCCGAAGTCCTCGTGGAAGTTGCGCATCAGCATCCAGCGGCGGCGGACGAACTCCTCGCGTACCGCCGGGTCGATCTCCCGGTAGACCTGTCGGATGTCGGCCAGGGGTGTGGCGCCCAGCGTCTCCGGCGCGGTGATGCAGTAGAAGAACAGCGTCAACGGCCAGCGCGCCTGGTACGAGTTCTCGTTGTGCAGGAAGATCTCTTCGTCCGGCGGGTAGTCGGTCGAGGTGTACACCTGGCCCTTGATGGCGTGCCGCGGCGAGGACCGTTCGGTGTAGGTCAGCGGCTCACCGGACAGCGCCCGGACCACCTGGTCGAAGCCGTCCACCCCGCCCACGTCGAAGCCGCGGAACAGCAGACCACCCTGCTCGGCGAGGGTGGTCCGCAGCTCGGCGCGGCGCTCGGCGATCAGCTCGGTCAGTGCCCGGCCGTCGGATTCGACGACCACGGGCAGCGTGGCGATCGTGTCGCTCATGGCTCTCCAGTCCTGATTTCTCGTCACGCGCGGGGCAGTCGCGGAATGGCGGGGATCGGTGCCGGGCTGGCCGGCTCGTCGGTGGTCGTGCCGCGCAACTCCTCGATCCGGGCGGCCAGCCCGGCCACGGTGGGGATCTCGAAGAGGCTGCGCATCGGCAGCTTCACCCCGGTCGCCCTGCGCATCGCCGCGATGAGCTGCACCGCGACCAAAGAGTTGCCGCCCAGGGCGAAGAAGTCGTCGTCGAGGCCGACCCGGTCCACCCCGAGCGCGTCCTGCCACACCCGGGCGATGGTGCTCTCCAGCTCGGTGCCCGGTGCGGCGCTGCCGTCCCCGACGCCGGGCTGGACCGGATCGGCGACCACGTCGTCGCCGGTGAGGTTGCCGGTGGTGACCCGCCCGGCTCGACGGCGGATGTCGTCCACCGTCCGCGTGGCGATGACCACCTGGGCGCCGAGGCCGGCGGTGAGGCTGCGACGGAACGCCTCCGCGCCGTCCACCGGCCGAATGTCCTCGGTCGAGGTCGGCGCGGCAGAGCCTCCGTCAGCATCGGACGGTCCGGTCAGGCCGCCGGTGACCGCGCCCTGGTCGACCCGGCGCAGCACGAAGTCGCTGATCGCGACCAGCTCCCGGCCGTCCGGGTCGCGCAGCGACAGATCGGCGGCGACGACCTCGTCGGTGTCGCCGGCCCAGTGCCGCAGCTCGCTGGTGAACCGGGCCGGCAGCGGCCCCCGCACCACGATCCGGCCGTACGACATCGGCAGGTACGTGCCGCTGCCCTGACCCCGGCCGAACGCGGTCGCCACGTCCAGCAGCGCGGGGTGCAGGCCCCAGTCGGGCAGGTCGCCGACGGCCGCGGCGGGTGCCTCGACCACCGCCAGTTCGGAGCCGTCGGCCAGGTGATGCTCGCCCAGCGCCGCCCAGCGCGGCCCGAAGGTGAGCATGCTGGTCCTGCCCCGGCCGAAGGAGGCGTCGTCGTCCACCCGACGGCCGGCCGGAACGGCCGGGACAGCCGGTGGGGCCGGCTCGTCGGTCCAGCCGGCCGCGCCCCGCACATGGGTGCGCAGTCGGCCACCGGCCAGGCTCCGGACCGCGAAGTCCGTGCCGCCGTCGTCGGCCCGCGTCAGCTCCACCCGGTACTGGGCGACGGTGCCGTCGGGCACCGCGAACGGCTCCAGGAAGACCACGTCGCGCAGCTCCACGGCCGCTCCCGGGCCGGGAGCGGGCAGCGCGGACGCCACCGCGGCCCGCACCGACTCCAGGTGGGCGGTGCCCGGCACCACCGGAACCCCGCCGATCCGGTGCTCGTCGAGCAGCCAGTGGGTGCTGGCGGAGACCAGACCGTGCAGCACCGTCTCCGCCGGCCCGGTGACCTTCGTGGTGAGCACCGGGTGGTCGACCGGGCTCGTCACCGTGTCGCGGCCGGCCGCCCGGAACCCGGCCGGCGCAGCGGTCTCCACCGCCATGCCCACCTCGGCCCAGCCACCCCAGTTCTGCGACAGCACCGGGGCCCGCCAGCCCGCGCCGGAGCGGGCGTGCGCGTCCAGGAAGGCGTTCGCGGCGCAGTAGTCGACCTGCCCGAAGCCGCCGACCACCGCGGTGATGGACGAGCAGAGCACCACGAAGTCCAGCGGCAGGTCGCCGAAGACCTGGGCGAGGGCGAGGGTGCCGGCGAGCTTCGGGGCGAGCACCCGTTCCGCCTCGGCCCGCTCCTTGACCTCGGCCATCCCACCGCCGGGCAGACCGGCCGCGTGGACGATGCCGTCGACGCCGCCGTACGCGGCCGTCGCGGCGTCGCGGACCCGGCGCAGGTCGGCCGGGTCGGTGACGTCGGCGGCGAGCACGAGCACCTCGGCGCCGGCGGCCTCCATCCGGCGGATCGCCGCGATGGCCCGGCCGGCCCGATCATCGCCGTGCACGGCGAGGTGGTCGTCCCACCGCTCGCGCTCGGGCAGCCCGGAGCGGGCCAGCAGCACCAGCTTCGCGCGCGCCCGGGTGGCGAAGTCCTCGGCCAGGGTGATGCCGATGCCGCCGAGGCCGCCGGTAATCACGTACCGGCCGCCGTCGCGGAGCGCGCCCGGCTCCCCCTCGGCGTCGATCGTCACCTGCTCGACGTCGGCCACCCAGCGGCGGCCGCCACGCAGGGCCACCTCGGGCTCCCGGGGACGGCGCAGCTCGACGACCAGCGGGCCGGCGTCGTCGTCGGTCGGGTCCGCGTCGATGAGCCGGACCGCCAGCCCGGGCAGCTCGGCCGGGAGCACCCGGGCCAACCCGGCGAGGGTGGCGTGCTCCGGGCGGCGCAGGTCGTCGCCGCGCACGTCGCCGGTGCCGGCGGTGAGCAGGTCCAGGGCGAGGACGTGCTCCTCGCCGGTCAGCCCGGCGCCGGCGAGCGCCTGCACCAGGTGCAGGGCGCTGAAGAAGCCCAGGTCCTGGGCGGCCCAGGTCGCCGCGATGTCGGTGCCAGTCGGCGCGGCGTCCAGGGTGAACGCGTGCACCAGCCGGATCGGCGGTGCGGCGTCGGCGGTGAGCGCGGCGACCAACGCGTCGTGGTCGGCGCGTACACCGGGGCGCAGCCGGTAACCACCGTCGACGGCGGCGAAGGCGTCGCCGGGGCGTACCGGCACCGGGTCGGCACCGGCGGCCCGCAGGCCGGCGACCAGCGCGTCACCGCGCGGACCCGCCGTGAGGACCAGGCAGCGGCCCAACGACCCGGACGGCGGCAGCGGCGCGGCCTGCCGCCAGACCGGCACCGCGAACCACCCGGCCAGCGGTCGCGGCCCGGTCTCCACCGGCGCGGCGGCGACGGGCTGTTCCGGGTCCGGCTCGATCCAGTAGCGGCGGCGCTCGAACGGGTACGTGGGCAGCGGCACCCGGCGGGCCGTCGGGTCGGCGTCGACGCGCACCGGAAGCCCGGCGCACCACAGCGCGCCGGCGGTGGCGAGCAGGGCGGCCAGATCACCGGTGCTCTCCCCGGCGGCGGGCAGGCTGGCCAACGGGGTGAGCGAGCGCTGCTCCGGCGCGGCCTTCGCGACCTGCATCCGGGCCAGGCTGGCCAACTGCCGGCCGGGACCGCACTCGACCAGCTGCCACGTGCCGGCAGCCAGCAGGGTGGCCACGCAGTCGCCGAAGCGGACCGGCTGACGCAGGTGCGTCGCCCAGTATGCCGGGTCGATCGCCTGCTCAGCGGTGATCCAGGTGCCGGTGACGTTGGACAGGAACGGCACCGTCGGCGGGCGCAGCGGGACCGTGCCCATCAGCGCGGTGAACTCGGCGAGGATCGGCTCCACCATCGGCGAGTGGAACGCGTGCGACGTGCGCAACGCCTTCGACTTGCCCTTCAGCGTCGCGGCGAACGCCTCGACGGCGGCGGTCTCGCCGGCCACCACACAGGTGCCCGGGCCGTTGACCGTGGCCACCGAGAGGCCGTCGGGCAGCAGGTCGGCGACGACCGACTCGTCCAGCGCGACGGCGAGCATCGAGCCGGCGGGCAGCGACTGCATCAGCCGGCCCCGGGCGGCGACCACCCGCAGCGCGTCCGGCAGGCTCAGCACGCCCGCCACGGTGGCCGCGACGTACTCGCCGATGGAGTGGCCGATCATCGCGGCCGGTCGGACCCCGGCGGCCTGCCAGAGCGCGGCCAGGGCGTACTCGACGGTGAACAGCGCGGGCTGGGTGTAGCGGGTCTGGGTGAGCTTCTCCCCCGCCGCCGGATCCCGGCCGAGGATCAGGTCGCGCAGGTCCAGACCCAGGTCGGGGCGGAGCAGCTCGGCGCACTCGTCGACGACCGCGGCGAAGCGGGGCTGCTCGGCGTAGAGCTGCGCGCCCATCCCCGCGTACTGGGCGCCCTGACCGGAGAACAAAAAGCCTACTGTCGGGGCAGGACGGTCGGTCGATGGTTTCGGTCCGCGGAGAGGGGCACGGAGAGCGGCTGCTGCCGTGGGGAGATCGGTGGCGACGACGGCGCGGCGGTGCGGGTAGGCACGGCGGCCGACGAACAGGGTGTGCGCGACGTCGGCGAGGTACGCGGGCCCGGCGTCGGCGGCGCCGTCCAGGTGCGCGGCGAGGCGTTGCACCGCCCCGTCCAGGGCGCTCGGGGTGGCCGCGCTGACCTGGAGCAGGTACGCCGGGCGCACCCGACGGTCCGTGCGGTACGCCGCTGGCGCCTCCTCCAGCACCACGTGGGCGTTGGTGCCGCCGATGCCGAACGAGCTGACCCCGGCCCGGCGGGGCCCGCCGTCGGTGTCCCACTTGGTGAGGGTGTTCGCCACGTAGAACGGGGTGTCGGCAAACTCGACGGCCGGATTCGGCGTCTCGAAGTTGATCGTCGGCGGGATCAGCCCGCGCTCCATGGCGAGCACCGTCTTGATCACGCTGACGATGCCGGAGGGCTGGCTGAGGTGGCCGATGTTCGACTTCACCGAGCCGATGCCGCACCAGCCCCGCTCGTCGGTGTCCCGGGCGTACACGGCGGACAGCGCCGCCACCTCGATCGGATCACCCATCGCGGTGCCGGTGCCGTGCGCCTCGACGTAGCTGATGGTGCGCGGGTCGACGTCGGCCATAGCCACGGCCTGGGCGATGGCCGCCGCCTGCCCGTCGATGCTGGGCGCGGTGAAGCCGACCTTCGCGGCGCCGTCGTTGTTGATCGCGTTGCCGAGCACGACCGCGCGGATGGCGTCGCCGTCGGCGATCGCGTCGGAGAGCCGCTTGAGCAACGTCACCCCGGCGCCGCTGCCCCACACCGTGCCGTTGGCGGCGGCGTCGAACGGGCGGCAGCGGCCGTCGGGTGAGGTGAAGCCGTCCATGCCGAGGTAGCCGACGTGCGGTAGCTCGATGTTCACACCACCGGCGAGCGCCATGTCGCACTCGCCGTTGCGCAGCGCCTCGCAGGCCAGGTGGAACGCGACCAGCGACGTGGAGCAGGCGGTGTGCACGGTCAGGCTCGGCCCGCGCAGGTCCAGCCGGTACGACACGTTGGTGGCCACATAGTTCGGCGAGTTGCCGGTGGCGATGGAGACCGCGGAGTGCGGGTTGCCGCCGACCCGCCGGTTCCGCAGCACGTTCCGGTTCAGGTAGATGTTGCCGCCGGTGCCGGCGTACACGCCGATTGCGCCGTCGTAGCGGGTCGGGTCGTAGCCGGCGTCCTCCAGCGCCGTGTGGCAGGACTCCAGGAACAGGCGGTGCTGCGGGTCGGTCAGCTCCGCCTCCCGGCCGGTCATCCCGAACAGCGTGGCGTCGAACTCGTCATAGCCGTCGACCAGCGGAGCGCGACTGACCCAGCCCGGGTCGTCGACCTCCTCCACGGTCGCGCCCCGGGCCAGCTGCTCCTCCCGGGTCAGCTCGGTGACCGACTCCACCCCGTCGATGAGGTTGCGCCAGAACTCGCGCACGTCGGCCGCGCCGGGCAGGCGCGCGGCCAGACCGACGATCGCGATCGGTTCGATGCCCTCGTCGGGCAGGTCGGCTGCGGTCGGGTTGCTCATCAGGTCGTCCTTCGTCACGCGGTGCCGCCGGGGCGGCGGGGAGGGATACGGCGGGTACGGCCGCGGCGGGCGGCGGCGCGCAGAGCGGCCCGCGCCAGCTCCGGGCGGTCGGCGGCTCCGTCGAGGCTGGCGGCGAACGCCCGGATGGTGGGGTGGCGGAACAGGTCGAGCATCTTGATGGACCGGCCGGTTGCGGTGGTCAGTCGGGCGTGGACGGCGGCGAGCGCGAGGGAGTGCCCACCGATGTCGAAGAAGTTGTCGGTCACCCCCACCCGATCGCGCTCCAGCACCTCCCGCCAGATCCCCGCGACCAGCTCCTCGGTCTCAGTGAGTCCGTCCGGGCCGGCGGGCACCAGCGCCGGCGGGTCGCCGCCGGCCACCGTCATCGCGCCGAGCTGCGGCACCCGCACGGTCGGCCGGGGCAGCGCGGCGGCCACCTCGCGGGCCGGCGTGTCCGGTGCGCCGGCCAGCGCACCCACCAGCTCGGCCAGGTCGGCGAGCAGGTCGTCGATACGAGTGGCGTCGAACAGGTCCGGGTTGTAGACCACCTCGACGCCGGTGCGGCCGTCGGTCTGCATTACGTAGACGGTGATGTCGAACGGCGAGCCCGGTTTGGGCACCGGCACCGCCTCGGCGGTCAGCCCGGTCAGCGTCAGCCGTGGTGGCGCGAAGTTGAGCACGTTGAACAGCACCTGCACCAGCGGCGCGCGGGCGGTGTCCCGGCCGACGCCGAGCGCCTCGACGATCCGTTCCAGTGGCGCCCCGGGATGGGCGGTGGCCTCATGCAGCTCCCCGGAGCACCGGTCGACCAGCTCGGCGAAACTCGCCCCGCCGGTACTGACCCGCACCGGCACGGTGTCGATGAAGAAGCCGATCACGTCGTCGAAGGCGGCCAGCCGCCGGTCGGCGACGATCGCGCCGAGCACGTGGTCGTCACCGCCGGTGAGCCGCGCGATCAGCTCACCGAACGCGGCCAGCAGCACCGCCGCCACGGTCGTGCCGCGCCGCTCGGCCAGCTCGCGGACCGCGCGGTCGGTGTCGGCGGGCAACCGGACGGCCGCCTCCGCACCGGCGTAGGTCTGCACCGCGGGTCGGGGTCGGTCCCGGGGCAGGTCCAGCACCGTCGGGACCCCGTCCAGGTGCGCCGTCCACCAGGCCAGGTCCGCCGCACCGCGCAGCCGGTCCCGTTCGGCCCGCCAGACCGCGTAGTCGGCGTAGCGGGCGGGCAGCTCCGGCAGCGCCGGCGGTTGACCGGCCACCGCCTGGGCGTACCCGGCCGCCAGATCGTCGTAGCAGACCCGTTCGGACCAGCCGTCGAAGACGGCGTGGTGCCAGGTGGCGGCCAGCACGTGCTCGGCCGGGCCGAGCCGGTAGACGGTCACCTGCCAGGGCGGCCCGGTGGCCAGGTCGAAGGGGTGCGCGGCGCCGGCCGCGAGCATCCGGGTCAGCTCGACCTCCGGCTCGGCGCCGCCGGTCAGGTCGACCACGGGCACGGCCACGTCGGTCGGCTCGGCGCAGACGGCGTACGGCACGCCGGCGGTCTGCGGGATCCGCCAGCGCAGCACGTCGTGCCGCTCGGCGACGGCCCGCAGCGCCGCCCCGAGCGCGGCGGTGTCCAGCGGGCCACGCACCCGGTGCGCCACAGCGATGTTGTACGGCGCGCTGGACGGCGCGAGCTGGTCGACGAACCAGAGCCGGCGCTGAGGTGGGGAGAGGGTGGGCGGGTTGCCGGTGCGCAGCCCGTCCCCGCCGCTCGGCGCGGCGGCCACCCGCTCGACAAAGCGCCCGAAGGTGCGCTCGGTGAACACCGCACGAGTGTCGAGCTGCCGGCCCAGCTCGGCGCGGAGCGCGGCGACCAGGCGCATCGCCGCGATGGAGTTGCCACCGGCGGCGAGGAAGTCCGTCGCCGGCTCGGGTGCCGCGCCGAGCAACCTGGTCCAGATGCCGGCCACCGCCGCCGCCACGGAACCGTCCGGCGTGGCCGGACCGGCGGCGGTGTTGGCGGTGTCGGCGGGGGCGGAGGGGAGCAGCGCCGCGGCGGCCAGCGCGCGCAGCGCCGGCCGGTCCAGCTTTCCGCTGACCGCGCTGACCGGCAGCGCGACGCGACGCAGCACCCGGGCCGGCAGCATCGCCGCGGTCAGCCGGCTGCCGGCGTACGCCCGCAGCCGGGCGTCGTCGAGCGCGTCCGCAGGGGTGAGGAACGCGACCAGCTCAACGCCGTCTGGGCCGGGCACCGCCTCGACCGCGACCCCGGTCACCCCGGGCAACTCGGCCAGCACGGCCTCCACCTCGCCCAGCTCGATGCGCTGGCCACGGATCTTGACCTGCCGGTCGGCCCGCCCGAGGTAGGCGATCCGGCCGTCCGGGTCGAGCCGGACCAGGTCGCCGGTGCGGTACAACCGCTCGCCGGGCAGCCCGGAGAACGGGTCCGGAACGAAGCGCTCGGCGGTCAACGCGGGCCGGCCCAGATAGCCGTCGGCCAGCCCCGGCCCGCCGATCAGCAGCTCACCGATCTCCCCCGGCGGCACCGGGTCCAGCGTCACGTCCACCACGTACGCCCGGTGGTTGGGCAGTGGCCGGCCGATCGGCACCGGCTCGGTCTCGGTGGCGCTCAACGGGCCGCTGACCGCGAGCACCGTCGTCTCGGTGGGGCCGTAGCCGTTGAAGAATCGACGGCCGGGCGCCCAGCGGGCGGCCAGCGCGACCGGCACGGCCTCGCCGCCGCACAGCACCGTGCGCCAGGCGGGCAGCTCCGCCGGGTCCAGCATGGCCAGCAGGGTGGGCGTGATGAAGCCCCAGTTGACCTCGTGCGCGGCCACGAACCGGGCCAGCCGAACCGGGTCGGCGCGGTCCTCGACGCCGAGCAGTTGCACCGTGCCGCCGAGCAGCAGCGGCACGAACAGGTCCATGGTGGCCGCGTCGAAGCCGAGCGAGGCGATGCCTAGGCTACAAACGCCGGCGTCCGCGCCGGTGAGCGCGACCACGCCGGCGACGAACTCGACCACGTTGCGGTGACTGGTGAGCACGCCCTTGGGTCGACCGGTGGAACCCGACGTGAACAGCACGTACGCCGGATCGCCGGGGCGGGCCGGGCAGGGCGCGAGCGGGGCCGGGCCGGGCAGTGCGAGCGTCTCGACGCCCGGCACGTCGCCGAACTCCGCCTCGGCGGCGTCACCGACCACCAGGGACACGCCCGCGTCGGCGGCGATCCCGCGCAGCCGCCGACGCGGGCCGCCCGGCTCCAGCGGCACGTAGCAGCCGCCAGCCAGCAACACCCCCAGAACGGTGGCGACCAGTTCCGGACGGCGGCTGCCGCACACCCCCACCCGGCTCTGCCGGTCGACGCCCCGGACGCGCAGCGCGGCGGCCACCCCGGCAGCCCGGGCCACCAGCTCGGCGTAGGTGAGCCGGCTGTCCCACTGGCGCACCGCCACCGCGTCCGGGGTGCGAGCGGCCTGCGCGACCACCAGCTCGGCGAGCGTCGCGTCCGGCCAGGACAGCGGCTCACCGGCCACGGCGCTGATGGACAGGATGTCGGTCACCCGTTCCCCCCGGGGTAGCTGCTCGGATCGATGACTTGCAGACGCAGCTCGCTGACGGTTCCGCGGCCGTGCACATCGGTCACCCAGCTCTCGTCCGGTGCCGGCAACAGCTCGGTGACGACGACCGCGACGTCCAGCCCGGTGCGGGCGGCGGCGTCGACCATCGCGCACAGCGACTGGGCGTGCAGCGGCCCGGTGAAATCGACGTAGCAGGGCTTGACCTCGGTGCCGACCTTCACGAACACCCGCTCGGGCAGGCCGAGCCGGGCCCGCCACCGGCGCACCGCGAGGAACCGCTCGGCCTCTCCGGTCACCCCGACCAGGCCGCTGTCCGCGACGGTGGTCCGCCAGGTCCGCCGGGCCACGACCAGCCGATCGATGGTGATCCTGGGCGTGTGCGGCGCCGGGTCGAGCAGCTTGAAGGCATCCACCAGCAGCGAGCCGAGCAGGTTGGCGAACACTTCCACCAGCGGCCACCGGCTGCCGTCGGGCAGCACCGCCGCCAGCCGGTCGCCGACCGGCACCACCCGCACCTCGGTCGCCGGGACCAGCCGGTCCACCTCACCGCCGCGAGCGGTGTCGATGCCGAGCTGCCGGTCAGCCGGGCCGGTCAGCCCGTACGTGGTGCGGGTGGTGACCCGGGGGAAGCCCTCCGGATAGAGCACCCGCACCCGGGCCGGACCCAGGTCGGCGTCCAGCCCGGCGCGCAGCGCCGCCGCGTCCGGGTGGAACGGCACGAAGACCGCGCTGTCGAAGGTGGCGTTGGCCGGGTGCAGCTCACCGAGCACGAGCAGGAACTCGCCACGGTTCAGCGCGGCCAGGTCGACGGCGCTGATCTGCACGTCCGGGCTGTGGATCCGGGCCGACGGCCAGCCCGGCGCGTCCGCCGGGAACACCCGCCGGGCCCGCTCGGCCAGCTCCGTGCCCCGCAGCCGCAGCTCGGGCTGCCCGGGCGGCAGCGCGGCCAGTTCGAACAGCTCGGCCCAGCGGGCGGTGAAGCCGGCCCCCGCGGCGGCCAGCGGCCCGTCCGGGGCGACCAGCAGCCCCTGGGCCAGCGACCAGATGTCGGCCAGCCGCACCGGCCCGTCGGCGCGCAGCTCCTCGTAGAGCTCGGCGAGGAGCCGCTCGCAGGCGGCGCCGATCTCGGCGGTCAGCCACCGGGCGGCCTGGAGCAGCACGGCCAGCGGCGCGGCGAGGGCGTCGAGCACCGCCGCGCCGACGGTGACCTGGAGGTCGCGGGCGGTCTCCTCGTAGACGACGGTGCGGCCGGCGTACATCTGACCGGCCTGCCGGGTGGCGGGCCGGCCGGTGACCGCGGTGAATTCCTCGTTCAGCGCGGCCAGCGCGGCGCCCAGCCGGACCGCGTCGCCGGCCGCCGCGGCGACCTCGTCGCGGGCCGCGCAGAGCCGGTCGAAGCCGGCGCTCACCTCGGCGCGCAGCGTCCGGTCGCCGATCGCGGCCAGCCGATCGCGTAGGACCTGCTCGGCCCGAGGGCTGATCGGCAGGCCGGCGTCCCAGGTCAGCAGGCCACGCTCGACCAGCCGATCGAGCAGCAGGAACGCGTCGTCGACAGTGCGCAGGCCGGCATCGCCGTCGGCGTGCACCCGCTCGGCCAGCCGCACCGCCGGGGTGCGCCCGTCGCAGCGGGCCAGCAACCGCGCCTCCAGAACGGACAACTCCACCGGCGGGTGCAGCGGCCGGTGCAGCAGGCGGCCCACCACGCTCAGGTGCGGCGGCAACGCCGGCGCACACCAGCGGCGTACGGCCGGGTCGTCGGCGAGCCGGTCGGCGTACGCGATGAGCGCCCACGCCTCGAAGTACACCTCCCGCCTCGACAGTGACGTCGGCCCCGGCCGCAGCCGAGTAGACGGGTCGGTGCCGTCGAAGGTGCCCCAGCACACCGGGCCGAAGAAGCCGATCGTCTCGGCCTTGCCGCAGTAGCGCTGCCAGTAGCGCAACAGACTCAGCTCACGCTTGCGCCGCCGGACGTTGCGCACCGCGGGGTCGGTGTGCAGCAGCCCGTCCAGGGCGATCAGCATCTCCGCGTTCTGCCAGGTGACCGCCTCGCGTAGCAGCGGGTCGGCGGCGATCCGGCCGGCGGCGGCCGACCCGTCGGCGAGCGCCTCAGCGAACGCCTTGTCGAACACCTCGGCGGCGACCTCGCCGGCCAGCAGCGCGTCGGCGGCGTCGGCGGCGTCCGGGGCGGCGAAGTCGTCAAGCCCGACCGCCGGGAACCCGGCGGTGCGCAGCACCACGTCGCGCGACACCGACCAACCGGTCTCACCGAGCGGCAGCCGGTGGCTCATCGGGTCGGCTCCGGCTCGGCGGCGTCCACGATGTGCAGCCGCAGCTCACTGAAGTAGCGCCGGCCGGCGGCGTCGGGCACCCAGGCGTCCTCGGGGGTGGGCAGCATCTCGCTGACCACCAGGGTGACGTCGTCGCCGCCGTCGCGGCGGGCCGCCCGGACCATCGAGCAGACCAGACTGGCGAACGCGGGGCTGCTCAGGTCGACGAAGCACGGCTTGGTCTCGGTGCCGAGCTTGACGTACACCTGCTCGGGCAGGCCGAGCCCTCGCCGCCAGTCGCGCACCGCCAGGTAGCGGGCCCGGTCGCCGGTCACCGTGGCCAGGCCACTCTCCCCTACCGTGGTACGCCATGTCTGCCGGGCCACCACCAGCCGGTCCAGCGTGATCCGGGGCGTGTACGGCGCGGCGGCGACCAGCTTGAACCCGTCGACGGCGTGGGTGCTGAGCAGGGCCGCGCAGACCTCGGTCAGCGGCCAGCGCTGCCCGTCGGCGGCCGTGACGACCAGTCGGCCGGCCTCGTCGTGCACGGTGAGCGTGACGGTGGGCAGCACCCGGTCCTCCTCGGCGCCGGGCGCCGCCGCGAAGGCCAACTGCCGGTCGGTCGGGCCAGCCAGCGACTCGGCGACCCGGCTGGTGCGCCGCGGCCAGTCGGTCGGGTAGAGCAGTCGGATCCGACGTGGGCCGAGGTCGGCCGCCAGCCCGGCGCGCAGCCGCTCCACGTCGGGGTGCGACGGGGTCACCGCGTAGGTGTCGAACGACGGCCAGGCGGCGTGCAGCTCACCGAGCACCACGGTGTACTCGCCGCGGGCCAGCGCGTCCGCGTCGGCGGCGCAGATCTGCAGGTCGGGGCTGTGCAACCGGGCGTTGGACCAGTGTGCCGCCGGCGTCGGGAACGCCTCGTCGACCCGGGCGGCCAGGTCCGCCACGTCCAGCCGGACCTCGGTGGCGCCCGACGGCTGCTCGGCCAGGCCGAACAGGTCGGCCCAGCGGGCGGCGAACTGCGCGGCGACGGCGTCCACCGGGCGCTCCCCGGTGCCCCAGAACAGGCCCTGCACCAGGAACCACAGGTCGGACAGGGCGACCGGACCGTCGCCCGCCTCGGCGCGCAACTCGTCGTACAGCTCGCGGAAGACCGCGCCGTACGCCTCCTCCAGCGCGCCGGCCAGCCAGCGGGCGGCCCGCAGCAGCACGGCCAGCGGCGCCGCCAGCTCGTCCAGCAGCGGCGCGCCGAAGACCACGTCCAGGTCCCGGCTGGTGTCCTCATAGCAGAGTGTGCGGCCGGCGTACATCTGCCCGGCCCGCCGTCGCGGCGGCTGCCCGGTCAGCTCGGTGAATGTCTCGTCGAGCGCGTCCAGGGCGGCCCGCAGCCGGTCCGGGTCACCGGCCGCCGCGGCGACCGCGTCCCGGGCGGCGCACAGCCGGTCGAGGCCGACCTGGGCGGCGGCCCGGGCCGGGGCGTCGCCGATCGCCGCGATCCGCTGGCGCAGCACCTCCTCGGCGTGCGGGGTCACCGGCAGCGCGGCGTCCCAGGTGACCAGCTCCCGCTGCACGAGTCGGTCCAGCAGCTCGTACCCGTCCTCGGGTCGACGCAGCCCGATGGACGCGTCGGCGATCACGTCGCGGGCCGGGCGGCGGCCGTCGACGGCGGCCAGCAGCGCCGCCTCGACCGGGGACAGCGGCACCGGCGGCCGGGCCGGACGAAGCACCTCGCGGCCGGCGAGGCTCAGGTGCGGGGCGAGCCGGGGTGCCCACCACCGGCGCACCGCCGGGTCCGCGCCGATCCGCTCGGCGTACGAGGCCAGCGCCCACGACTCGAACCACACCCAGCGGCGGCGGGTCAGTGTCGCGCCCGGGCGCACCTCGGCGGCGGTCGGCAGGTCAGGGTCGATGGTGACCCAGCAGCTCGGCCCGAAGAAGCCGATGGTCTCGTTCTTGCCGCAGTATCGCTGCCAGTACTTCAGCAGCGCGCGTTCCCGCTCCCGCCGGCGCACGTTGCGGGTGGCCTCGGCGCCACCGCGGACCAGCCCGTCCAGGGCGGGCAACGCACCCCGGTTCTGCCAGGTGATCGCCTCCCGCAGCAGCGGGTCCGCGGCCAGGTCGGTCAGCCGACCGGCGCTGGCGAGCAGGGCCTCGTCGAATTCCTTGTCGAACTGCTCGACGCCGGCGCCGGTGACCAGCAGCTCGTCGGCGGCCGCGGCGGCCTGCGGTGCGGCCAGCAGAGTCAGCCCGTCGGCCGGGAACCCGGTGCTGCGCAGCAGGGCGTCGCGCCACACCGACCAGCCGGTGTCGCCCAGCGGCACGCGGTGCCCGCCGGCCTCCGGGTCGCTCCCGGCGACGGCCGCGCGCAGGTCGGCGCGGATGGTGGCGGCCAGCGCGGGCAGCGCGTCGTGCAGGAAGAAGTGCCCGGCGTCCAGCTCGTGCAGGGTGAAGCCGGCGGCGGTGTGCTCCCGCCAGGCGGCGCTCTGTTCCCGGGTCACCGCACGGTCGGTGCGGCCGCTGAACGCCACGATCGGCACCGGCAGCGGCGCCTCGGGCCGGTAGCGGTAGCCGTCCACCCGGTCGAAGTCGGCGCGCAGCAGCGGCATCAGCAGCTCGACGAGTTCGGGGTGCTCCAGCAGCCCGGCGGGGAGCCCGCCGCCGGCATCCAGGCGGCGCAGCAGCTCGGCGTCGTCCACCCGGGACAGTCCGTCGAAGGCGCTCGGCTCGCTGATGTGCGGTGCGCGGGCGCCGCCGACGTAGAGGCGCAGTGGCAGTGGCCGGCCGGTGCGGCGCAGCTCGCGGACCACCTCGAAGCCGATCCGGCCGCCCATCGAGTGCCCGTAGATGGCGTACGGCCGGTCGGCCCGCCCGGCGATGGCCCGGGCCACGTCGGCGATCTGGAATCGCGGGTCCTCGCTGATCCGGTTCTCGCGGCCGGGGAGCTGCACGGGCAGCACCTCGACGTCGGGGCCGAGCCGGTCGGGCCAGTGTCGGAACGCGCTGGCGCCGGCACCGGCGTAGGGCAGGCAGAACAACTGCACCGGTGCCGGGTCGCGGCTGCCGGCGGAGATGAACCAGTTCACCGCACGCCTTTCTGAGGGGGGTCGATCCAGTACCGCTGCCGCTGGAAGGGGTAGGTGGGCAGCGAGGTTCGCCGGATGGTGCCGGCGGGATGCAGGGTGGTGAGGTCGACGTCGCGCCCGGCCACCCAGGCGGCGGCCAGCTCGCGTAGCGGCCCGGGTGCGCCGGCCACCCGTGCGTCGGTGGCCAGCAACTCGTCGAGGGCGGCGACCGCGCCGGCCGGGTCGGTGGCCACCACGGCGGCCCGGTGGCGGAACGCGCGCCGGCCCAGCGCCAGCGTCGCGGCCGCCTCGGCCAGCGCCGGGGTGGTGCCGGCGAGGTGCCGCCGCAGCCGGGTCAACGCCGCCCGCAGCGCCACCGGGGTACGCGCCGACACGGGCAGCAGGTGCGCCCCGGCCGGCGGCGGGTCGACCGGCTCGGCCGGCGGGGCCTGCTCGACCACGACGTGCGCGTTGGTGCCGCCCAGCCCGAACGAGCTGACCCCGGCGACCCGGCGCGGCGTGTCCGGCCAGGCGCGCACCTTGGTCGGCACGTAGAAAGGGCCGGCGGACAGGTCGATCTCCGGGTGCGGGCGGGTGAAGTGCAGGTTCGGTGGGATGATGCCGTGCTGCACGGCGAGCACCGCCTTGATCAGCCCGGCGATGCCGGCGGCGGCGTCCAGGTGGCCGATGGTGGTCTTCACCGAGCCGAGCGCGCAGGTCTCGGCGGGCGCGGCGCCCTCGTACACCTCGTGCAGCGCGGCCACCTCGATGGCGTCGCCGAGCGGCGTGCCGCTGCCGTGCGCCTCGATGAAGCGGACCTCGCCGGGGGCGACCTCGGCGGCCGCGAGCGCGCCGGCCACCGCGGCGGCCTGGCCGGCGGGCCCGGGAACGGCGTAGCCGGCGCGGTCCCCGCCGTCGTTGGTGACCGCCCAGCCGGGCAGGACCGCGTAGATCCGGTCGCCGTCGGCCTGCGCGTCGGCGAGCCGGCGCAGCGCCACCGCCCCCACACCGGAGCCGAAGCCGGCCCCCTGGGCGGCCTCGTCGAACGCCCGGCAGCGGCCGTCCGGGGAGGCCAGGCCACCGGGGGTGTGCCGGTGCCGCGGCCAGGTGACGCTCACCCCGCCGGCAAGCGCGATGTCGCACTGGTAGTCGGCCAGGCTCTGCGCGGCGAGGCAGACCGCCACCAGTGAGCTGGAGCAGGCGCTCTGCACTGCCACCGCCGGCCCGGTCAGCCCCAACCGGTACGCGACCTGGCCGGGCAGGTGGTCGGTGAGCTGCCGACCGACCAGCCGGGCCTCCCAGTCGTCCGGGTCGACGTCGCCGACCACGGCCGGGTTGTCCATGAGGTGGAACAGGAAGTAGCGGTTGACCGAGGTGGCCGAGTAGACCCCGACCAGGCCGGGGAACCGGTCCGGGTCGTGACCGGCGTCCTCCAGCGCCTCCCAGGCCGTCTCCAGGAAGAGCCGGTGCTGTGGGTCGGTGCGGGCCGCCTCCCGGTCGCCGAAGGCGAAGAACTCCGCGTCGAAGTCGGCGACCCCGTCGAGCCGGCCGGTGGCCTTGACGTGCCGGGGGTCGGCGCGCAGCCCCGGGCCGACGCCGAGCGCGGCCAGCTCCTCGTCGCTGTGGTCGTGGATGGCGTCCACCCCGGCGCACAGGTTCCACCAGAAGGTGGCCACGTCCGGCGCCCCGGGGAACCGGCCGGCGAGACCGACCACGGCGATCTCGTCGCCGGTGTACTCCCGCGCGCCGACCGGCGCGGCGGGCGGGCCGGCGGCAATCGGCGGCACGGCGGGCAGGGTCGACGCCGTGGCAACCGGCGTCGGCGTCGGCGGCGTGGTCGGTGCCGGCGGGTCGACCAACCGGGCCTGGGCGGCGACTGTCGGGTGGTCGAACAGCCGCAGCAGCGGCACCGCCACACCGAACCGTTCGGCCAGCCGCTGCTGCACCTGGCCGAGCAGCAGGGACTGCCCGCCGACGTCGAAGAAGCTGTCGGTGCGACCGACCGCGTCCCGGCCGAGCACGGCGCACCAGATGTCGTGCACGACCCGCTCGGTCGGGGTGGCTGGCCGGTCCCCGGGCGGCACCGCCCGGGCCGGGTCCGGTAGCGCCCGCTCGTCGACCTTCCCGCTGGTGGTCAGGGGGAACTCGGCGACCGGTACGACCGCGCGGGGCAACGCGTACTCGGGCAGTTGCCGGGCCAGGGCGGCCCGCAGCGCCGCCGGGTCCACCGGCGGCCCGACCGGCCGGACGTACGCCAGCACCTCGCCGTCGCGGACGATGGCGCGCACCTCGCCGATGCCCGGCTCGGCGGCGAGCACCGACTCGATCTCGGTCAGCTCGATCCGGAACCCGCGCACCTTGACCTGCCGGTCCAGCCGGCCGAGGCAGCGCAGCTCGCCGGTGGGCAGCAGCTCGCCCAGGTCGCCGGTGCGGTACATCGGCACGCCGTCGGGGTCGTGGCCGAACCGGTCGCTGGCCCGGCCGAGGTAGCCGGGGGCGAGGTGCCGGCCGCGCACGACGATCTCGCCGTCCATCGCCAGCCGCAGCGCGTACCCGGGCAGGGCGGTGCCGATCGGCAGCGGGCCGGTTGCCGCCGGGTCGACGTCGGCCAGCGGCAGCGTGTGCCGGGCGACGAAGGTCATCTCGGTGGCCCCGTAGCCGTTGACCAGGACGCAGCCCGGGGCGAAGCGACCCCGGGCGCGGGCCGCGTCGGCGTAGGTGGCCTGCTCGCCGCCGAGCAGCACCACCCGGACCCGGTCCAGCCGCTCGACGCCCGGGGTGTCCAACAGGTGCCGGTAGACGGTCGGGGTGGAGTGGTAGACGGTGACGCCGTGCCGGGCCAGCTGGTCGACGGCGTACGCCAGCCCGTGCCGGCGCAGGTCGACCGGAACGACGGTGGCGCCGGTGAGCAGCGCCGGGTACAGGTCGGGGATTGCCGCGTCGAAGCTGAACGAGGCGAGCAGGCTCAGCCGGTCGTCCGGCCGCACGGCGAGGAGGGCGATCTGGTTGTCCACCACGTGCGTCAGGTTGCGGTGGCTCTGCCCGACCGCCTTGGGCCGCCCGGTGGAGCCGGAGGTGAACAGCACGTACGCGAGCGCGTCCGGGGCCACCGGCACCGGCCGCAGCGGCGCGGGCCGCACGTCCACGGCCGGAACGACCCGCAGGCCGGGCCGGTCGGCGGCGAGCCGACGGGCCAGCTCGGTGTGCTCGCCGCCGCAGAGCAGGACGGTGACGTCGGCGCCGTCGAGCAGGTGGCGCAGCCGCTGCTCCGGGAAGCCGGGGTCGAGCGGCACGTAGGCGGCGCCCGCGGCGAGCGTGCCGAGGATGGCGGCGATGGTGCCGGCGCCGTGCGCGGTCAGCAGGCCGACCCGGTCACCGGGCCGGACGCCGGCCGCGGCCAGCAGGCCGGCGTGCCCCCCGGCCAGGCCGGCGAGGGCGGCGTAGTCGAGCGGGCCGGTGTCGCCGAGTATGGCGGGATGGTCGGGACGAGCGGTAGCGGCATCGCCGAAGCGATGGATCAGCGTCGAGGTTCCCATTTCAGGACGCGTGCACCGGTCCACAACAGACGGGCGCGCGGCAATCAACAGTCTTGATCATGATCCCCCCCAGGACGTCACAATGGAACGAGCATAGGGTTCGATGACTGCCGGGGAAGATCATCGATTAGAGTCAAGCCAAAGGGTCGACTCGGGCTCGGACGAGGGACGACGAATATCGTCCGATCATCCCCCTGGCGCAACGGTGAATCTTCGCCTAACACGTCTGCCAGCGGCCAATTTTTCGGCACATTGTTTCTTGCGTGGTGGAATTTCCCGCTCAACACAATGGAGTCGTGTGCTCGACGGCCCATTCGTCGGATGATCGACACCGGTTCGCGGGACTAAGAATGTCAGGCATACCGCAATTTCTACGATCTGGAGTGGGTCTCACCGAAAACACACCTGTGCGGCGGGTTAGGCCCCATACGGATCGGGCGGGACCGGCGTGACATCGCCGTCGCCATCGCGCGGCAACCGCGCCACCATCTCCCGGAACTCCCGCACGGTCACCGCCTCCCGCAGGGTCGCGAAGACCGCGCCCGTGCCGGTCCGGGCGGTGGCCGGGTCGACCCCGGCGCGCTGACCCACCCGGCGGAGGAACTCCACCGGCCCGGCGTCCGGCGCCGGCGGGGCCGCAGCCGCGCCGCCGATGTCCAGGCCGGTGTCCAGCCCGGCCACGCCGCTGTCCGGGCCGGCGGTCACGGTCGGCGGGGCCGGGTCGGTCAGGTAGCCGTCGAGGTCGTCCGGGAGGTGCCCGGCGAGGGGGTCGGGCGGCCCACCGCTCACCCGTTCGGCCATCGTCTGGAGCACGGCGCGGGCGATGGCGGCGGCCTGCTCGGCCGGCAGGCCGGACCGCCGGGACACCGCGTCGATGAAGTGTGGGAACTGCCCGCCGCCCGCCCTGTCGGTCACGCCCCGGCGCTTACCCCCGGCCGGTGCCGACAAACTGCGCCGTCAGCGCAGCAGGTCGGCCGCCAGCAGATGATCGAAGATGACCTGGTCGACCGGGGAGGTGCGGTGCCGGTCGGCGTACCCGAGCCAGGCCAGCTCGGCGATCTCGCTGGCCGGCCTCAGCTCGCCGTCGTGCGCGGCGCGGTAGCAGGTCATGCGGACCGTCGTGCCGGCGGCGTGGCCATGCGCCTGGGCGGTGAACGTGCCGACGTGCACGGCGCCGGCGACGTCCACCGCGACGCTCAACTCCTCGGCGACCTCCCGGCGCAGCGTGTCCAGGTCGCTCTCCCCCGGCTCACGCTTGCCGCCCGGCAGGTACCAGACATCCTTGCCTCGGGAGCGTGTGCTCAGCACCCGCCCGTCCTCGATGAGGATCCAGGCCACCTTGTCGATCTCGGGCACCGTGCTCCTTCGCGTCGTGGGACGAGGACACCGTACGCCGACGCACCGGCGTGCTCAGTGCGGCGTGGTTCCGGCGTCCTCGGCCAGCAGGTCGAGCAGCAGCGCCGCGGTCCAACTGAACGCCGGCGAGCCCAGCCCGGCGCCGGTGTCCGGATGGAAGTACTCGTGGCAGCCGGCGCCGGCGACCAGCCCGATCATGGACCGGCGCAGCCCGGCCGCCAGCTCCGGGTGCCCGTGCGTGAGCAGCCCGCGCCGCACCAGCCAGCCGACGTTCAGCCAGCTCGGCCCGCGCCAGTAGCGCAACGGTTCGAAGTCCGGAGCGGTCCGGTCGTGGCTGGGCAGCGGCCGGTCCATCCGCCGAGCCACCCCGAAGCGCGCCGACCGGGCCTCCACGATCAGCGCGTCCGCCTGGCGGGTCGGCAGACCGGGCAGGATCAGCGGCGCCAGGCCCAGCACGGTGCGTGCCGGGACCAGCCGGTCGGTGCGCAGGTCGCGGGGGGCGAACGTGCCGGTGGCCGGGTCGTACAGCCGGCGCACCAGGGCCTCGGTGATCCGGGCCGCACGGGCCCGGTGCGGCCCCGGGTCGGCGCCGACCAGCGCGGCGATCTCGGCCAGCGCGTGCTCGGCCGCACCGAACGCCGCGTTGAACAGCGGGCACTCCACCAGGAACGGGTGCTCGTCGGCCAGATGCTGGTCGGAGTAGGCGCGATCCCGGTACGAGGCGACGATCGCCAGGTAGCGCGCGTAGTCCAGGTCCGTGGGGCGGTGCGCGGCGTCGGCGTGCGCGGTGTCGTGCCGGCGGTACGCGCGCATCACCGTCGCCTCGGCCGGCACCGCGGCCATCGGCTCGTCCCAGGCCGGGCTGTTGTCCAGGCCGGACTCCCACGGGTGCACGATGCAGGCCAACCCGCCGCCGGTCAGGTCCCGCCGCTCGGCCAGGTAGCGCTGCTGGGCCACCAACGCCGGATAGAGACGGCGCAGTGCGGCCAGGCCGGCCGGGTCGGGCGCCCGCCGGTACGCCAGCCACGCGGCGAGCGCGTGCACCGGCGGCTGGACCAGGCCGGAGGTGTCGATGGCCGGAGCCCCCTCGGCGGTCGCCGAGCGCCACAGCTCCGGCCCCGGGAAGTACGCGCCGACCCGCAGCGCCGGGTTGAACACGATGTGCGGAACCCGCCCGTCGGCCCACTGCGCCCGGAACAGGCTCGCCAGCTCCCGCCAGGCCCGCTCGGGACGGACCTGGGCCAGCCCGATGGCGATGAACGCGGAGTCCCAGCTCCACTGGTGCGGGTAGAGGGTGCGTGAGGGCACTGTGTGGTCGTGCTCCCAGTTGGCGTCGAGGGTGGCGACCGCGAGTCGGCGCAGCCCGGCGAGGTCGGACGGCGCGCCGGTGCGGGCCAGGGCGTCGGCGGTCATGCCGCGGCCCGCCGGGGCAGCGCGTGCCGCAGCACCGTGGCGGCCTGCTGGAGGGCGCGGACCGGGTCGCCGCGCAGCCGACACTCCAGCGCCAGCCAGCCCCGGTAGTCCAGCTCCAGCAGGGTCCGCACCAGCGCCGGCCAGTTGAGGTGCCCGGCGCCGGGTTGGTACCGGTTGGAGTCGCTGACCTGCACGTGCCCGAGGTACGGCGCGGCGGCACGCAACGCCCGGTGCACGTCGTCCTCCTCGATGTTCATGTGGAAGGTGTCGGCGACCACCCGCACCGACGGCAGCCCGACCGCCGCGCAGAGCGCGACCGCCTCGTCGAGCCGGTTGACCATGTGGTCCTCGTACCGGTTGAGGGGTTCCAGGAAGAGGGTGACCCCCTCGGCCCGGGCGTGCTCGCCCAGCTCGCCGAGGGCGTCCAGGAGCACCTGCCGGTCGCCGGTCGGTGGGCGCGGCGGCTCGAACGGCGGCAGCCGCCGGGAGAACATCCCCCACGACGCCGGCGTCATCGCCCCGACGCCGCCCAACTCGGCGATCACCGAGAGCTGGGAGCACAGGTTGCGCACCGCGTCGGCGGACCGTGCCGGGTCGAAGTCGCCGATGAAGTGGTCCATCTCGACGCAGACGGTGGGCATCACCACCCCGGCGGCGCGGGCCCGGCGCAGCTCGGGCAGCCGGCGGGCGAACGCGAGGTCGCCGCGCCCGCGCAGCTCGATGCCCTGGTAGCCGAGGGCGGTGGCGAGGGCGTACTTCTGGATCAGGTCGGTGCCCGGCAGGAGCTGTTCCTGGCAGGCCAGCGCGATGGTGGTCATCAGAACCTCAGCACCACTTGAAGGACGTCACCGGCGCCGCGGTCGAGCAGCGCGAGGGCGTCGGCGACGGCGCTGGCGTCGACGATGTGACTGACCAGCGGCAACGGGTCGACGCTGTGCTCAGCCACCAGCTCCATGAAGGTCTGTGCCACCCGGTCACCGGTCCACCGGCCGGCCATGCTCGGCCGCGGGGGTCGGGCCGGAGACCTGGGCGGCCACCAACTGGATGCGGTTGTGGTGGAACTCCTCGCCGAGGCCGAGTCCGTCGGCCTGGCCCTGGTAGAAGCCGGCGGCCACGACCCGGCCGGCGTGCGCGGTGGAGCGGATCGCCTCGTGCAGCGCGGGGTACGCCCCGGACAGCTCCAGGCAGACGTCCGCGCCCCGGCCGTCGGTGGCCTGCCGCAGCACGGCGGCGGCGGACTCCGCGCCGGCTACCACCGTCGACCGGGCGCCGTAGCGGGCGGCGTGCTCCAGCCGGCCGGGCATCCGGTCGACCGCCACCACCCGCGCGCCGGAGAGCACCGCGAGCCGGGTGGCGAGCAACCCGATGACGCCCTGCCCGAAGACACCGACCCAGTCGCCGAGGTGCAGGTCGCCGGCGAGCACGGCGGTCAGCGCGATGGCGCCCGGCCGGGCGAAGACCGCGGCGAGCGGGTCCAGGCCGGCGGGCAACGGGCGGACCGCCCCGGCGGCCAGGACGGCCTCGGCGCGGTGCCCCCAGATGCCCCAGACCAGCTGCCCCGGGTGCCGGTCGGCGACGTCCGGGGCCACCTCGACGACCTCGCCGACCTCCTCGTAGCCGAAGCCGATCAGCGGGTAGGGCACCGGGGTCTGGCGGGGCACGAACATCCGCGCGGCGTCGTCCCAGTCCTTGCTGAGTCGTGGATTGCTGCCCCGGTAGAGAGTGAGCTCGGTGCCGGCCGAGATGCCGGAGTAGCAGGTGCGCACCCGGACCTGGCCGGGGCCGAGCGGATCCGGTGGGCAGGGCTCGAGGCTGATCCGTCGAGGCCCCGCGAGAGAGACAACCCAGTTGACCATGAGTCACATCCCGGTAGCACTGGGCTCCAGGATAGGCAAAAAATCGTTATATGTCTTGTTATTGATCAATCGAAGGCGTTGAATCCTTCATGTACCCTTCGAGAGGAGTGCCACCGATGTCAACACCTCCGAGGCGGATACTCGCCACCACCCTGATCATGGCACTTACCGCATCCACCTTGCTGGCCTGCGGCGACGACGAACCGGACAGCGACAGCAAAAAGATCACCGTGTGGAGCCTGGAGGACGTGGCCGACCGGGTCACCGCCACCAAGGCGATCATCGCCGACTTCACCGCGAAGACCGGGGTCCAGGTTGAACTGGTCACCGTCAACGAGGACCAGTTCCCCTCCCTGATCGCCGCCAACGCGGCCGCCGGCGACCTCCCCGACGTGGTCGGCTCCGTCTCCCTGGCCGGCATCCGTACGCTCGCCGGCAACCAACTGCTGCACGCCTCGGCCAACACCGAGATCGTCGACACGCTCGGCAGGCAGACCTTCTCCCCCCGCGCGCTGGAGCTCACCTCCGACGACGGCAAACAGCTCTCCGTGCCCAGCGACGGCTGGGGGCAACTGCTCGTCTACCGCAAGGACCTCTTCGACGCCGCCGGCCTGCCCGCCCCCGACACGTACGAGCGGATCACCGCCGCCGCGGCGAGGCTCAACACCGGCGGCGTCGCCGGGATCACCGCGGCGACCGCCCCCAGCGACGTGTTCACCCAACAGACCTTCGAGCACCTGGCGCTGGCCAACGGCTGCCAGCTCACCGACGACGCCGGCAAGGTCGCCCTGGACTCGCCGCAGTGCGTCGAGGCGTTCCGCTTCTACGGCGACCTGATCCGGACCAGCTCGATCAAGGGCGCGCAGGACGTGGACACCACCCGCGCCACCTACTTCGCCGGGAAGGCGGCCATGGTGGTCTGGTCGCCGTTCATCCTCGACGAGCTGGCCGGGCTGCGCAAAGACGCCAAGCCGACCTGCCCGCAGTGCCAGGCCGACCCGACGTTCCTGGCGAAGAACAGCGGATTCGTCACCGCGATCAAGGGCCCGAACGGCACCGAACCGGCCCAGTACGGCGAGATCAGCTCGTGGGCGGTGCTCGACGGCGCCGCGACCGACTCGGCGAAGTCCTTCGTGGAGTACATGCTCGGCGACGGCTACCCGCGCTGGTTCGGCATGTCGCCCGAAGGCCGCTTCCCGGTACGCAAGGGCACCCCGGCCGAGCCCGAGGCGTACCTCGCCGCCTGGAACACCAGCCAGGCCGGCGTGGACGCGAAGAAGCCCCTCGCGGACGTGTACGGCGACGAAGTGCTTGCCACCCTGCGCCGCAGCCCGGACACCTTCCAACGCTGGGGGCTCGGCCAGGGGCAGGGCAAGCTGGTCGGCGCCATGCTCGGCGAGCTGCCGGTGCCCAAGGCGTTGAACGACGTCATCTCCGGCAAGTCCGACGCGGCGGCCGCCGCAGCGCGAGCCAAGAAGGACGTCGACGCCATCAAGGCGGGCGTCAATTGACCACCACCGCACCCGGCCCCGGCCGCTCGCCCACCCGCGAGCGACCGGCGCCGGCCCGCCGCCGACCGCTGACCCTGCGCCGTCGGGAGTCCCGCGCCGGGCTCGCGCTGGTCGCCCCGACCCTGCTCGTCACCATCACCGTCATCGGCATCCCGATCGTCTGGACCGTGGTGCTCGCCTTCCAGCGGGTCCGGCTCGCCACGCTGCGCAAGACCGGCCTGTTCGGCGAGTTCACCATGGACAACGTCGACCGGGTGCTGCACACCCCCGGCTTCGCCAGCACCCTGTGGACCACGCTGGTCTACAGCCTCGGCGGCACCGTCGGGTCGATCCTGCTGGGCCTGGTCGCCGCCCTGGTGGTCCGCCGGCCGTTCCGCGGTCGCACCCTGGTGCGGGCGTCCATGCTGCTGCCGTACGTGGCGCCGGTGGTCGCGGTGACCTTCGTCTGGCAGGTGATGCTCGACCCGCAGCTCGGCATCGTCAACGACTGGGGCCGGCGGCTGCTCGGCTGGGACGCCCCGGTGCCGTTCCTGTCCCAGGAGTCGACCGCGCTGGCCACGGTGATCGTGTTCGAGGCGTGGCGGTACTTCCCGTTCGCGTTCCTGTTCCTGCTGGCCCGGCTCCAAGCGGTGCCCGGCGAGCTGGAGGAGGCCGCCCGGGTCGACGGCGCCACCCCCACCCAGCGGTTCCGGTACATCCTGCTGCCGCAGCTGCTGCCGGTGATCGCCCTGCTGGGCGTGCTGCGCTTCATCATGACGTTCAACAAGTTCGACGACGTCTACCTGCTCACCGGCGGGGCGGCCGGCACCGAGGTGGTCAGCGTGCGGGTGTACGAGTTCCTCACCGCGCGCACCGACATCGGCGCCGCCGCCGCGCAGGCGGTCGTACTGGCCGTGGTGCTGATCGTGTTCGTGCTGATCTACCTGCGCTTCTTCGGACGGAGGGTCGGCTGATGGACCGCGATCTCGTCGAGACGGTCAGCCTGCGCTGGCTGCGCCGCCTGGTGATCGCCGCGTTCCTGGTGATCACCGTCTTTCCCTTCTACTACATGCTGATGCTCTCGGTACGCCCCATCGAGCGGCTGCTGCTCGACCCCGGCTCACTGGTGGTCGGCTTCGGTGAGCTGACCGTCGCCACGTACGCCGAGGTGCTCAAGGCCACCGACGACGGCGGCCAGGGATTCCTCACCTTCATCCGCAACAGTGGCCTGGTCGCCGTCGCCGCGACCCTGCTCACGCTGCTGGTGGCGATCCCCGGGGCGTACGCCGTGGCCCGGCTTCGGTTCTTCGGCCGGCGGCAGGTCGACTTCCTGTTCCTGGCGGTCTACCTGTTCCCGTCGATCGTCATCGCGATCCCGCTGTTCGTGGTCTTCACCCGGGCCGGGCTACGCGGCTCACTGTTCGGCCTGGTGCTCGTCTACATCTCGCAGACGCTGCCAGTCTCGGTCTACATGCTGAAGAACTACTTCGAGACCATCCCGGTCAGCCTGGAGGAGTCCGCCGCGATCGACGGCGCCGGCCGGCTCGGCATCATCCGCCGGGTCAGCCTGCCCCTGGCCATGCCGTCGATCATGGCGGTCGCGCTCTACGACTTCATGATCGCCTGGAACGAGTTCCTCTTCGCGCTGCTGTTCCTGGTCGACAAGCCGGACCGGTGGACGGTGTCGCTCGGCCTGTCCCTGCTCGCCGATGGGGTCGAGGTGCCCAAGACGGTGCTGATGGCCGGGTCGGTCGTCCTCACCCTGCCCATCGTGATCCTCTTCTTCTCCAGCGAACGGCTACTCACCGAGGGGCTGACCACCGGCGCGGAGAAGGGCTGAGCAAGCCCGGCGTCATCGGCCGGCGGGAACGCCGGCCGATGACGCGGGTGACCCGGGTCCCGCTCCCCCGGGTCGCCCGTCGCGTCCCCGCCGGCCCGGTTACGGTGGCCACATGGCCAAGCCGACCCGTTGGGCGACCGACACCGGACCCGAGCACTCGCAGTGGTACATCGACCGGTTCCGGAAGCTCGCGTCCGAGGGAGCGGACCTGGCCGGCGAGGCCCGGCTGGTGGACGCCCTGGTCCCGCCGGGCTGCCGGATCCTCGACGCCGGCAGTGGCACCGGCCGGGTGGGCGCGGCGCTGGCTCAGCGGGGGCACACCGTCGTGGGGGTGGACGCCGACCCCGCGCTGGTGGCCGCCGCCCGCACCGACTTCCCGGGCCCGCACTGGCTGGTCGCCGACCTGGCCGAGCTGGACCTGCCCGCGCTCGGTGAGGCCGAGCCGTTCGACGCCGCGGTGCTGGCCGGCAACGTACTCGCCTTCGTCGCCGCTGGCACCGAGCCGGAGGTGCTGCGCCGGCTCGCCGGGCACCTGCGCCCGGACGGCGTGCTGGCGGTGGGCTTCGGCACCGAGCGCGGTTACCCGCTGACCGCGTTCGACGCGGACGCGGTCGCCGCCGGGCTGCGCCTGGAGCACCGCTTCGCCACCTGGGATCTGCGCCCGTGGCGCGACGACGCACCCTTCGCGGTCAGCATCCTGCGCCGCCCGGCGGCCTGACCCGGGACCCACCGGGCAACGTCAGGCGGGGGCGGCGACCGCCTTCGCGGCGGCCGGGTCGAGGGTCGCGCCGGCCGGCACCAGGCTGACCAGACCCGCCGGCAGGCGCAGCGGGCGCACGTCGCGGTAGCCGAGCATCGCGAGCACGTCCCGGTCGGCCAGCACGTACCGCCGGCCCAGGTCAGTGACCACGGAGACCGCGCCGCCGGACGCGCCGGGTGCCGCGGCGGCCTCGACCACCGCGCCGCGCCCCGGCTCCACCACCACGTGGTCGGCCAGCACGGCACTGCCAGTCGGCGCGGTCCGCGGCACGGCGGCGAGGTCCGGCAGCGGTACGCCCCAGCGCACCTCCCCGGTACCGCCGTCGTCGCCGACCCGGGCGCAGAGCGCCCCGTCGTCGCCGGCCGCGAGCCGGGGTGGGGCCGGCGGCGGGGCAGTCGGACCGTTCGGGGCAAGGTCGGGCACCGTGGGCAGCGCGGCGAACCGGCCCAGCGTCATCGGCTCCGGCTCACCCTGCCCGGTGCGGGCCAGCAACAGCCCGGCCTGCAACTCGGTGATCCCGGCCAGCCGGGCGTCGAGTGCCACCGCGTACTGCCGACCGCCGCCGGAGTTGCGCACCAGGTACACCTGACCGATCGTGGCGCCCGGCACCCCGGAGGCGCGTCCGCCCAGATCGGGCAGGGCGAGCGGGGCCAGGTCGGCGCCGGCGGGCAGCGAGTTGAGCAGGGCGGGAGCCACCGGGACCGCCCGGGCCCGGGTGGTGGCCAGCGCCGCCAGCACCCGGCTGGGGTCGCGGATCAGGTAGCGCCGCTGGTGCCAGACCAGGTGCAGCCCGCCGTCCGGGTGGCGCAGCAGCAGCGCGTCCTCTCCGAGTGGCCGGCCACCGCCGGGCTCGGTGCCGATCAGCAGCGCGGAGCGGGGCGCCTCGCCGGCCGCGCCGGACGGGATCGTCGAGCAGACCGTCCACGCGGCCGTGGCCAACCGGCCCGGGGCGGGCAGCGAATCCGGCGCGTCGGCGATGCCCAGCGGCAGCCCGCGCGGCACGCCGTCGATGGATCGCCGGGAGACCAGCACGGTCTTGGACCGGTCCGCGCCGACGATCAGCAGCGCCGACGCGTAGTTGAGCACCGGGTGCAGCTTCTGCTCGCGGTAGACGAAGCGGGCGCCGGACTCCTTCTCGACGATCACTGCGCCCGGATCGCGCCAGCCGCTGCCGCCGCCGGCGAACAGGCCGTAGAGCGCCGAGCCGCCCAGCCCGATCGCCGCGACCAGGACGCTGGCCAGCGCGGCGCCGGCCAGCCGTCGGAACGGCGACTGGGCCGGATCGGTCTCGCGCATCACCAGGGCGGCGACCGCCCGCTGGACGCTGAACTGGTAGGAGTGCAGCTGGTCCTGCCGCGACGGCATGAGATCCCTTCCCGCTGTATCGGCCGGCACAGGATATGCGCTGCGTCGATGTCCCGTGGACCCTGCGTGGCCGGCGCCGGTCGGGCCGGTACCATCCGGGGACGAATCCGGCGGCGAGAGGGCACCCGTGGGCACGCGTTTCGAGGAGCTGGCCTGGCGGGAAACCCCGATCGGCGCGATCAGCCTGCGTCGGCGCCGCGACCCGGCGCTCCAGGTCGAGGTGTACGAGGTCAAGCTCGACGACGAGTACCTGATGTCCAGCCTCTTCCCGGTCGCGGAGATCGAGCTGGCCCGGCTGGGCCTGGCCGAGCTGGCCGGTGACACGCTTGACGTGGTGGTCGGCGGCCTCGGTCTGGGCTACACCGCCCGCGCCGCGCTGGACGACCCGCGGGTGCGGTCGCTGCTGGTGGTGGAGGCGATCGAGGACGTGATCGACTGGCACCGTCGCGGTCTGCTGCCGTTCGCGGCGGGGCTCGCCGAAGACCCGCGGACCCGGTTCGTCCAGGCCGACTTCTTCGCCGCCGTGGCCGGCGACGCCGGGTTCGACGCGGAGGCGCCGGGGCGTCGGTTCGATGCCGTACTGCTCGACGTCGACCATTCTCCGCGCAACGTGCTGCACCCCAGCCACGCCGCTTTCTACGCACCGGACGGGCTGCGGCGCCTGGCCGCCCTGCTACGCCCGGACGGGGTCTTCGCGCTCTGGTCGGACGACCCGCCGGACGCCGAGTTCACGGCGGCGCTCACCGAGGTGTTCGCGACCGCGCGGGCGCACGTCGTGCCGTTCGCCAACCCGTTGACCGGCGGCCAGTCCGCCAACACCGTCTACGTCGCGCGCAGCGCGGGCTGAGCTGGCCCAGCCCGCACCGCCGGCTGAGCCGGCGCGGCGCTCCGGCATGATCTCGGCCGGATCGGGAAGGTGACCGGGAGGTCGCCGCCGCGGGCGCGACCGGTTACCGGAGGTGGACATGCGCGCGCTGCTCTGGGTTGTCGGCGTGGTCGCCGGCGTGCTGATCCTGCTCGGGCTGATCCTGGAGGCGGTCCGCTGGCTGATCATCATCGGGTTGATCGCGCTGGTGATCGTGATCATCCTGGGTGTGGTCAAGGGGCGGCAGGCGATGCACCACCAGACCCGCCGACGGTGAGGGCGGGGCCGCTCAGAACCAGTCCGCGGGCATGTCCAGCGTGGTGCGGTCCCGGCTGTCCAGCAGGTCGAACTGTGGACCGGTGCGGGGCAGCTCGACCGTGAAGAAGTACCGCGCGGCCTGCCGCTTGCCGGCGTGGAACGTGTCGCCGGACCCCTCCGGCGGCAGGGCCAGCACCTGCTCCAGCCACATCCACGCGACCACGACGTGCCCGACCGCCTCCAGGTAGACGCTGGCGTTGGCCAGCGCGAGCACCGGGTCACCGTCGGCCCACAGTCGGCGGGTCACCGCGACGACCCGATCCACGGCGTCGGCCAGCCGGTCGGCGAGCTCGGCGGCCTCACCCCCGGCCTGTCCGGCCCGGTCGACGGTCGCGCGGATCGTCGAGATCAGCAGGGTCAGCCCGGCGCCGCCGTGCATCGTCATCTTGCGCCCCAGCAGGTCCAGCGCCTGGATGCCGTGGGTGCCCTCGTGGATCGGGTTGAGCCGGTTGTCCCGGTAGTGCTGCTCCACGTCGTGGTCGCGGGTGTAGCCGGCCCCTCCGAGCACCTGGATCGCCAGGTCGTTCGCGGTCAGACACCACTGTGACGGCCAGCTCTTGGTGATCGGGGTGAGGACGTCCAGCAGCAGGTGCGCCCGCTCGCGGTCGGCCTCGGCCGGGGCGGTCTTCTCCTCGTCGAGCAGCCGCGCGCAGTAGAGGACCAGGGCCAGCGCCCCCTCCACATAGCTCTTCTGAGCCAGCAGCATCCGTCGTACGTCGGGGTGGTCGATGATCGGCACCTGCGGCGTGCCCGGGTCCTTGGCGCCGACCGGCCGGCCCTGCGGCCGTTCGCGGGCGTACGCCAGGCTCTTGAGGTAGCCGGTGTAGCCGAGCGCGGTGGCGCCGGCGCCCACCCCGATGCGCGCCTCGTTCATCATGTGGAACATCTGGGCCAGCCCCTGGTGCGGCGGCCCGACCAGATGACCGACCGCGCCGGGGCGACCGGCGGGGGCGTGGCCGCCGTCACCGAAGCTGAGCAGGGTGTTGGTAGTGCCCCGGAAGCCCATCTTGTGGTTGAGCCCGACCAGCACCACGTCGTTGCGGTCGCCGAGCGAGCCGTCCGGCCCGACCAGCACCTTCGGCACGATGAACAGCGAGATGCCCTTCACCCCGGGCGGGCCGCCGGGGATCCGTGCCAGCACCAGGTGGACGATGTTCTCGGCCAGCTCGTGATCGCCGCCGGAGATCCACATCTTGGTGCCGAAGAGCCGGTACGTGCCGTCCGGCTGCGGCTCGGCGCGGGTGGTGATGTCGGCGAGCGAGCTGCCGGCGTGCGGCTCGGACAGGCACATGGTGCCGAAGAACCGGCCTTCCAGCATGGGTCGTACGTAGGTGTCGACCTGCTCCGCGCTGCCGTGCGCCAGCAGGAGGTTCGCGTTGCCCAGGGTGAGGAACGGGTACGCCGAGGTGGCGACGTTGGCGGCCTGGAACCAGGTGAAGCAGGCCGCCGCGACGGCGTGCGGCAGTTGCAGGCCGCCGACCGAGGCGTCCAGCCCGGCGGTGAGCAGGCCGGTGTCGGCGAAGCTGTCCAGCGCCGCGCGGACCTCCGGGATCAGCCGTACCCGCTGCCCGTCGAAGGTCGGCTCGGCGAGGTCGGCGGCCCGGTTGTGCGGTGCGAACTGCTCGGTCGCGACCCGCTCGGCGAGGTCGAGGGCGTCGTCGAAGGTCTCCCGGGAGTGCTCGGCGTAGCGGGGGCGCTCGACCAGCTCGGACACCCGCAGCCAGTCGTGCAGCAGGAAGTCCAGGTCGCGGCGGGAGAGCAGGGTGGACGGCACGGCACTCCTCAGCGGGCACGGCGGTCACTCGGTGCGGGGCGCCAGCCCGGCGACGCCCCGGCCCATCCTGACCGATCGACCGGGCGTACACCACCGGCGGCGGGGTCAGCGGCGCCCGGCCAGCTCGGCGAGCTGGCGGTCGGCCAGTTCCTGGATCCGGTCCTTGTCGCTGAGCACGACGGTGCCCGGGTCAGCGTCCGGCAGTTCGTCCTCCAGGCGCCGGATCGGCCGGTACGCCCACCCGACCACGGCCAGCGCGAGCGTGCACAGGCCGGCCGCCACGGCGGTCAGGGCGATGCCCCGACCCGGCCCGTGGCCGATCAGGACACCCAGCACCTGACCGGTGACGCCGTCGGCGGACGCCAGCGGGGTGAACACCCGCTCGGCCAGCGGGGCGGCGCAGAGGAACCCGGCGGGCACCATCAGCCAGGAGAGCATCAGCGTGGTGGCCAGGACCCGGCCCTGCAACTCCAGCCCCACCTTGGCCTGGACGATCGCCAACCAGTGGCTGTTGACCAGCGCCGAGGTCAACCCCAGACCGAACAGGCCGAGCGCCGGGAAGATCGGTTCCGGCCGCAGGCCGACGGTGACCATGGCGACCGCGAGCAGCAGCACGCTGGACAGGATGCCGGTCATCCGCCGGGTCGTGCCGCCCCAGACGCCCATCGCGATGCTGCCGAGCAGCAGCCCGGCGCCGCCGGAGGCGAGCACCACGCCGAGCACCGAGGGGTCACCGAAGGACAGGGTGAGCGGGGTTGCCAGCACCTCGACCATGGCGAAGAAGAAGTTGAGCGCGGCGGTGAGCATGATCATCGCGAGCAGCCCGTGCCGGCCGGCGATGAACCGCCAGCCGCCCAGCACCTCCTGGCCGAACGACTCCTCGCGCCGCTTGAACAGCCGGTCGGGGAAGCGCACGGCCAGGGTGATGCCGACCGCCACGGCGAAGGTGGCCAGGTCGAGCAGGACGATGCCGCGCAGCCCGATCGCGACCACCAGCGCACCACCGGCGAGCGGGGCGAGCACCGTGCTGGTCGCCGCGCCCAGCGAGATGATGCCGTTGGCCCGGCCGTAGTAGCGCTTGGGCACCAACTGCGTCACGGCGGCCAGGTACGCGGGTTGTTGGAACGCGGTGGCGATCGCGCTGACGGTGAGCGCGGCGAACACGTGCCAGAGCTGCGCCCGGCCGAACCAGAGCAGCACCGCCAGGGTGACCGTGCCGCAGGCCGCGAACGTGTCCGCGGCGATCATGATGAGCCGGCGGTTCCACCGGTCGGCCACCGCGCCGGCGATCGGGGACAGCACCACGGCGGGCAGCAGGGCCAGCACCGACGCCACCGCGAACCAGGAGATGGAGCCGGTGCGCTGGTAGACCCAGAGCGCCAGCGCGAAACCGGTCAGCCCGGTGCCGATCAGCGACACGAGCTGCCCGAACGCGACGGCGAAGAACACCCCGAGCCCGGCGTCGGCCCGGCCGGCGAGGCGGGCGCCCGGCTCGGGAACACCCGCCGGCACACGCTCGGTCGGCTCAGCGGGCTCAGCGGGCTCAGCGGGTTCGGTCGGCTCGGCGGGCTCGGCGGGCTCGGCCAGGATGATGTCGGCGAGTTCGGGCGCCTGGTGCTTCTGGAAATAGTGGCCGGCGCCCTCGATCGTGCGCAGGGACACCGTGTCGGCGAAGTAGGTCCACTCCAGATAGCGTTCCTCGTACAGCTCGGTGGCCCGGTCCTTCGTGCCGATCACACAGACCAGCGGCGTGGCGAGCCGGCTTTCCGGCCCGGTGGCGTACGCGCCGGTGTAGTACTCCTCCCCCATCCGGCTGTCGGCCAGGAAGACCGTCATCAGGAAGTCCTTCTCCCGCTCGTCGAGCACGTCGGTGAAGAACCCCATGGCGCGCAGGAAGTCCAGCGCGTGCCGCTTCGAGGTCCACCGCTCGAGCGGGAAGATCCGCCGGAACCAACCGGCGAGCCGGCCCGGCAGTCGGGGTGCCGGGAAGTGCCCGCCGATCACCACCCGACGCAGGTCGACGCCGGCCAGTTCCAGCCGTCGGCCCAACTCCACGGCCGTGGCGCCACCCATGCAGTGCCCGTAGATGATCACCGGCCCGCTGACGCCCGCGGTCACCTCCGCCACACACGCGTCGACCAGCTCGTCCATCTCCAGCCCCGGCTCGTCCGGCCGGTTCAGGTCGTGCCCCGGTCGTTGCAGCGCGAGCAGGGCCACCTGGTCCGGCATGGCCGAGGCCAGCGGTTGGAAGATGACCGCGCCGGCGCCGGCGAACGGTACGCAGAGCACGGTCACCGCCGGCGCGGCGTTCCGCGACGGGGTCAGCTCGTGCCACAGCCGCGCCGGCGCGCCGGCGTCCGCGTCGAGGTGCGCGGTGAGTCCCCGGATGGTGGGGTGGCGGAACAGGTCCAGCACGCTGATCGGCGGCTCGCTGCCGGCCAGCGCCCGGATCGCGGTGAACGAGTCCCCACCCAGGTCGAAGAAGTCGTCGTCGATGCCCACCCGGTCGTAGCCGAGCACCTGCGCCCAGCGGTCGGCGAGCGCCGCCTGCACCGGCGTGGCCGGCGCGGCCAGCTCGCCCCCGGTACGAGCGCCGCCGCGCTCCGGCGCCGGCAGCGCGGCCCGGTCGAGCTTGCCGTTCGCGGTCAGCGGCAGCGCGTCGAGGCGCACGAACACCGCCGGCACCATGTGGTCGGGCAGCCAGTCGCGCAGGAACGCCCGCCAGCCGCCGGCGCCCGGGTCGTCCGCGCCGGCGTTCAACGCCAGGTAGCCGACCAGGGCCGGCTCGGAGTCCAGGTCGCGGACCACGACGGCGCTCTCCCGCACGGCGGGATGCCGATGCAGGGCCGCCTCGATCTCACCCAGCTCGATCCGGAAGCCGCGCACCTTGACCTGCGAGTCGTTGCGGCCCAGACACTCCAGCCGGCCGTCCGGGCGGTACCGGGCCAGGTCGCCGGTGCGGTAGAGCCGGGCGCCGGGCCGGGCGTCGAACGGGTCGGGCAGGAACCGGTCCGCGGTCAGCGCCGGCTGGTCGAGGTAGTCCCGCGCCACCCCGGCGCCGCCGAGGTACAGCTCGCCGACCACCCCCAGCGGCACCGGCCGAAGGGCCCCGTCGAGGACGTACGCCCGGGTGTTGGCGATGGGACGGCCGATGGTGACGTCGGCGTCGGCGTCGATCCGGGCCACGGTGGACCAGATGGTCGCCTCGGTCGGGCCGTACATGTTCCACAGCTCGCCGACCCGGGGGGCCAGGTCGCGGGCCAGTGGGGCGGGCAGCGCCTCCCCGCCGCAGAGCGCCCGCAGGCCCGGCTGCCCGGTCCAGCCGGCGGCCAGCAGCAGCCGCCACGTCGCCGGGGTGGCCTGGAGCACGGTGGCCTCCTCGGCGCGCAGCAGCTCGGCCAGCGCCCCCGCGTCGTAGCCGACGTCCCGACCGGCGACGACCACCCGGGCGCCCACCACGAGCGGCAGGAACAGCTCCAGCACCGAGATGTCGAAGGCGAACGTGGTCAGCGCGACCAGGGTGTCGTCGGCGTTCAGCCCGGGGGCGTCCGCCATCGCGGTCAGCAGGTTCACCACCGAGGCGTGACTGATCCGCACCCCCTTCGGCCGCCCGGTCGACCCCGAGGTGTAGAGCACGTACGCCAGGTCGTCCGGTGTGGTCACCGGCTCCAGGTCATGGCAGGACTCGACGGCGTCGCCGGGGGCGTCGACCCGCAGCACCGGGCCGGGGAAGTCGGCGAAGGACTCCGCCGGCCCGGCCTCGGTGACCAGCGCGACGGCCTGGCTGTGGGTGAGCACCCAGCGCTGCCGGTCCAGGGGGTACGACGGGTCCAGCGGCACGTACGCGCCGCCGGCCTTGAGCACGGCGAGCAGCGCGACAAGCAGGTCGGCGGAGCGTTCCAGCGACACCGCCACGGTGGTGTCCCGCCCCACCCCGACCCGGCGCAGCCGCCGGGCGAGCCGGTTGGCGCGCACGTTGAGCTGGGCGTACGTCAGGGTCGTCGACCCGAAGGTGACCGCCGGCCGCTCCGGGGTGCGGGCCACCTGCTCCTGCACCAGCGCGGTCAGCGTCACCGGTGGCACCGGCCGGTCGGTGTCGTTCCAGGCGACGAGCTGTCGCTCCCGCTCGGCCGGGGTGAGGATCTCCACCTCGGTCAGGGGCCGGTCCGGCTCGGCGACCACCCCGCGCAGCAGCTGCTCCAGGTGTGCCAGCATCCGCTGGGCGGTGGCCTCGTCGTAGAGCGCGGTCGTGTACTCCAGGCAGCAGAGCAGCCCCTCCGGCCGGTCGTACGCGTAGAGGGTGAGGTCGACCTGGGCGGTGCCGTTCTCCACGCTGAGCGGCTCGGCGCGCAGCCCGCCCATCGTCAACGGCTCGTCCGGCAGGTTGAGCAGGTTCACCATCACCTGGAACAGCGCGTTGCGGCTCAGGTCGCGAGGCACGTCGAGGGCGTCCACCACCCGCTCGAAGGGCACCTCCTGATGGTCGTACGCGGCCAGCGCGGTGCGGCGAACGTCCTCGAGCAGCCGGCCGAAGCCCCACCCGTCCTCGAGCGTGGTCCGCAGCACGAGGCTGTTGAGGAAGAAGCCGACCAGCGGCTCCAGCTCGGCGCGGACCCGGCCGGCCACCGGCGAACCGACGCAGACGTCGCGTTGGCCGGTGTAGCGGTACAGCAGCGTCTGCACGGCGGCGAGCACCGTCATGTAGAGCGTGGCCCCGTGCCGCCGCCCCAGCTCCCGGACCTGCTCGATCAGCTCCGCCGGGAGGGTACGTCGGGCCACCGCCCCGTCGAAGGACTGCACCGGCGGTCGGGGCCGGTCGGTGGGCAGCTCCACGGCGGTGGGCGCGCCGGCGAGCTGCCGCGTCCAGTAGGCGAGGCCGTCATCGGCGTCGGCGCGGGTCCGCTGCCAGCGGGCGTAGTCGGCGTAGCGCACCGGCAGCTCGGGCAGCGGCGATGGCGCGCCGGCCAGGTACGCCTCGTAGAGGGCGCCGAGTTCGGCCCGGATCACCCCGAGCGACCAGCCGTCGGAGACGATGTGGTGCATGCCGAGCGCCAGCACGTGCCGGTCGGGGGCGCTGCGGAACAGCACCGGGCGGAACAGCGGGCCGGTGGCCAGGTCGTACGGCTCGCGGGCCACCGCGACGAGCGCGACGCGTTCCCGCTCGGCGAGGTCGCCGTCCGCCTCGGGCGGGCCGGCGGGCAGCTCCCGCACGGCCAGCGGCACCGGTTCGGCGGGGCGGACCACCTGCACCGGGTCGCCGCCGTCCGGCCCCGGCTCGAACACCGTCCGCAGCACGTCGTGACGGCGGACCAGTTCGGTGAGCGCGGCGCCCAGCACGTCCACGCGCAGGTCGCCGTGCAGGCGCAGGGCACTGAACGCCACGTACGCCACCTGGTCGTGGACCTGTTCGAGGAACCAGAGCCGGCGCTGGCCGGAGGAGACCGGCGCGGGGCCGGCCGGGCCACGCGGGATGCGCTCGGACGGCTGGGGCGGGGGCTCGACGCCCACGGCAGGGGCTGGCGGGGCCTCGGCGTCGCCCGCCGCCGGCTCGACGGTGGTGGGCAACGCGGCGGCGATGCCGGCGACGGTCGGCGTCGCGAAGACCGTCTCGATCGGCAGCGCCACCCCGAGCCGGGCGTGCACCCGTACGACGAGCTGAGTGGCGAGCAACGAGTGCCCGCCCAGCGCGAAGAAGTCGTCGTGCGCACCGACCGGTGCGATGCCCAGCAGCTCCGTCCAGATCGCCGCCACGGCCCGCTCGGCCGGGCCGCGGGGTGCCACGAAGGCGTTCGGCAGCGCCGGCCGGTTGCCGGTCGCCAGGTCCGTCGGCTCCGGCTCGGCCGTGGCGGCGACGCCGCTGGCCAGCTGCGTCCGTGCGCCGCGCTCGATCCAGTGCCGTTGCCGCTCGAACGGGTAGGTCGGCAGCTCCACCCGGCGCCGCGGTCCGCCGTGGAAGGCGGACCAGTCGACTGGCACCCCGGCCAGCCACAGCCGACCCACCGCCGTCAGCGCGATCCGTTGGTCGTCGCCGTCGCCGCGGGGGTGGCGCATCACCGGCACCACCCGGTGTGGTGCGACGCCGGCCTGGCCGACCAGCCCGCCGAGGGTGTGCCCCGGGCCGACCTCGGCGACCATCAGTTCGGTTCGGGCCAGCAGCGCGGCGCAGTCGGCGAAGCGAACCGTGCCGCGCAGGTGCCGCACCCAGTACTCCGGGTCGGTGACCTGCTCGGCGGTGGCCTCTGCTCCGGTCACATTGGACAGGAACGGCAGCCGGGGCGCCCGGTAGGTGACCTGGCGGGCCTCGGCCCGGAACTCGTCGAGCACCGGGTCGAGCAGCGCGGAGTGGAAGCCCCGGTCGGCCGGCAGCGGCTGGTACTCGACCTTCTCGGCGCGCAGTCGAGCGGCCAACGCGTCCAGTGCCGCCGGGCGGCCGGACAACACACACAACTCGGGCGCGTTGACCGCCGCGAGTGAGATTTCCGGGCCGAGCAGCGCGGCGATGCCCGCCTCGGGCAGGGCGACGGCCAGCATCGCCCCCGGCTCGGTGGACTGGGACAGTCGGCTGCGGGCGCAGATCAGCCGCAGCGCGTCGGCGAGGTCGAAGACCCCGGCGAGGCAGGCGGCCACGTACTCGCCGAGGCTGTGCCCGACCAGCAGCTCGGGCCGCAGCCCCCGGTCGAGCAGCAGCCGGGCGAGCGCGTACTCGGTGACGAAGAGCGCGGGTTGGATGATCCGGGGTTCGGCCAGCAGTCGCGACGCGACGTCGAGGTCGTCCGATTCCGGGACGAAAACCCGGCGCAGATCCAGCCCGAGCGGCCCGCGCAGCAGGTCCGCGCACTCGTCCACCACGGCCCGGTAGCCGGGCTCGGCCCGGTACAGCCCGGCCCCCATCCCGGGATGCTGCGTGCCGTGGCCCGGGAAGGCGAAGGCCAGCCCCGCGTCGGTCCGGTCCGACGCGGCGCTGAGCAGCCGCTCCGGCATGGCCAGCGCGTCGACCGCGTCAGCGCGGTCGCCGCAGACCACGGCCCGCCGGTACGCCATCGACTGCCGCCGGCCCAACGCCGCCGCCACCTCCGGCAACCCCAGCCCGGGGTACGCGTCGAGATGTCCCCGCAGCGCGTCGGTGGCCCGCTCCAGCGCGGCGGACGTCCGCGCGGAGAGCACCAGCAGCTCCGGCCCGACCGGTGTCGGGGCGGGCGGGGTGGCCGGTTCGGGCGCCTCCTCCAGCACGAGGTGCGCGTTGGTGCCGCCCATTCCGAATGAGCTGACGGCTGCCCGGCGGGGCTGACCGTCGGCCCGCCAGGGCCGGGCCTGCGCCGGCAGATCGAAGGGGCTGTCCGCCAGGTTGATCGCCGGGTTGGGCCGCCGGACGTTCACCGCCGGCGGCAGCGTGCGGTGTCGCAACGCCAGCACGGCCTTGATCAGCCCGGCCACCCCGGCGGCGGCGTCGGTGTGCCCGATGCTGGCCTTGACCGAACCGAGCGCGCAGAACTGCCGGTCGGCGGTGCCGCGCCGGAACGCCTCGGTGAGCGCGTTGACCTCGATGGGGTCGCCGAACAGGGTGCCGGTGCCGTGCGCTTCCAGGTAGCCGATGTCGCGCGGGCTCACGCCGGCGGTGGCCAGCGCCCGGCTGACCACCTCGACCTGCCCGGCGACACCGGGGGCGGAGTAGCCGGCCCGCCGGGCGCCGTCGTTGTTCACCGCCGAGCCGCGGATGACGGCGTGGATCAGGTCGCCGTCGGCGATCGCGTCGGTGAGTCGGCGCAGGACGACCAGCCCGATGCCGCTGGCCGCGATGGCGCCCCGGGCATCGGCGTCGAACGGCCGGCAGTGCCCGTCCGGTGAGAACAGGCCGCCATCGTGGTGCAGGTAGCCCCGCCGCTGCGCCGGGACGACGCTCACACCGCCGGCGACCGCCAGGTCGGACTCGCCGGTGAGCAGGCTCTGACGGGCCAGGTGCACGGCGACCAGCGAACTGGAGCAGGCGGTGCTGACGCTGACGCTCGGCCCGGTGAGGTTCAGCTTGTACGACGCCCGGCTGGTCAGGAAGTCCTTGTCGTTGCTCAGCGCGAGCTGGTAGCCGCCCACCGCGTCCACGAGGTCCGCGTCGGTGAGCAGGTGTTCCAGCAGGTAGGTGCTACGCCCGGAGCCGGCGAACAGCCCCACCTGCCCCGGGTACGCCTCCGGGTCGTGCCCGGCGCGTTCCAACGCCTCCCAGGCGCACTCCAGCAGCAACCGGTGCTGCGGGTCGAGCAGTTGCGCCTCCCGGGGCGTGAAACCGAAGAAGGCCGCGTCGAAGCGGTCGATGTCGGCCAGCTCGCTGCCCCGGCGCACGTACGCCGGGTCGTCGACGAGTGCGGGGTCGGCTCCGTCGGCGAGCAGTTCCACGGTGCTGAACTCGCGGACCGTGTCGACGCCGTCGCGGATGATCCGCCAGAACTCCTCGGGCGTCCGGGCCCCGGGGAAGCGGCAGGCCATCCCGACCACGGCGATCGCGTCGGCCGGCGGCGCGGTCCGGGTGGGCGCCGGTACCGGCCGGGGCGCCACCCGGGCACGTTCCGCGGCGGGGTCAGCCAGGACGGTTGACGCGGCGTTGGCCAGCACGTCGGCCAGCGCCTCGACGGTGGTGTGCCGGAACAGGTCGGTGACCGTCACCACCGGCCCGAGCCGGTCGACCAGCAGCCGGTGGACGGCCAGCAGCCGCAGCGAGTGTCCACCGAGGTCGAAGAAGTTGTCCCGCTCGCCGACCCGGGGCACGCCGAGCACCTCGCGCCACACCTCGGCCACCAACCTCCGGGCCTCCGCCCGGTCGCCGGCCGACGCCCCCGCGCCCACCGCCGGCCGACGCCGCTCGTCGTCGGGAGCACCCACGGTCCCGCTGGCATCGGTCGGGGCACTGGTCGGCGGGCGCCCGCTGTCGGTGCCGTCCGCCGCCGGTGCGGGGAGGGCGGACGCGTCGAGCTTGCCGTTGCCGGTCAGCGGCAGGGCGGGTACGCCCACGAAGGCGGCCGGCACCAGGTGCTCCGGCAGCTCCGCGCGCAGACCGGCGCGCAGCGCGGCCCGATCCGGGTCGCCGGTGAGGTAGGCGACCAGCCGAGGGTCGTCCGGGTCGTCGTGCCGCAGCACGACAGCGACGTCAGCAGCGGGGTGCAGCCGGCGCAGCGCCGCCTCCACCTCGCCGGGCTCGATGCGGTGGCCGCGCAGCTTGATCTGCCGGTCGGCGCGGCCCAGGAACTCCAGCGTGCCGTCCGGGCGGTACCGCGCCAGGTCACCGGTGCGGTAGAGCCGCCGTCCGCCGCCCCCGAACGGGTCTGGCACGAACCGGTCGGCGGTCAGGCCGGGCCGGTTGAGGTAGCCGCGGGCCACGCCGGCCCCGCCGACGTACAACTCGCCGGGCAGGCCGGCCGGGACCGGGTCGAGTCGGTCGTCCAGCACGTACAGCTGGGTGTTCGCGATCGGCCGGCCGATCGGCACCGAGCCGTGCTGCGGGGTGTCCGGGCCAACCTCGTACACGGCGCAGCCGACCACCGTCTCGGTCGGGCCGTACTCGTTGATCAGCCGGGTGCCCGGGGCGTGCGCCCGCCAGAGCGCGACCTGGTCGGCGCGCAGGTTCTCCCCGCCGATCACGAACAGCCGGGTCCGGCCGGGCGCCCCGGCCTCCGTGACCTGCCGGTTGACGATCTCCAACTGGGCCGGGGTGAGCTTGACCAGGCCGTACGGGCTGGTCCGGTCGAGCAGCGCCGCGCCGAGGCCGGCCCGGCCCGCGTCGTCGTCGAGCAGGTGCACGGTGCCGCCGGCGGCCAGCGGCACCAGCAGGCTGGTCACCGTGAGGTCGAAGCCGACCGAGGAGTGCACCGGCACCTCGTCGCCCGGCCCGATCCGGTACGCCGCGGCGGCCCAGCGCAGGTAGTTGACCACGCCTTCGTGGGTGACCAGCACGCCCTTGGGGCGCCCGGTGGACCCGGAGGTGTGGATGACGTACGCCAGGTCGTCGGGGCCGACCGGCACCGGGGGCACGCTGTCGGGTGGCGTGACCGGCGCGCTCAGGTCCACCTCGACCGGCTCGGCCGGGCCGGCCGGCAGCCGGGAGCGCAGCGCGGCCGAGGTGAGCACCACCCGCGCGGCGGTGTCGTCGAGCACCCAGCGCAGCCGGGCGGGCGGGTGCGCCGGATCCAGCGGCACGTACCCGGCGCCGGCCTTGAGCGCCGCGAGGATCGCCACCGGCAGCGCGCCGGTGCGGTCGAGCAGGATGCCCACCAGGTCGCCGACGCCGACGCCGCGCTCGCGCAGGGTCGCGGCGAGCGCGTCGGCCCGGACGTCCACCTCGCGGTAGGTCAACGTCCGCGCCCCGTCGGTGACCGCCACCGCGTCGGGGTGGCGGCGGGCCTGCCGCTCGATCAGGGCGTGCACCGAGCCGACCTCGGGTGCGTCGGTGGCGGTGTCGTTCCAGGTGTGCAGGATCAGCTCGCGGTCGGCGTCGGTGAGCAGCCGGGCGGCGCGCACCGGAGCGTCCGGGTCGGCGAGCAGGTCGGCGAGCAGGGTACGGAAGGCCGCGGCGAACCGGTCCATCGTGGCGGCGTCGAACACGTCGGTGCGGTACTCCAGCGCGGCCTCCAGCCCGCCGGGGCCGGGCCGTACCGCCACGGTCAGGTCGAACTTGGCGGTGGCCGTCGGGACCTCGATCGGGCTCACCTCGATGCCGGGCAGCGGCGGCGGCGCGGTGGCGTCCGCGTACAGGAACATCACCTGGAACAGCGGGTCGTGCCCGGCGCGGCGGGCCGGGCGGGCGACGGCGACCAGCTCCTCGAACGGCAGCTCCTGGCGCTCCTGCGCGGCGAGCACGGCGGCGCGGACCCGGGTGGTCAGCTCCGCGAAGCTGGGGTCGCCGGTCAGGTCGGCGCGGATCATCAGGGTGTTGACGAGCAGGCCGACCAGCGGCTCGGTGTCCGGGTCGCGGCGGTTGCCGACCGGGGTGCCGACCGGCACGTCGTCGCTGCCGGTCCAGCGGGCCAGCAGCACCTGGAACGCGGCGAACAGCAGCAGGTACGGGGTGACGGTGAGCCGGCGGCAGGCCGCCCGCAGCGTCTCCGTCGGTACGTCCAGCGGCACGACCAGGGTAGCGCCCGCGTTGATGGGCGCGGTCGACCGGGCGAGGCCGCCGGGCAGCTCGGGCACCGGGGGCGCGCCGGCCAGTCGCTCCCGCCACCAGTCCCGCTGCGCGGCGGCCTGCGGGCCGGCCAACCAGCGCCGCTGACGCCCGGCCCAGTCCTGGTAGGACATCGGCAGGTCGGGCACCTCGGGTGGCCGTCCGGCCTGGTGTGCGGCGTACCCCTCGGCGAGCTCGGCTGCCGCGATCCGCAGCGACCACTCGTCGACCGCGACGTGGTGGACGGTCAGCGCCAGCACGTGCTCGGTGTCGGTGAGCCGGAACAGGGTGGCCCGCAGCACCGGGCCGTCGGTCAGGTCGAGCGGGGTGGCGGCCTCGGCGGCCAGCCGGGCGTTCAGCTCGGCCTCCCGGGCCGCCCCGGGCAGGCCGGTCAGGTCGGCGAGCCGCAGCAACCCGGTGCCGGGCGGCCGCAGCACCGGCACCAGGTCGCCGTCGTCGAGGCGCAGCGTGGTGCGCAACGGCTCGTGCCGGGCCACCAGGGCGTCCACGGCCACGGCGAGGGCCGGCACGTTCAGGGGCCCGCGCAGCCGGTACGCCACCGGCGCCAGGTACGCGGGGTCGCCCGGCGTCGCCTGGTCGAGATACCACATCTGCCGCTGACCGGCGGAGACCACCCGGGAACCCGCCGGCCCGTGCCCGGTGCCGTCCGGGGTGGCGGATGCCTCGGTGGTCTCGGCGGCCCGGCGGGCGCGCAGCGCCGCCAGCAGCGCGGCCTTGCGCGGCGAGAGCAGGTCAGTCATCGAGGCGTCCGATCAGCGCCTCGGCGTCCGCGTCCGAGCAGGCGAGCACGCTCAGGTACAGAGCGGCGGCCTCGTCCACCGCCGGTCCGTGCTCGGCGCGCAGCGCCGTGGTGAACCCACCCAGGCTGGGGTGCTCGAAGACCGCGTTGAGGGGCACCCGCACGTCCAGCGCGGTACGCAGCCGCGCGGCCATCCGGGCGGCGGCGAGCGAGTCGCCGCCGCGCTCGAAGAAGTGGTCCTGTCCGGTGAGCCCGTCCACGCCCAACGCCGCTCCCCAGGCGTCCGCGACGACCCGTCCGAGTGCGTCGGCCCGTACCGGTTGTCCGTTCGTCGTCATGCTGTTCCCCCGTCGTCCGCGCCGGCTCCCACGCCGGCGCCGCTGTGGTCTGGTGATGTCGTGTGGCCCGTCGCCGGGCGAGAGGCCGCGACGGCCGGCCGGTACGCCAGCCGGTCGAGAGCCTGCGCGTCGTCGGCCAGCACGGTGACCGGGCAGGGCACCCGTGCCTCGCCGGCCCGGGCGGCGTCCAGCAGGAACCACAGCCAGGCCAGGTAGCGGCCGGTGATCTCCTGCGCGGCGGTCTCCGCCTCGGCTGGCGGGAAGCCCTGCGCGGCGACGAACGCGCGGGCGTGCCCGCCCAGCTCGGCCCGCCAGCGCGCGACGACCACGTGCGGCTCGGCCGGGACGGGCGGCGGCGCGGCCTCGCCGGTCAGCTTGCGGTGCAGCGTGGCGTACTCCCGCCAGGCGGCCCGCTCGTCGGGCACGGTTGCCGCCACCAGGGCCAGCGCGTCCGGTGGCGACCCGGCCTCGACCAGGGCTCGGGTCAGGTGCCCGGCGAAGATCGCCGCGCTGCAGTAGCCGACCACGGTGAGCGGGCCCGAGCCGGTTGGCCGGCGGCGCAGGAACTCGGCCGAGGCGGCGTTGGCCAGGGTGGCGTGGTCGGGCAGCCCGCCGTCCAGCTCCACACTGGTCACCGGGTCCAGCCGCCACACCTGGTGCCGGTCGATACCGGCTGGCCGGTGGCCGCGCGAGGCGTCCGTCTCGGCCGTGGCGAGCGCCGCGGCCAGGCCGGCCCCGGTGGAGTCGCCGGGGAACTCAATCGTCAGCAGGCACCCGGCCCGTCCGTCGGCGACCTGCTGCAACGCGATCGTCCGTGCCATCAGGATCTCCTTGTGCGTACGCCTCGAGCTGATCGGTGACGGCGGTGGCGAGCGCTGTGACGGCGGGCCGGTCGAGCAGCCCGCCATCGGCCTCGACGAGGATCGACAGCGCGCCGGACGCCGCGTGGCGCAGGGTGAGGCAGAGTGGGAAGCGGTTCGCGGCGCGGTGCAGCTCCCGCCGCTGCCAGCGAACCGCGCCGGTGACCAGCTCCGGTTCCTCCACCGAGTCGAGGTAGCACGTCGGGTAGGTCCCCGGCGGCGCTCCGGTGCCGCGCCGTACCTCCCGCGCCACCCCGGCGAACGGGGCCTGCTCGGCCGCCACCCGCCGCAGGTGCCCGCCGACCCGGTCGACGAGGTCGGCCCAGTCACCGGCTCGCACGTCGTCGCAGCGCAGCAGGACGGTGTTCACCGCGTACCCGGCGACGTCGAACTCGTCGGCGGCCCGGCGGGTGTCGCTCGCGCAGCCGATCAGCACGGTGTCCCGGTCCAGCAGCCCGCCCAGGGCGCGGGCGTACGCGGCGGCGACCAGTTCGGTGGCGGTGCCGCCGCCGGGACGGGACAGCGCGGCGGCCGACGCCCGCACCGGCCGGGTCAGCACGGTCCGCCCGGCGTGGGCGGCGGGCGCCGGCTCCGGCACGTCGCGGACCCGGGCCACGGCCGCCGCGACGGCTGCCTGGCCCGCTTCGCCCGCCACCCACGCCGACCGGCGCAGCCCCAGGTCGCACACCGTGGTGGCGGACACCGGAGGCGACCAGGCCGGGTCGGCGTGGCAGCGGGTGACGTCGGCCAGGAGCAGCCGCAGCGACCAGGCGTCCACCACCAGGTGGTGCCAGACCAGCAGCACCTCGGTACGCCGCCCGGTGGTGAGCACCGCGCAGCGCAGCAGCGGTTCGGCGGTGGTGTCGAAGGGCCGTTCGGCGTGGGCCCGCACGGCGGCGTCGAGCTCGGCCGGGTCGGCGAACCGGCGCACCCGCACCTCCGGCCGGTGCCGGTCGAGCACCAGCTCGGGCAGCCCGTCGACGAGCCGCAGTCCGGCGCCGAACGCGGGATGCCCGGCCAGCGCCCGGCGCAACGCGTCGACCAACCGGGGCAGGTCCACCGGCGCGTCGGTGCCGAAGCGGACCGGCTCGCTGTAGAGGGTGCTGCCGGGGTGGAGCTCGTCGTGCAGCCAGACACCGAGCTGCTCGGGGGTCAGTGGCGCCTGCCGCGCCCCGACCGGGCCGCGTCCGCCAGCGGTGACCGGGCCCGCTCCGCCGACGGGGACCGGATCGGGTCCGGCCGGACCGGCGAGCCGTTGGGCGAGCGTGGCGGCGTCGTCGGCCCGCAGCACGTCGCCGGCGCTCACCGGGACACCGGTGCGCTCGCTGAGCCAGGCCGCCGCGCGGGCGGCGGCCAGCGAGGTGCCGCCCAGCGCGACGAAGCTGTCCCCGGCGCGGACGTCGCGCACCGGCAGCAACCGACGCCAGGTGGCCAGCACCAGCTCCAGCGACCCGGACCGCCGCCCGGTGTCGAGCGGGTCGTCCGACAGATTCGCGGGAGCGCCGGGGCCGGGCACCCCAGCGGGCAGTGGCTGGGCGGCGAGCTGGTCATGGTCGTACTTGCCGTGCGGGGTGAGCGGCAGCCGGGACAGCAGCAGCACCGCGGCCGGCACCGCGTACGCCGGCAGCCGCTCGGCCGCGTACCCGCGCGCGGCGCGCTCGGTGATCCCGCTGCCCGGCTCCACCGCCAGGTACGCCACCAGCACGTCACCGGCTCCGGAGAGCCGCCGGGCGGCGACCACCACGTCCCGCACCCCGGGCAGGCCGCGCAGCACCGCCTCCACCTCCGCCGGCTCGATCCGGAACCCACGGATCTTGACCTGCCGGTCGGCGCGGCCGAGGAAGAGCAGGTTGCCGTCGGGCAGCGTGCGTACCAGGTCGCCGGTGCGGTAGGCGCGACGGTCGAGCTGCGTCGGGTCCGCGATGAACGCGGGGGCTCCGGCCGGCGCACGCAGGTAGCCTCGGGCAACCGCCGCGCCCGCGACGACCAGCTCCCCGGTGCCGGTGCGGTGGTACGACCCGTCGGCGTGGCGCAGCAGCAGCGTGGTGCCCCGGACCGGGGTGCCGATCGGGGTGCGTTCGCCGGGCGTCGCGCCGTGGTGGGGCAGCACGTACAGGGTGCAGCAGACGGTGGTCTCGGCCGGCCCGTACCCGTTGACCACGGTGAGGTTGGGCCGGCTGCGGGCGATCGCCTCCAGTAGTGAGCGGGGAATGGGCTCCACCCCGACCAGCAGCCGGCGCAGGCCGGACAGCGCGCCCGACTCGGCGCGCAGCAGCGCGTGCAGCTCCGGCAGGAACGCCGGCGGCACGTAGGCGCTCTGCGCCCCGCACACGTCCAGGAACGCGGCGAGCGCCGCACCGTCGTGGCGGGCCGCGGCCGGGACCACCCGCACGGTCCCGCCGCGGCTCAGCGGCGCGAGGCACTCCCAGATCGCCACGTCGAACGAGGGCCGGGTCCACCAGGTGCCGGTGTGCCCGGCCGGCACCGGGGCCCGCTCGTCCAGGTCGACGAGCAGGTTGGTCAGGTTGGCGTGCTCGACCTGCACCGCCTTCGGGACGCCGGTCGAGCCGGACGTGTGCACGACGTACGCCACGTCGGACGGTGCCCCGATGTCCGCGAGCGGCAAGCCCGGTCGGCCGACGACGGCGGCCGGGCGGAGCACCGGCCGCCCCGGCACGGCGGACTCGGCCACCACCAGCAGGGGGTCGGCCACGTCGACCAGCGTGCCGATCCGGGCCGGCGGCTGGGCCGGGTCCAGCGGCACGTACGCCGCCCGCACCGCGAACGCGCCGACCGCGGCGGCCACCGCGTGGGGCCCCGGTTCGAGCAGTACTCCGACCCGGTGGCCCGGGCCGACGCCGTACGCCCGGTAGCTGGCGGCGTACCGACCGGCCAGGTCGAGCAGCCGTCCCCAGCTGACCCGGCCGTCGTCGGCGTGCACGGCGATCGCCTCGGGGCGCCGCCGGCCGGCGGTGAGCAGGCGGGTGAGCAGGGTGCCGGTCACCGCGTCGCACCGGCCTCGTCCGCGCCCAGTGCCCGTACCGCGGCGAGGTAGTCGGCGTAGCGGCGGTGCTGGTAGAGCAGCGCCGCCCGTACCTCGATCCGCAGCCCCTGCCGGAGCTGGGCGGTGAGCCGCACCGCGAGCAGCGAGTCCCCGCCGGACAGGAAGAAGTCGTCCTCCGGACGTGGGGGCGCGCCGAGGACGGCCCGCCACGCCTCGGCCACCGCGGCCCCGGCCGGATCGGTCACCGTCGTTTCGGCCGAGGGCGGTGTGGCGGCGTCCTCGGCCGACCAGCACCGCTCGGTGTCGGCACGCAACGCGGCCCGGTCCAGCTTGCCGTTCGGGGTCAGCGGCAGAGCGTCCCGGACGTCCACCGTGTGCGGCACCATCGCCGCGGGCAGCCGGTCGCGCAGCCCGGCGCGTACCGCCTCGGGTGTGACCGGACCGGTCACCCAGGCCACCAGCAGCGCCGCCCCGGCGCGGTGCACGGGCTCGGCGGCCGCCTGACCGACCCCGGGCAGCTCCAGCAGGGCGCTCTCCACCTCGCGCAGCTCGATGCGCTGACCACGGATCTTGACCTGGCCGTCGACGCGGCCGACGAAGTGCAGCTCACCGGCGGCGTCCCGGCGGCAGACGTCCCCGGTCCGGTAGTGCCGCGAGACGCCGTCGGGGCCGGTCCCGAACGCCGTGGCGGTTTCGGTGCCCGCCCGGTAACCCTGGGCCAGCACCGGCCCGCCGATCACCAGCTCCCCCTCGACCTCGCCGTCCAGGGTCAGCAGGGCGCCCGCGACCGCTCGGCCGATCGGCGGCGGCCCGCCCCGGTCGGCGTAGCGGCGCAGGTCATCGGTGGCGGTGACCAGGATGGTCGCCTCGGTGGGCCCGTAAAGGTTGTGCACCGCCGCGCCGAAGCCGGTGGGTGGCCAGAGCCGCAGCCGGTCGCCTCCGGTGGCCAGGGTGCGCAGCCGGCCGGTGTCCACGTCGGAGCGCAGCAGCTGCTCGGCCAGCGGGGTGCTGAGAAAGCAGTGCTCCACCCCGCGCAGGGCCTCGGCGATCCCCTCCGGGTCCCGCGCCACCTCCTCGTCGGCGAGCACCACCGTCGCGCCACGGATCAGCGGCGCCCAGATGTCCAGCAGGGCGGCGTCGAAGGCCAGGCCGGCGAAGGCCGCGGTGCGCACCCCCGGGCCGAGCCGGAAGAACCGCGCGTACCAGTCCAGCACGGTCCACAGGCTCCGGTGGGTGACCTCGACCTGCTTCGGACGGCCGGTCGACCCCGAGGTGGAGATCAGGTACGCCAGGTCGTCCGGTTCGGACAGCCGCAGGTGCTCCTCCTGACCGGCCCGGACGACGGTGACACCGGCGGGCAGTCGCTCGACGAGCTCCTCGGCGGCGACCGCGACCCGGCACCGCGCGTCGGCCAGGATCTGGGCGATCCGGGCCGGCGGCGACGACGGGTCCAGCGGCAGGAAGGCGGCGCCGCAGAACATGGCGGCGAGCGGGCCGACGACCGCGGCGGCGGTGCGTGGTTGCAGCACCGCCACGACCGGGTCCGGGTGTCCGGTCGCCGGCGGGGGCAGCTCGCGGGCGAGAGCCCCGGCCAGGACGGTCGCCTCGGTCACCAGATCGCGGTACCGCAGGGTGCCGTGCCGGTCGACGACCGCAGGTCGTTCGGGGTACGCGGCGGCCCGGCGCAGCACCTCGGCGGGAACACTGGTCGGACGGTCCGGGCCGGCGTTCGGAACGGCGGTCACAGTTGTCCGCTGGGTCGGATCACGACATCGGCTCCCGGTCGACGCGACGGCGACGGCGCGTAACGGTGTGGCAGAACTTGTTACCACGAGCAATCCTGGCATCGCTGTAGGTGTCACGGCCATCAGCCGACACCGATGACCCGGGATGCCGATCGCTCTCAATTTCATGCACGTAGGTCTATTGACGTCTGCCCTGCTCACTCGCTAGTCCGTCGACACACGTCCCGTACGCCCGTACCGCCGTGCGAGACGGTGACCTGTCGTACCGCCCGGCTAGGGTCGCGGACCGTGACCGAACCTGGAGACGTCCCACCCGAGGTCCTCGACCGGCTGCGGCCGATCTGCCTCGGGCTGCCGGAGACGTACGAGGAGCCGGCGTGGGTGGGCACCCGCTGGCGGATCCGCAAGCGGACCTTCGCCCACGTGCTCACCGTCGATCCCGACCACCAGGCCGCCCATGCGCGCGCCGCGGACGTGGACCGCCCGACCTGCCTGCTGATCTTCCGCTCACCGCCCGACGAGATCGCCGGGCTGGTGGCCAGCGGGCATCCCTTCTACAAGCCGGAGTGGGGCCCGACCGTGCTCGGCATGGTCGTGGACGACGACACCGGCTGGGACGAGGTCGCCGAGCTGCTGACCGAGAGCTACTGCCTGCTCGCCCCGAAGCGTCTCGCGGCCCTGGTGGACCGACCGGCCCCGCCACCCGGCTGAGCGCCCCGCCGGGCGGGTGGCGGTCGGCGGCGACCCACGGGCCGCCGGTTTCGGGCGGCACGACCCGGGGATACCGCGCGCCGGGTGGTCGGCTCCCCCGGCCACCGGTTGGAGCCCACGACGCCGTCGGGCGAGTGAGGAGCGGTCCCGTGTCCACGCTGCCCACCGAGGAGGACCCTCGACTGACGCCGGTGCTCGCCGAGGACCGGGTGTGCACGGGCGTGACGACCCTGCGGGGGCGCATCTTTCTGAGCTACCCGTCGGCGGACGGGCCGGGCGTGCGGGTCGCCGAGGCACTGCCGGACGGCCGGCGCGACCCGTACCCGGATGCCGCGTGGAATCAGGCCGATCAGCCACCGGACGCCGCGTTCGTCACCGTCAACGGGCTGCGTGCCGGCCCGGACGGCCGGCTGTGGATCATCGACGCGGGCGCGCCGGGGATCGGCACCCGGCAGGTCCCGGGCGGGGCCCGGCTGATCGTGGTCGACCCGGACAGCGACCGGGTCGACCGGATCTACCACCTGGAGTCGGCGGTGCACCCCACCAGCTACGTCGACGACGTCCGGTTCCACGACGGCGTCGGTTACCTGACCGACGCCGGTTCGCCGGGCCTGATCGTGCTCGACCTCGACTCGGGGCGGGCCAGGCGGGTTCTGGACGGACATCCGAGCACCGTGGGCGGGCGCCTGGTGGCGGACGGCCGTCCCCTGCGCGACCCCGACGGCGGCGAGGTCCACGTGCACGCCGACCAGGTGGAGGTGTCCCCCGACGGCCGGTGGCTGTACTACCAACCGGCCTCCGGCGGGATGTCCCGCATCGGCACCCGGTGGTTGGACGACCCGTCGGTGTCCGCGGACGAACTGGGCCGGCGGGTCGAACGGTGGTTCGACACCCCGAGCACCGGCGGTACGGCGATCGACGCCGCCGGCACCATCTACCTCAGCGATGTGGAACGACGGCGCATCCTCGCCCTGGCGCCGGACCGCACCGTGCGCACACTCGTCGCCGACTCCCGGCTCGCCTGGGTGGACGCCATGTGGATCGACGCCGACGCCCAGCTCTGGCTGCCGGCCGCCCAGTTGCACCTGACCGCCGGGCTCAACGGCGGGCGCGCCGCCGTCGACTACCCGGTCCGGATCTACCGGATGCCGGTCGACGCCGGCCCGCCCGCACTGGACCACTGCTGAACGAACGAACGCTCGGCGGGTGCGGCGGCGATGTCGGAGGGCCCGGCTAGGGTCCGGTCCATGGCTGAATTCGTACTGGTGGCAGGGGCGTGGTTGGGGTCGTGGGCGTGGGACGAGGTGCTGCCGCCGCTGCGCGCGGCCGGCCACGGCACCCATCCGCTGACCCTCTCCGGCCTCGCCGAGAAGCAGGGTGTGCCGGCCGGGCAGCAGACCCACGTGCAGGACATCGTCGGTGAGATCGAGCGGCGCGACCTGCGCGACGTGATGCTGGTCGGGCACAGCTACTCGGGCATCCCGGTGGGTCAGGCCGCCGGGCGGATCGGCGACCGGCTGAGCCGGGTGGTCTTCGTCGACTCGGAGGTGCCGGTCGACGGCGGGTCGTTCGCGTCCGGCTGGTGGCAGGGCCCGGCGGCGCTGGAGTCGTTGCTCGCCGACAACGGCGGCTACTGGCCGCCGCTGAGCGCGGCCGAGCTCGACGGCCAGGGGCTCACCGACGAGCAGGTCGCCCGGTTGACCAAGGGCTTCACCCCGCACCCCGCCGCCACGCTGACCGAGCCGGCCGTGCTGACCCGCCCGCTCGGCGAGCTGCCGACCACGTACGTCAAGTGCCTGCTCGACGGGCCCGAGCCCAACGACACCGTGGCCGAACTGCTGACCAGCGAGCACTGGCGACTGGTCACGATGGCCACCGGCCACTGGCCGATGGTCTCCCAGCCCGCGGAGTTGGCCCGGTTGCTGCTGGCCCCCGCGGGCTGAGCTGCCCGGGGCCGCTCAGGCGATGGCGGCCCCTGGGCGTCGGGCGCTCCCCACCGGCGGTGCGGCGCCCGCCGCACGGCCGGTGGTCTGCCGGAGGGGTCAGGTCGCCGTATCGAGGCTGGCGATGTGGCGCACCGGCGACGCGAGCAGCCAGAAAACGGCGAGCGCGCCGCCCAGGCCGGCGACGACGAGCGTCGGCCGCAGCCCGATGGTCGTGCCCAGCGCGCCACCGACCAGCGCGCCGAGCGGCCGGATCCCGTAGTTGACCGCGCCGTACGCGCCGGCCCGGCGGCCCCGTGCGTCGTCGGGCGTGACCGCGGTGATGAGGGCGTTCAGGTTGACGTCCATGAGCATCACCCCGACGCTGGAGACCAGCTCGATGGCCGCCAGCGTGGCCACCTTCGCCCAGGTCGGCCCGGTCACCAGCGCGGTCAGCGCCAGCGGCGCGGGAAAGAGCACCGCGCCGATCATCGCGGTACGGCCCAATCCGATGGCGCGGGAGACCCGGGGCGCCAGTGCCGCGCCCGCGAGCCCGCCGATCGCGCCGGCGCCGAACGCGATGCCGATGGCGCCGGCGGACAGGTCGAGTTCGCGATTCGCGTACAGCACCAGCAACGCGGTGGCGATGAAGGAGAAGAAATTGACGGTGCTGGTGCAGCCGAGCGCGGCGCGCAGCACCGGGTGGCGCAGCACCAGCACGAGACCTTCGCGGACGGGGCCGAGAGTGGACGACCGCCGTGGCGGCGGAGGCGCCTCGGTCACCGGGATGCGGCCGATCAGCAGCGCGGACCCGAGGAACGACACCGCGTCGACGATGACGGCGACCGGCGCGCTCAGCGCCTGGACCAGTCCACCGCCGACGGCAGGGCCGGCCATGAAGGACACGGCGCGGCTCATGCTCAGTTTGCTGGTCGCGTCGACGTAGGCCGACGGCGGCACCAACGCGACGAAGAACGCCTGGCGCGCCATGGCGAACAGCACCGCCCCGGCGCCGGTCAGCAGCGCCACCAGGTAGAGCTGGGTGAGGGTGACCGCGTCGAAGAGGTAGGCCACCGGCAGGCTGAGCAGCACCGCCGCGCGGACCAGGTCGGCGATGATCAGGAGCCGGCGCTTGCGGGTGCGCTGGTCCACCCACGCGCCCAGGAACAGGCCCAGCAGGTTGGGCAGCCAGATCAGCGCGGTGAGGACACTGACCTGCGCAGGGGTCGCGGCGAGCAGGGAGACGGCGATCAGCGGCAGCGCCAGCTCGCTGATCCGGTCACCGAACTGGGAGATCGTCTCGCCGATCCAGAAGGTGCGGAACCGCCGGTCGCGGTGCAGGGCCGGCGGTGGCGCGGTGTCGACGGTGGTCACGACGTCGCCGGGTCGTCGCCGGGCTCGGGCAGCAGGTAGCGCAGCATCCGGACGACCTGCGCGCCGGCCGGTGACTCCTGCTCGTCCTTGCGCCGTACGTACGGGGCGAGCAGCTGCTCGATCGCGTCCTCCAGCTGCCGCAGCTCGTCGGGGGTTGCCACGAACCGGGTGTCGGCCACCCCGGCCAGCCCGCGCCACTCGGCGTCCAACCGGGGCTCGTCGTGCAGCAGCCACTGCTGCGGCGCGTCGGCTGCCCGGGCGAACATCTCGCCGCGCAGTTGACGGCCGGCGGCCTGCCCCTCGGCGTCGTCGGGCAGCGTGAAGCGGAAGCCCCGGGCGGCCGCCTGCCACCAGCGCTCCCGCTTGCTGGTGGCGCCCTCCCAGTCGGTGACCAGGCCGAACGTCGCGAGATGCCGGAGGTGCCAGCTGACCACCGACGGCGTCGCGCCGACGTGCGGCGAGAGCCCGGTGGCGGTCGCGGGGCCGTGCCGCTGGAGGCGGTCGAGGATGGCCAGCCGGACCGGGTGGGCCAGCGCGCGCAGCGCCTGCGGCTCGGTGACCTCGAAATCCCCGAACGGATTCTTGAGAGACATGTTTCGAAAGTAGTCTCTCAGATTGGTCGGGGCAACCCCCGGCCCAGCCGGATCGCCGCGGTCAGCTCACCCCCAGCCGGGCCAGCGGCTCGACCAGCTCGCGCTCCTCGTAGCTGAGGTGGGACAGCAGGGCGTCGGTCAGCAGGTTGACCGCCGCACGCAGCTCGGCCAACCCGTCCGGCGCCCCGACGTACGCGACCAGGGCCCGGTCCACGCCCTCCAGGACGTCGTGGATGACGTGGTGTTCCTGCTCCAGCCGGTCGATGACCGGGCGGAGCCGGGCGTCGGCCTGCCGCAGCCGCGGAAAGAGCGCCTGGTCCTCGATGGTGTGGTGGGTGGTGACGATGCGGCAGTAGGACTCGCAGTAGGCGCCGAGCGTCCACCGGTTCTGTCGCATCGTCATCGTGTTGATGTGCGACCGGGCCATGCCGGCGTCGATCTCACCGGCGGCGACCTGCTCGATCAGATCGTGGATCTGGGCCAGCTCGCCACGCAGGCCGTCGTGCACCTGCACCAGGTGCTGGCCGGTCGCCTGCTCCTGTGCGGTGTAGGTGCGCGTCGGGTCGGGCGCGGGCCCGCTCGGCCGGGCCGACTCGTCCCAGACGCGCTGGTCGCTGAGCCGCCGCCCGTCGTCGGGGGTCGGCACGACGGCGAACGCGCCGCCTGTCACGCGCGGCCGCGCCGGGGGCTCGACGACGGCCGCCGGCTCGGTGACCGGGGAACGCGCCGGCGCGGAGCCACGGTCGCGCTCGGCGGCGACCAGCTCGCGGACGGCGGGCGCCACCTCACCGGCGAACCGGCGCAGGTCGTCGGGGTCGTCGCTGCCGAGGATGAAGGCGCTGATGCCGTCGCTTAGCGCGAGCTCGGCCAGCTCCCGCGCCCACTGCTCGGTGGGCCCGTGCAGCGTGCCGCGCCCGGCGGAGGCGAACTGGCCGGAGATGTTGAGCAACCGGCGGACGTCCCCGGGCGAGCGGCCGGCCTGCCGCGCGGCGTCGTCGATGATCTCGTTGCCCTTGGCCAGATCACCGGGCTGGAGGTAGCCCAGCGACGGCAGCCACCCATCGGCCCGGCGGCCGGTGAGCTCGAGCATGCGCGGCTTGTACGCGCCCAGCCAGATCGGCACCGCGTGCGCGGGGGCCGGGCCCCGCTTGGCGCCGACGACCCGATGGAACTCGCCGTCGACCCGCACTCCTCCCCGCGCCTCGGCGTCCCAGAGCTGGCGGATGACGTCGATGGCCTCCTCGAGGGCCCGCACTCCCTGCCCGGGGGTCAGCCGTCGGCCGCCCATCGCCTCGATGGCCTCCCAGAACGCGCCCGCGCCGAGGCCGAGCTCGACCCGGCCGCCGCTGAGCAGGTCCAGGCTGGCGACGCTGCGGGCGAGCACGGCCGGCGGGCGTAGCGGCAGGTTGGTGACGTTCGCCGACAGGTGCACCCGACTGGTCCGCGCGGCCACGTAGCTCAGCAGCGTCCAGGTGTCGAGGAACCTCGGCTGGTACGGGTGGTCCTGGAAGGTGACCAGGTCCAGCCCGACCTGCTCGGCCAGGACTGCGAGGCCGACGGTGCGGTCCGGATCGTCGCTGCCCGGCGTGGTGAACGATCCGAACACCAGGTCGTGGCCGTAGTCGCCCATCTGCGGAGCCTCCGTTTCGCGCGACGCCTCGGTACGACGCGTCATGACCTCAACCTTATGCCATACAGAACATCTGTTGCCAACAAGGTCTGCGGTGCTGCGCTATTGTCGACGCATGACGGGTGCCAGTGACACGCGGGACCGGCCCGATCCGCTCGACGACGACCTGGGCTGGATGCTCGGGATCGTCTTCCGTGGCTACGTCCGGGCGGCCGAGCACGCGCTCGCCGACTTCCCCGGCGGCCCGCGCGGTTACCAGGTGCTCACCGCCGCGATCAACGGACCGGCCCGGAACCAGGGTGCGATCGCTGAGGAACTCGGCATCGACCGCACCGTGCTCACCTACCTGATCGACGACCTGGAACGCCCCGGGATCGTGGCCCGTCGGGCGGACCCGGCCGACCGGCGCAGCCGGCTGGTGGACGTCACCGCCGCCGGCCGCGCGGCGTGGGAGCAGCGGCGTCGGGCGCTGCGGCAGGTCGAGTCGCACCTTCTGGGGACGCTCACGCCGGCCGAGTCGGCGACGCTGCGGGCCCTGCTCCAGCGGGTCGCCTGCTCGGCCCAGGCGGTCGACCCGCTGCGCGACCTATGCGAGGTGGTCGCGCAGGTGCGGCCCGACCCGGCCGCCCCTGGCCCGAACCGGTCGGGGGCAGCGCCCGAGCCGGGCAGTCGGGCACCCGCCGCCCGGGCCCGCCGCCGCGGCACCGCCTGACATCCGGGCGAGTCGCCCGCCAGCCGCTGAAAGCGGCGCGGGTCCGCCAGCACCGCCCGACCGTCGTGCGTCGAGCCGTACCGGCGGACCCGCGATCCGCTGTCGCGCTGGTCAGCGCACGTGCACGAACACCGGGTTCGAGTAGAACCACAGGTCGTCCCACGGGCTCTCCAGCCCGTCGGCGAGCGGCTCGGCCTCGTCAGTACTGGTGCCGCGGACCCGCGCGTAGGTGTCGGTCTCGACGTTGCGCAGGGTGTGCCGGATGACGTAGTCCGCTCCCTGCCGGCGCCAGTCGCGCGGGCCGAAACGGGCCACCACCTTGGTGGTGGGGTTGGTGTCGGCGTCCAGGCTGGCGCTCGGCCCGGTGATCTGGCCGACGATCAGGTCGACCCGGCGGACCTCGGGCCGGTCACCGTTGGCGTTCTCGCCGTTCAGCGGACGGAACTTGATCTCGATGTCGACGTCGGTGCGGTTGCGACGGCTGACCGTGATGGTCTCGCCCACCTCGGCGGTCTTGCCCTGGGACTTGGCGGTGACGTCGAGGCTGCGGATCAGATCGCCGGTGGTGACCCAGATCCGGCCGTTGCGCAGGCCGTCCATGATGTCGCCGTAGTCCTGGCGGGCGTGCACGTAGGTCTTGCTGTACTCGCCCGGCCAGAAGTCCGAGCCGCCGCGCGTCCAGTGCACGTGCGAGTCCGAGGTCGCGGTGATCCACCAGCGTCGGCCCTCACCGAGCAGCGAGTCCCACAGCCCGCCGACCCGCGCGGTCATCTGGTCGAAGCCGCCGTAGGTGGGGTGGTTGCCGTACCCGCCCCGCGCGCCACCGTTGAGCGGACCGGCCTGGTGACCGGGTGCGCCCTCGAAGCCAATGTAGACGTCCGGCGCGGCGTTGTTGCCGTTGCGGAACTCGCGCGGGGTGTCCTGGCCGTAGACGCCGAGACCGGGCGCCGAGCGGGACGCGTGGTGGGCGATCACCAGCGGCTTGTGCGGCATGCCCCGCGCGACCTTGAGGAACTCCACCATCTTGGCCTCGGTGTCCCGGGCCGGGTCGGTGGGGAACGCGTCGTACTTGGCGAACCGGCTCTCCAGCTCGAAGAGCTGCTTCGCCTCGTCGTCGTGGCGCGGGATCATCAGCGTGTGATGGTCCAGCGAGGGCGCGTCGAACTCCATGCCCCAGAACTGGAGCACCTCGGGGACCAGCTTGCGCGAGCGCAGCAGGTCGGGGTACGCCTGTTCGATGTTCACCTTCGAGTGCGTCGGTCCACCGTGATCGGTGCACATCGCCCAGGTCAGACCGAAGTTCTTGGCCATGATGGCGTTGGTGACGATCGGGTAGACCGCGTCCGCGCCCTTGTGGAAGACGATCGGCGACTTCGTGGTGTCGAACTCACCGCTGTACTCCGAGTGGACGTGGTGGTCACCGGCGCGCCACGCCCGGGCCTTCGAGTCACCCCGGTCGTTCTTGTCATCGCCGGGCCGCCGCTCCTCGTCGGCCCAGGCCGCACCGCCGCCCACCAACGGGCTGGCCGCGGCCAGCGTCGCGCCGATGCCCGCGTACTTGACCAGCTTGCGCCGCGACAGCTGCGCGCGCTCGACCTCTTCGGGTTGCTTGTCCCTCACGTGCGAGCCTCTCCTCGATCAAGCGAATACTCTTTGATCAAGAAGCCTCGGAGAGGGCCGTTAACGGCGGTTGTACGGGATACGGGTCCACGATGAACACCCTGCCCAAACCCACTGAAGGCGCTGCCGTCAGCGGCGCGACGCTGCGGTCGGTCACCCGATGACAGCGTGGGGTGCCGGAAACGGGCCGGCCGGTCAGGGCACCTGCCGGGTGTCCCGCGTGGTCCGGGCCGCCGACGGGTCGGCCGGCGCGGTGACCACCCGTGGCGCGACGTCGACCGTGGGCAACCCGGCCCGACCGGCGAGCGGGAGGATCAGCTCGCTGCGGCCCAGGTCGACCCGGACGGTGGCGTCCCGGTCGTCGGTCTCGGTGAACTCCGGGTCGCTCTGGCCGAGCACCAGCCCGAGCACGTGGCCGGCGGGCAGCACCGCGTCGTACGCGTTCAGCGGCACGGTCACGGTGTACCAGCGGTCCGGCAGCAGCGGGGTGCGGAACCGCAGTGAACGGTGGTGGGCGGCGTCGAGCCAGCCCCGGGTCAGCACCGCGTGGTCGGAGACCCCGGTGATCTCCTCGGTGTCCCGGTAGCAGGCGTCGTCGGCGGTCGTGGAGGCTCCCCAGCAGGACTCGGTGCTCAGCGTCCGCACGCCCTCCGAGCTGTCGTAACGGATCCGCTCGGCGGTGCCGTAGTCGACCAGCCGGGCGGTCAGCTCGGTGGTCGGCCGGTCCACCCGGACCCGCAGCCGCACCGAAGGGCTGCCGGAGATCCGTACCGGCGCCGCGAGCGCTCCGGAGAGGAAGACCAACCGCCCGGACGTCGCGGTGTTCGGCTCGGCGACCAGCTCGGCCTCGGTCAGCGACTCGTCGACGTACGCCTGCTCGCGGCCCGGCCGGGCGCCGCGCCCGCCGAGGGTGCCGGTCACGCCGTCCCCGGCGCCGAGGGCGACCCGGACCGACCGGGTGCCGGGCGCCGGCCAGTCCCGCTGCGTCGTCCACGTTCCGGGCGCGGTCTCCAGGTCGACCCGCGGCTCGTCCATGACCCCGTTGTGCAGCCCCTGCAACCAGTAGTCGAACCAGCGGTGCAGGGAGTCGACCCACTCGGCGCGTCGGACGTCGAACGGGTCCTCGTGGCCGGCCTGGTAGAGCCAGAGCTTGCGGGGCACGCCCTGCTCGGCCAATTCCTGCCACCAGCGGGCGAACTGGTTGGTCGTGACGTTCAGGTCGTTGACGCCGTGCGCCACGAACACGCTGGTCCGGACGCGGCCCGCGGCGGGCCGGTAGTCGCGTTGCGCCCAGAAGCGGTTGTGGTCACCGGTTTCCTCGGCGCTGTCGGCGCGCAGCCGGGCCAGCACGTCCGCGCAGACCCCGTCGGTGCGGCCGTTGACGTAAAAGTGCAGGTAGCCGGGATAGTCGGCGGACCGCAGCACCCCCTGGTAGCGCATGTAGTCGTACCAGCTGGAGATCGCGGAGATCGGCACGATGGTCGCCAGCCCCGGGATGCGGCGCGTGGATGACATTCCATCGCATCGATACCGGTCTTGCCTAGGGCGCGTTTCTAATCCGGGCTCGGGGCAGCCAGCCCAGGAAGCGCAGCCGGGCCCCGGGCAACGGCAGCGTGGGCAGGTCCTGCGCGGCGGCGACGAGGCAGGAGCCGAGGTACACGGCGAGGGCGGCGCGCGCCCCACCGAACTCGGCGAGGAGTTGACTCTGCTTGGTGGCACAGGGCCAGTCGCGACCACAACCGGTGCAGGTCCAGGTCGGCGGGCAGGGCAGGTGTTCCGGCAGCTTCGGCCGGTACCGGCCCACGACGTTGTTGTCGGAGCGTACGTCGCGTCGCCCGGGCACCGGGCCGCCGTTGCGGTGCGTGGGCTGCCGGCCGGCGGGCAGGTAGCGCCGGACGGTGCCGAGGAGTGCGCCGACGCGGACCAGCGCGTCCGGCCCCACCTGGTGGGTCAGCAGCGCCGTCAGCAGGTGGTGCCCCAGCAGGTCCATGGAGTCGCGGTTCAGGCGCAGGTCGCGGCACAGGTCGACGAACTGGGGCGTCGTGAGCGGCACCCGGTCGTCGAGCGCCCGGCGCAGCACCTCGCGCAGCGCACTCCCGAGGCTCTGCAACGCGTCCGTCTCGCCCAGTGCCAGACTGTCCTCGCCCGCCACCCGCGCGAGCGTCTCGGCCACGGCGAACCGAACGACCCGGTCAGATTCGGTACTGTCCAATGGTCTCCCCCTACGTGGCCAGTCGCCCGGCATCCCCTACGACCCCCGGGGAATCATGAAAAGAATTCCGCCGGTGCAACCTGCATGGCTAGGCCAGTAGACGCAGGAACCCCGGACGCGGTAGCCGGAAAGCGAAGTCGACTCAACGGATCGGACGAGCGCGAGCGGAACACGGGCGGATTATCGTAGGGATTGAGTTCCCGTCATTGGCTATTCCGATAGCGGGAATCAAAAGATCAGCTCCGATCCACACTGGCTCGACCGACCGCCGCCGTCCCGCTCACAACGCTCCATTCACCCCGAGATCTCCCAACCCGAACACCCCCGCCGCCAGGTCCCGCCACCCGTCCGAACTGGACGGCGCGGGCGGGCACTGGCACCGCAACGGCTCCGCCGGCAGCAGCGTGCCGGGACGCGCCTCCGCGCAGGCACGTCCCGACCTCGCCGCCGGCCCTGGTTCGCCATTCGGCGGCACCATTCCGGACGGAGACAGCGGATGACGTCACCAGTGCAGACCCGAGGGTTCGACAGCCGAGATCCGTCGGCCATCCACCACTTCCTGGCCAGGACGTACAACACGGAACTACGAATGCGCGGCGGGGACGACGGAATCCGGCTCGTCCACAAACGTGTCGACGCCGGGCCGTTCGCCGTCGCGACCACCGGGCAGACGGCGTACCTCGACATCGAGGTGGGCGCCATCGACGGATTGGTGATCTGCGGCGCCCACACCGCCCGGGTCGACCGTACCTGTGATGGCACGGCCCACCGGTTCGCTCCCGGCGACGTCTTTCTCGCCACCCGGCCCGACCTGCCATACAGCGTGCGCTGGCACCCCGGCGAGGTGGAGATCTGTGTGCTGGACCTCGCGGTGCTCTCGCAGGTCGCCACCGCCGCGCCGGGCCGGCGACCCGGTCAGATCCGGTTCACCGACATCGGCCCGGCCTCGGCGACCCTCGCCCGACAGTGGCGCAACACCACCAGCTACGTCAGCGACGTCGTCCTGAACAACCCGATCGCCAGCGCGCAGCCGCTGGTGATCGGCAACGCCGCGCGAATGCTCGCCGCGTCGGCGCTCACCGTCTTTCCCAACACCGCGGTCACCGATCCGACCGTTCAGGACCGACGCGACGCCAACACCGCAACGTTGCGCCGGGCCATCGCCTTCATGGACGAGCACGCCGACCGGGACATCACGGCGGCCGACATCGCGGACGCCGCGGCGGTCTCCCTCCGGGCGGTGCAACTCGCCTTCCGCCGTCATCTCGACACCACCCCGATGGCGTACCTGCGGCAGGTCCGGCTCGATCGGGCCCACCACGACCTGCTCCTGGCCGACCCTCGCCGGGACACCGTGTCGGCGATCGCGAGCCGGTGGGGGTTCGCAAACCACAGCAGGTTCACCGCCCGGTACCACGCCAGTTACGGAGTACCGCCCCGCGAGACGCTCAACGCCTGACGGCCAGGCGGGCACCGTCACGGACGGCTCACGAGGCGCGTGGCAGCGCGAGCCACTCCTGCCAGGTGATGTCGCGGCCCAAATAGCGGGGCTGACGGAAGGGCCAGTCGGCCGCGATCCACCGCGGCACCAGCGCGTCGAGCGCGCGCTCCTCCTCGCCGCCGACAAGATCGTCCACCACCCACCAGGAGACCTCGCCGTCGGAGCCGGCGCGCTCGGGCGGGTCGATGTAGACGCAGCCCAGGATCGCCGTCTCCTCCTCGTCCAGCAGCGCGTAGTTGAACGACTCGTGCGCGGCTATCTCCTTCTCGTGCCGCAGCAGATCGATGCGGTCCTCTTCATAGGTCATCGTCGCCGGGGGCCAGGCCCAGGCCGGGCCGAAGATCTCCCACAGGCGCTCTTGGGAGCCCATCACGGCGGGGTAGTCGAGCGGGGTGTCCGCCTCGCGGATCGGCCGCAGGTGCAGCGCGGTGCCGGGCACGGGCACGTGGACGGGGTGGACGAACTCGTCAGGCAGCCAGCTCATGAGGGCTGAGGCTACAACCCGGCCGCCGCAGGATGATCAACGCGGCAGGTGTGCCGCGGAAGCGCTAGCCCCGGTCGCGCTCGTGGGCGTCGCGCGCGGTCTGCAGCTCGGGCACCGAGGCCTCCAGCAGGTTGGCGAGGCCGCGAAGCTGCTCCGCGACCCGGCTGCCGAGGGGCGTCAGCGAGTATTCGACACGCGGCGGGATCGCCGTGAGGACCTCGCGGGTGAGCATGCCGTCGCGTTCCAGGGTCTGCAGGGTCTGGGAGAGCATCCGCTCGCTGACCCCGTCGATGCGGCGGCGCAGCGCGTTGAACCGGTAGCGACCTTCACCGAGCGCGAGCAGGGCCAGCGACGCCCACTTCGAGGTGACGTCCTCGAAGGCCGCGCGGGAGGTGCAGCCCCGCGCGAAGACATCGCTGACGAGTTCCTGGGTAGGCCCCGCCGGGTCCCGGGCCGGCATGTCGCTCACCTCACCAGCCTACCCCACAGTTACGACTTAGCATGTGCTGTAGATTCGTAAGTGCTTACAGGTTTGCATCACCCTACCGGAGGTTGTCATGCCCACCTATGCCGTCACCGGCGCCACCGGCCGCCTGGGCCGCCTGGTGATCCAGCAGCTGCTCGACACCGGCGTATCCGCCGCCGAGATCGCCGCCATCGTCCGCACCCCGGAGAAGGCCGCTGACCTCGCCGCGCGTGGCGTCGAGATCCGTCGGGCCACCTACGACGACCCGTCGATGCTGCCCGGCGCCGTGGCCGGCGTACGCCGCCTGCTGCTGATCTCCGGTGACACGCCCGGTCAGCGCGTGCGCCAGCACACCGCGGTCATCGACGCGGCCAAGCTCGCCGGTGTCGAGCGCCTGATCTACACGAGCATCCTGCGCGCCGACACCACGACGAACCCGCTGGCGCCGGAGCACAAGGCCACCGAGGAGATCCTCGCCGCCTCGGGCCTCCCCCACACCGTGCTGCGGAACAGCTGGTACACCGAGAACTACACCGACCAGCTGCCGCAGTACCTGCGGACGGGCACGATCCTCGGTGCCACCGGTGGCAGCAAGGTCTCCGCCGCGACCCGGGCCGACTACGCGGCTGCCGCCGCCGCGGCGCTGACCCGCGAGGAGGAGGGCAACACCGTCTACGAGCTGGGCGGCACCGCCTTCACCTTCGACGAGCTGGCAGCGGCCGTCACCGAGGTCACCGGCACCACCGTCGTCCACCAGGACCTGTCGGCCACCGAGCTGGCCTCGGCCCTGGAGAACGTCGGGCTCGACGCCGGCACCGCCGGGTTCGTCGCCGCGCTCGACCGCTCGATCGCCATCGGTGAGCTGGTGACCGACAGCGACGATCTCAGCCGGCTGATCGGAAGGCCGAGCACCCCGCTGCACGACGCGATCCGGGCCGCGCAGGCCTGACCGTCGGCCGAGCCGACCGGCAAGCCGGGCGGGCGACGGGTGTCCGTACCCGCCGCCCGCCGGCGCGCTCCGCCCACACCGGACGGCAGGGCGTGGTCGATTACGCAGCGGGCTCGGCGAGGAGCAGACCGGTCAGCAGGCCGCGCAGAGCCCGCTCGAAAAGGTCTGTCCGGGGCGCTGGTGGCGAGGGCTGACCGAACGCCGCGACCAGGTGCGGGTACGCCGCGAGGTCGGTGCCGGCGAAGGTGAAGGACCCGGCCGTGGCCTCGCTGCGCGCGAAGAGGCTCACCACGCCGGTCACCATCGCGATCGCCTCGAACTTTGAGGTGACGGCGCAGCCGACGGGCTCCAGGATCCGGAGGCAGGTGTCGAACCAGGCCAGGCTCTCGGGGCCGATGCCGGACGGTCGGTGAATCACGTCGGTCAGCCACGGGTGGCGGCGGTGCAGCGCCAACTGCCGGCGGGCCAGCAGCAGCATCCCGTCCAGCCAGGCGCCCTCCGCCCGCGGGTACGGCCGCAACTCCCCCGCCACCCGATCGGTCATCAGGTCCAGCAAGTCGTCCCGGGACGACAGGTACCGGTAGAGCGACCCGGCCCCGGTGCCCAGCGCGGTGGCGACGGCCCGCATCGACACCGCCGCGAGTCCTTCCTTGTCCGCCAATGCGATGGCGGCCGCGACGATGGCGTCGCGACTGTGTGCCGGGGCGGGACCGCGGCTGCCGCGTTCGGGTCTGGCCCAGATCGGCTGCCGGTCGGAACCGCCGTCGCCGGCTCTCGTGGGTGCGTCGCTCACGGATCTACTGTAAACTGCAAACGTCGTTCGCAGTTCAATCACGGGAGGTGGGCTGGCGATGGAGCGGATCACGGCACGGGACGGCGCGAACATCGTGCTGCACTCGACGGGCAACGGGCCCGGGATCATCGTGGTGCACGGCGGCGGGATCACCATCGACATGTACCGACGGCTCGCCACGGCGCTCGCCGACCGGTTCACCGTGCACCTCTACAACCGGCGGGGGCGGGCGGACGCCCCGCCCAGGTCGACGCCATACACCTTCGAGCAGGACATCGACGACCTCGCCGTGGTGCTGGAGCACACCGGGTCCGGAAACGTCATCGGCCACAGCTCCGGCGGCTTCATCGCGCTCCAGGCGGCGCTCCGACTGCCGATCGACCGGCTCGCCGTATACGACGCCGCGGTCTCCATCGACGGCGGCTTCCCCACCGCGTGGCTCGACCCCGCACAGGAGGCGCTGCGGTCCGGCGACATCGCCCGGAGCCTCGCCATCACGGCCGCCGGCATCAATCCGCAGATGGCGGCGGCGAAACTCCCGTTCGGCGTACGGCTGGCCATCGTCCGCGCGTTCGTGCGTACGCCGATCGGGCGGACGATGGCCGACCTGCTGCCGATGACCCTGGACGAGTCAGCCCTGATCCGGGCGCACGACGGCCCGGCCAGCCGATGGGAAGGCGTCACCGCCGAGGTGCTGCTCGCCTGCGGCGCCGACAGCCCGCCCTACTACGTCGACCTCAACGAGGCCCTGGCCAGCGTGTTGCCCCGAGCCCGGACCCTGGTGATTCCCCGCAGCGGCCACGACGCCGTGAACCGGGCCCATCCGAGGTTCGTGGATCCGTTCGCCACGTTCTTCGGAGCCCCGGTCACTCCGGAACGGACCGGCCACCACTGACGCGCCGCGCGGTCACCCCACCCGCGGCCGAGCGGGAGACCGTCGGTCACGGGTCGGGCGCTTGGTTAGGGTGATGGACATGCCCGCACGCCGCCCGCACCGCCACGACGCCGGCCGGAGGTGGGCCCGACCGGCGGCCTCCGCACGCACCATCGGGCCGGGCTACTGGTGAGTGGCGCACGCGTACCCGTCCCGCGGGGTGAGCCGGCGGCGCCCGCGCCCGGCCGGTCCAGACTGGTCGACGCCTGCGGTCGGCTCGCCCGGTCGCGCCCCTTCGAGATCGGCATCGTCGCCGTCATCCTCGCCAACGGGATCGTCCTCGGCCTGGAGACGTACCGGGGCCTGACCGTGGCGGGCACCGTGCTGCACTGGCTGGAGTTGCTCTTCCGAGCCGTCTTCGTCGTCGAGATCGGCATTCGGCTGGCCGCCTACGGCCGTCGCCCGCAGGACTTCTTCCGGCACGGCTGGAACGTCTTCGACTTCGCCGTGATCGCGGCGATCTTCATTCCGGGCCTGCACGGCGATCCGGCGCTGCTGCGGGTGGTGCGGGTCGCCCGGATGGTCAGGTTGGTGCGTTTCTCCCCGGGCCTTCGTACCATCGTCTCCGCCCTGTGGCGCAGCCTGCCGGGCGTCGGTGGTTTCCTCGCGCTGGCCGTGGTGACGCTCTACGTGTACGGCATGGCCGGTTGGCTGATCTTCGGAAGCAGATTTCCCGACCAGTACGGCGACATCGGCCGGTCCCTGCTGACGTTGTTCGTGCTGCTCTCCCTGGAGACGTTGCCGGACCTCATCCAGCAGGGCATGACGATTTCGCCGTGGACGCTGCTCTACTACGTCAGCTACGTGGTCATCACGGTCAACCTGCTGCTCAACATCCTCATCGCGGTGATCGTCAACTCGATGGAGGAGGCACGCCGGCTGGAGATGACCGAACGCCTGGCCCCGGGGTACGACGAGGACGGCGACGGCGTACCGGACGAGGTGGACCGCATCGCGATCAGCCAACGGCTCGACGATCTGCGCGCGGTGATCGCCGAGTTGGAACGGGAGCTGCGGATCGACCGGGATGACGGGCACGGCCGGCCGCACCGCGAGGACGCCCGCGCCGGACGGTGAGCGGCCGCCCGACGCCGGTCATCCTCGCCGACAGGACCACGCGAGCGGTTCGCGCCCATGTCGGCCATCCGACGCCCTCGCCTCGCGATGCTCGACTGGGATAGCCTCGACGGCGGTGCCATCGGTCCGGCCGAAGGGGACATTCCCATGACAGCCAGTGTCGACAAAGCCCGCCCCAACACCGACCACCTGACGACGCTCGGCACGCTCATTGACGACGTGATCCGCCCTCAGGCCGCGCTCGTCGACCGGGACGGCACCTTCCCTCGACAGAGCGTGGACGCCCTCGCCGCGGCTGGCCTGCTCGGCCTGGCCTCCTCGACCGAGGTCGGTGGCGGCGGCCAGGGTCTGCGCACCGTCGCGGAGGTCATCGAACGACTGGCCGCCGAGTGCGGCTCCACGGCGATGGTCGTCCTCATGCACTACGCGGCGACCGCCGTCATCGAAGCGCACGGCCCGCGTGACGTCCGTGCGGCCATCGGCGCGGGTCAACACCTGACCTCCCTGGCGTTCTCCGAGTTCGGCTCACGCAGCCACTTCTGGTCGCCGACCGGCACCGCGACGACGGACGACGGCGCGGTCCGGCTCGACGCCCGCAAGAGCTGGGTCACCTCGGCGGGTGAGGCGGACAGCTACGTCTGGTCGAGCCTCCCGCTCGCTGCGGGAGCGGGTCCGATGACGCTGTGGCTCGTTCCCGCCGGCAGCGCCGGCCTCAGCATCGCCGGCGACTTCGATGGGCTCGGCCTGCGCGGCAACGGCTCCCGGCCGATGACCGCCGACGGGGTCCGCGTCCCCGCCAGCGCGATGCTGGCCGCCGACGGCGCCGGCCTCGACACCGCGCTCGGCGCGGTCCTCCCCTGGTTCCTGGTGCTGAACGCCGCGTTCTGCCTCGGCCTCGCGGACAGCGCCGTCGCCGAAGCGGGCCGGCATCTCACGGGCACCACCCTCGCGCACACCGGCGCGGCCCTTCGCGACGCACCGGTCACCCGGCGCGGCTACGCCCAGCTGAAGATCCGCACCGACGCCCTGCGCGCCTTCCTCGGCGACACCCTGACCGCGCTGGAGACCGGCCGGGAGGACGCGACGCTGCGGGTGTTGCAGGTCAAGGCGCTCGCCGGCGAGACGGCCGCCGAGGTGACCGACGGCGCGATGCAGCTCTGCGGCGGCAGCGCCTTCCGCAAGGAGTTGGGCCTCGAACGCCGATTCCGCGACTCCCGCGCGGCCCGGGTGATGGCACCCACCACCGACGCCCTGCACGACTTCGTCGGCCGAGTCGCCACCGGGCTGCCGCTGCTCGACGAGGTCAACCGCTGATGGCGGCACCCACTGTCCTGATGGGCGCGGTCGCGTACGACCCCAAGGTGGTGACCATCTGGGAGGGCTTCCGCGCCTGGTTGCGAGGGCGTGGCCTGGACTTCGACTTCGTCCTCTACTCGCACTACGAGCGGCAGGTCGACGATCTCGTAGCCGGGCGGATCGACGCGGCGTGGAACTCACCGCTCGCCTGGCTGCGGGCCGAACGGTTGGCGGCGGCCAGCGGCGGCACTGTGAGCGCCCTCACCATGCGCGACACCGACCGGGACCTCACCTCGGTCGTGGTGGTGCGCGCCGACTCACCCGTCCGACAGGTCGAGGACGTGTCCGGCTCGCTCGTCGCCGTCGGCGCGATGGACAGTCCACGGGCGACGCTGATCCCGCTCGGGCACCTCGCGGCCGCCGGGGTCGAGGTCGACGTGCGCCGGTTCGACGTCGGCGTCGGGTTGCACGGCGATCACATCGGCGGTGAGCGCGACGCCGCCCGGGCCCTCGTGGCCAAGGAGGTGGACGCCGCCTGCATGATCGACGCCAACCATCTGGCGTTCGTCCGGGAGGGCACGCTCCCGCCCGATGGCACCCGGATCGTCGCGCAGACCGCACGATACGACCACTGCAACATGACGGTGCGCGATCCGGAGTCCGCCGGGGTCCGGCTCTTCGGCACGCTGCTGCGTGGCATGTCCTACGCCGACCCGGAGGTACGCCCGTTGCTCGACCTCGAAGGGCTGACCGCCTGGGAGGACGGCCGCACCACGGGGTACGACGCCCTCGCCCGGGCGGTCGACGCCAGCGGGTTCTACGCGGCCGACGGGCGGGTGACCGCCGCGGACTACCGGCCGTGAGCGGCGCGCCGGCGGCCGACGCCGAGATCCACCTCGGGGGTCTGGGCTTCGACCGGGGCGCGCACCTGCTGGTGCAACGCGCACTCGCCTCGCTACCGCCCGGCGGCCGGCTGGCGGTCTCCGGCCTCGACCCCGCCCTGCCGGTGCACCTGCCCGCCTGGTGCCGGAGCCGGGGTCACCGGCTCGAATGGCCGGATCCGGCCGACCGGAGCGAACTGGTCGCGGTGGTCGTCCGCGGCACGGCGGACGACGCCCGCTGGTTCGGCGCGGAGCGGGCCGGGCCCGCCCTGCCCTCGGCGCTCAGCAGGCACCCGCCGCCACGGTGGGGGCTCGGCGCCCGCGGTGCGCTGCTGGAATCCGGCGGCCCCGAGGCCCGGTTCGACCTGGACGACCGCGATCTGGTGTGGGCCGACGTCGCCCCCAAGCTGTACGCGCAGGCGGCGGCGCGGCAGTGGGACCCGGAGACCGCGGTGCCGTGGGACGACGCGTTCGCGCTGCCGGCCGACGTCGAGGCGGCGGTGGTGCAGGTGATGACCTACCTTGTCGAGAACGAGCAGGCCGCGCTCGTCGTGCCGGCACGGTTCGTCGGGCGGATACATCCGCACTTCCGTGAGGTGATGCAGCTCCTCGCGGTGCAGATGGCCGACGAGGCCCGGCACATGGAGGTGTTCGGCCGGCGAGCGTTGCTCCGGGGCGCCGAGCTGGGCACGTCGTCGGCCGGCGGTCGGCAGTCGCTCTTCACACTCGTCGCCGAGTCCGACTTCGCGTTGGCCTCGTTCCTGCTCTCCGTACTCGGGGAGGGCAGCTTCGTCGACCTGCTCTCGTTCCTGGAGCAGAACGCACCGGACCCGGTGACCCGTCGCGTCTGCTGGCTGGCGATGCAGGACGAGCGACGGCACGTGGTGTTCGGCATGGCACACCTCGAGCACCAGGCGACCGTGGACCCCCTGCTGCGGGACCGGCTCCGCGCGGCCATCCACCGCCGCCACGACGCGCTCGTCGACACCGCGGGGCTCAACGCGGACGTGTTCGACGCGCTGGTGGTCCTCGCGGCCGGTGGCTGGCACCTCGACGACGTGTCCGCCGGCTTCGAGCGGGTGCAGAAGCTGCAGCACGTGATGGATCAGGGCCGGCAGCGCCGGCTGGTACGGCTGGGCTTCCGGCCCGACGAGGCGGCGGCGCTCTCCGCCCTGCACACCCGCAACTTCATGTAGCGGGACAGCCACCGCCCAGGCGTCCGCCCGGCCGACCTGGGCCACCCGCAGTACGGTTGAGCGGCCATGAACAGGGATTTCAGCTCGATCCGCGCGGAACTGCTCCACCTACGAGACCAGAGCCGGGCCCAGGCCGAAGCGTTGGACAGCGATCTGCGGAGCCTCTTCGAGGCCTCCCGGTCGTCCAACGCCGACGATGAGCACGACCCCGAGGGCAGCACCATTGCGTTCGAACGGGCCCAGCTCACCGCCGTCCTGGACGCGACGCGCCGACGCCTCTCCGAACTCGACGTCGCTCTGCGACGGGTCGAGGCCGGCACCTACGGCGTGTGTGAACGATGCTCCCGCCCGATTCCCGCCGAACGACTCGCCGCCCGCCCCTCAGCGAGCAGGTGTGTCGGCTGCGCCAGCCGGACCTGACGCACCGCCGGGGGGCGACGACCGGCCCCCGTCGCCCCCGGCGGTGTTCTAGAAGTCGTCGTCGAACGCGACGGTGCCGCTGACCCCGACCTGGTACGCCGACACCCGCCGCTCGAAGAAGTTGGACAGCTCCTGCACGTCCTGCAACTCCATGAAGGCGAAGGGGTTGGCCGACCCGTAGTGCGGCGCGATCCCGAGCTGGGCCAGACGCCGGTCGGCGACGTGCTGGAGGTACTCCCGCATGTCGGCCAGCGTCAGGCCGGGCACCCCGTGGCCGAGCAGGTCCTCGGCGAACTGGACCTCGCACTCGACGGCCTCGGTGAGCATCTGGCGGACCTGCCCGGCGAGGTCGCCGTCGAACAGGTCGGGTTCCTCGCCGCGCACGGTGTCGACGACGTCGAACGCGAAGGCCATGTGCATGGACTCGTCCCGGAACACCCAGTTGGTGCCGGAGGCGAGACCGTGGAGCAGGCCGCGAGAGCGCAGGAAATAGACGTACGCGAACGCGCCGTAGAAGAACAGTCCTTCGATGCAGGCGGCGAAGCAGATCAGGTTGAGCAGGAACCTCCGCCGGTCCTCGCGCGAACGCAGCTCGCGGAGTTCGCTCAGCGAGTCGATCCAGCGGAAGCAGAAGTCGGCCTTACGGCGGATCGAGGGGATGTTCTCGATGGCGGCGAAGGCGGCGAACCGCTCGCTCTCGTCGGGCACGTACGTGTCGAGCAGGTTTAGATAGAACTGGACGTGCACCGCCTCCTCGAACAGCTGCCGGGACAGGTAGAGGCGACCCTCCGGGCTGTTGACGTGCTGGTAGAGGTTGAGCACGAGGTTGTTGGCGACGATGGTGTCGCCGGTGGCGAAGAACGCGACCAGCCGGCTGACCAGGTGCCGCTCCGCGGGGGAGAGCTTGTCGAGGTCGGCGAGGTCGGCGTGCAGGTCGACCTCCTCGACCGTCCAGGTGTTGCGGATGGCGTCGCGGAACCGGTCGAAGAAGTGCGGGTAGCGCATCGGGCGGAGGGTGAGGTCCATCCCGGGGTCGAGCAGCATGTGCGTGGTCCTCGTGTCGGTGGTGGTGTCGGCGGCGGTCACTGGCAGGCCTCGCACGACTCGGGGTTCTCCAGGGAGCAGGCCAGCGCCTCCGGGTCGGTCGCCACGGGTACGGCGAGGGCGACGGTGGCGGGTGCGACGGTGGCCTGCTGGATCCGGGTGGCCGGGCGGGACCGCAGGTAGTAGGTCGTCTTCAGCCCGGCCTTCCAGGCGTACAGGTACATCGAGGAGAGCTTGCCGATGGTCGGCGAGGCCAGGAACAGGTTCAGCGACTGCGACTGGTCGATGAACGGCGCGCGAGCCGCGGCCAGGTCGATCAGCGCCCGCTGCGGCAGCTCCCACGCGGTGCGGAACAACTCCCGCACGGCGGCCGGTAGCTCCGCGATGTCCTGCACCGACCCCTCGGCGCGCTTGATCGCCGACCGGACGGGCTCGGTCCACAGGCCACGGGACTTCAGCTCGCGTACCAGAGCGGTGTTGACCTGGAGAAACTCCCCCGACAGGGTCTCGCGCTTGAACAGGTTGGACACCTGCGGCTCGACGCACTCGTAACAACCGGCGATCGAGGCGATGGTCGCGGTCGGGGCGACCGCCACCAGCAGTGAGTTGCGCAGCCCGTACGCCTCGACCCGCTCCCGCAACGCGGTCCACCGGTCGGTCTGCGTCCCCTGGACGCCCCACAGGTCGGGCTGCAACTGCCCCCGCGCCGCCCGCGTCTGCCCGTACGCCGGGTGCGCGCCGAAGCGCCGCGCCAGATCGGCGGAGGTCTCCAGGGCGGTCAGGTACAACTCCTCGCTGACCCGGGTGGACAACTCCCGCGCGGCCGGCGAGTCGAACGGCAACCGCAGCGCGAAGAACACGTCCTGCAGGCCCATCAGCCCGAGCCCGACCGGCCGCCAGCGGGGGTTGCTCGCCGCCGCCTGCGCGGTCGGGTAGTAGTTGATGTCGATGACCCGGTCGAGGAACGTGACCGCGGTACGGACCGTGGCGCGCAGTCGCTGCCAGTCGATGACGCCGTCGGTGACGTGGGCGGCGAGGTTCACCGAGCCGAGGTTGCACACCGCGGTCTCGGCGTCGCTGGACACCTCGATGATCTCGGTGCAGAGGTTGGACAGGTGCACCACGTTGCCCGGTTCGGCGGTCTGGTTGCACAGCCGGTTGGCGGCGTCCTTGAAGGTCATCCACCCGTTGCCGGTCTGCGCCAGGGTGCGCATCATCTTCCCGTACAGCTCCCGCGCCGGGACCTGCCGCACGTAGCGGCCCTGCGCCTCGGCCTCCCGGTACGCGACGTCGAACCGCTCGCCCCACAGGTCGGGCAGTTCCGGCACCTCGTTCGGGTCGAACAGCGACCACACCTCGTCGGCCTCGACCCGGCGCATGAACTCGTCGGGGATCCAGTTGGCCAGGTTGAGGTTGTGGGTGCGCCGGGCGTCCTCGCCGGTGTTGTCCCGCAGTTGCAGGAACTCCTCGATGTCCGGGTGCCACGGCTCCAGGTAGACACACGCCGCGCCCTTGCGCCGGCCGCCCTGGTTGACCGCGGCGACGCTCGCGTCCAGCGTGCGCAGCCACGGCACGATCCCATTGGACTGCCCGTTCGTGCCGCGGATCAGCGCGCCCCGGGACCGGACCCGGGAGTACGCGATGCCGATGCCGCCGGCGAACTTGGACAGGTTGGCGACCTGCGCGTACCGCTGGTAGATCGAGTCCAGCTCGTCGCGCGGGGAGTCGACCAGGTAGCAGGAGGACATCTGGGTGTGCCGGGTGCCGGAGTTGAACAGCGTCGGCGAACTGGGCAGGTAGGCCAGGCTGGACATCAGCCGGTAGAAGTCGACCGCCTCGTCCGGCGTACGGGACAGCCCGCAGGCCACCCGCAGCAGCCAGTACTGCGGCGTCTCCAGCACCAGCCGGCTGGTCGGGTGGCGCAGCAGGTACCGGTCGTACACCGTGCGCAGGCCGAAGTACTCGAACCGCAGGTCGCCGTCCGGGTCGACGGCGTCGTCGAGCGTCCGGCCGTGCGCGGCGACGAAGGCGGCGGTCTCGTCTCCGATCAGTCCCTCGGCATGGCCCATCCGGATCGCCGTGCTGAACGAGGTGATGCCCTGCCGGTGCACCTCCTTGTCGACGTAGCCGGCCAGAAGCCGGGCGGCCAGCCGCGAGTACTGCGGCTCCTCGCCGATCATCTCGGCCGCGGTCTGGATGGACAGCCGGTCCAGCTCCGCGGTGGTCGCGCCGTCGTAGAGGCCGCTGATCGTCCGGGTCGCCACCCGCAGCGGGTCGACGTCGGTCAGGTCGTCGGTCCACCGCTCGACCGCGCGGACGATCTTGTTGACGTCCACCGGTTCGCTGGCGCCGTCGCGCTTGCGGACGTGCATCTGCGTCCGCCGCCGGCCCGGCAGGTCGGTGTCGCCGCCGGTCGGGACCACCTGGGTGACTGTCACCACTCACTCCTCGCGAGTTCGAGACCTGATGGCCCTCGGACGCGAGGAGACAGACACCGGCGGACGCCACGCCGGGCGTGGGTCAGGGGGCGTCGGCCGTCCCACGCGGCGTCGGGCCGCCGCCCACCCGGGTGCGGGTGCACGGCGCGCTGGCAGGTCTTCGGACTCGTGGGCACGACCGGGCTCGCCGGTCTCCTACTGGCCGTCGCTTCCCAGGCCGCTTGGCGGCCCAGTGCTGATGACGGCGGTCGTTCCCACTCACCGCTGCGGGGCAGTCCCGGAATTCCACCGGGTTCCCTCTTGCCTCGACCACTGCAGACGAGCGGCCGAACCAGCTGCGTCGACACCATATATAGGGACGACGCCGTTGTCACACCCCACATCTCGGGTATCGGCGTGTCGGCGGTCGAGTCAGTGACGACGGTCACCGGCCCGGACGCCCCCGCCGGGCGGGGTCATGGTATGAAGGCCATCGCGCGGAATGCGGCAGATCCGTGCACCCGTTCATGGCTCCGCTGTCAGAGGCTCGTCCCGATCTCACGGTCTGTTCGGGCACCC
>NZ_JBSFYQ010000019.1:0-133548 GCF_053599855.1 Micromonospora sp. NPDC005161
ACCATCTACCGGAGACCTCACTGCGTATCGATCACCGACACGCCACAACCCTGATCAAGGTCGACCGCCAGCCCCCGCTATGAAACACGGCCTAGTACACATCGGTAACCTCGAAGCTGGGGTCGCGATGATTCGACATCGGCTGTCCCTGCCGGTCGGCCAGCGCGGCACCAAGGGCGTACCGGGCGGCTACCGCAGTCGGCAGGAGTGGTTCGCCAAGAGTCGCCGTCTGCACGTGCTGATGGAGCGGCTGGAGCGGGAGCGGGCCGACCGTGAGGCCGGGGTCGTGCATGTGATGCGCGGCGGGAAGCGGCTCGCCCGCAACCGCCACAACCTGGCCCAGGCTGGACTGACCGGGGCGCAGTGGCGCGACCGCTGGGAAGCGCAGCGCTGGTTCCTTCAGGCCGACGGGGAGTCGGGTAAGCGGTACGGCAACGAGACGATCCGCGTCACCCCCGGCGGCGAAGCGTCGATCAGACTGCCCGCACCGCTGGCCGGACTGGCGAACGCCCCCCACAGCCGGTATGTCCTCGCGGCGAAGGCGCGGTTCCCACATCGGGGCCAGGAGTGGGTCGACCGTATCGAGACCAACCGGGCGGTCGCCTACCGTATCCACCACGACGCGCGGCGCGGACGCTGGTACATCACCGCGTCCTGGCAGTACGCGCCCACCAAGACGGTCCCGCTGCAGGCCGCCCTCGCCGACGGCGCGATCGGGGTGGATACCAATGCCGATCACATCGCCGCCTGGCGGCTCGACGTTCACGGCAATCCAGTCGGCAACCCACGCCGGTTCCACTACGACCTGTCCGGCACCGCCGAGCACCGTGACGCCCAGCTGCGTCACGCCCTGACTCGGCTGCTGAACTGGGTGAAGGTCTGCGGCGTGAAAGCTGTCGCCATCGAGGACCTGAACTTCGAAGCGGAGAAGACCCGGGAGAAGCACGGCCGCCGCAAACGGTTCCGCAGTCTCATATCCGGGATGCCTGTCAGTAAGCTGCGCGCCCGGCTCACGTCGATGGCCGAGGCGCCCGGCATTGCGATCGTCGCGGTCGACCCCGCATACACCTCCAAGTGGGGCGCCCAGCACTGGCAGAAGCCCCTAACCAGCAGAACCCGCACCGCAACTCGCCACGACGCCGCCGCCGTGGCGATCGGACGACGCGCCCAGGGTCACCCGATCCGGCGTCGGACGGCACCGCCCCCAGCTCACCAGAGTGATGGGCAGGGGCATCGGACCGTCCAGGCCGGACCGGGTGACCCTGAGCGCGAGGGAACCCGCCCCCGTAACTTCGGACCGCGGACACGATCCGTGCGCGCCGGATACGGAGCGAACGCGGGAGACCAGCGTGCCCAACACCGTTCGGGACACGCGGCTGAAAACACGCAACTCGTGCTCAGTCCCTAGGAACGGTACCCCGAGGCCGGCTACAGCTGCGGATTGGTTTCCGGTCCGCGCCGATGGGCGAACCCGTCGGAGATGGCGATCCCGGCCAGGATCGACCCGGCGGTGACAACCGCCGCGATCGGCGGAAGGAACACCATCGGCGGCGCGGCCACGACCAGCGCCAGCGCCCCGAGCAACAGCACCCGGCAGCGCGCCCCGGTGCGGGACAGTTGCTCCAAGTAGGTCCGCCCGATCAGGAACAGCGCCGGGCCGCCGAAGATGACGACCACCAGGGCCCAGTCGATCGGCGGATCCGGGTCCTCCATGATCTGTCCGAAGCCGACCGCGAGGCAGATGATGCCGCCGACGATGAGCAGCAGGCTGAAGCTCGCCCACCGGGACAGTTGCATCCCCTCGCCGGCCGAGCTGGCGGTCGTGTCCCGACCCGGGCCCGCGTGGTAGAAGTAGATCCGCCAGAACGCCACCACCGCCACGAACGCGGCGACAAGGGTGACGGTCCGCAGGGTCGAGAAGCCCGGGAAACTGATGGTGAGGCCGGCTTCGAGCACCACCTCGGCGAGCGCGATCATGAAGAACTGGTTGTACCGCTCGGCGAGGTGCATGTAGGAGACCCCGGACAGGGCGGCGCGGCGTGCCCCGGCAATCCCGAGGGCGGGCCAGTTGGTGGCCGCCCCGACGACCTCGATGGAGAGGGCGACGGTCCAGAAGACGCCGCGGCCGAGCCCTCCGCTGATGCCGCCGCCGATCCACAGCACGCCGGACACCGCGTGCCAGCTCAGCACCCGGGCCGAGACCTCCCGCATCGGATGGCCTCGCAGGGCCCACGTCAGGTAGAGCGGGCGGCCGACCTGAATGAGGACGTACGCGCACGCGAAGATCACACCGCGCTGCCCGAACGCCTGGGGCAGGGTGACCGACAACACCAGCGTGCCGAACATCGTCGCGAGCAGGAGGGTCTGGATGTCGGTTCGGCGCGGGTCGTAGGTGCTCGCCATCAGGGCGTTCAGCGACCAGATCATCCACATCGCCGCGAAGAACAGCAGCGTCTGACCCGCCTCCGACAGCAGCGAGTGCCGGACGATGGTCAGGTCGTCGGCGACCCGTCCGGCGAGACGGGCGAGCGCGAAGACGTAGACGATGTCGAAGAGCAACTCCAGGACGGTTGCCCGTTGCGGGCTTCTGCTGTCCCCGAGCCCTCGGAACGCCGCGCCCGTCAGCACGGAGGGGTTCAGCTACCGGCCAGGGCCGCCGGCACGGGCACCGGGACGTCCAGCTTCCAAGCCTGGTGGCGATGCTCGGTGCTCTGCCCCGCCGCCATCGCCCCCGCGCCTCCTCGCCGACCGGTCCAGCCTCATCTGTGATGAGGCATTTTATCCCGGTATTTACCCCGCCTTGACGGTTATCGCGAATACGCCTTCGGTGACGGTCCAGCCCCCTCACCACGCCGCGCGAGGGGCCGGGGTCGGTTCGACCCGGTCCGTCGCGCGGCCCTCGGCGGTACGTCGGATCATGCGGGTCATCACAGTCCGGTAGGAGCGCGGGTCGACGGGCAACAGCCACTGTCGGGCCCGTGCCAACCGGCCGAGGTTGAGCCCCAACTCATCGAGCACCTCGTCGATGTTGTGCATCGAGAACGGGATGACGTTCGTGCCCCGGGCGTGCCGCCCGCTGGTCCGCGCCGCCATCCAGGCCACCCGCGTGCGAACCTCCTCGCGCATCCGCTCCCGGGGCGGCAGTGCGATCCCGCCCCGCAGGTGGGCGGCGGTCCAGACCGCGGCCATCTCCGCGCTCAGCGGACTGAAGAACGAGGAGTTGTAGCCGGCGAAGGTCAGGCGTGGGACGTCGATCGGCAGGATCTGCCGGTAGAGCATGAAGTTGCCGGCGGCGTCCTGGAGCCGGGCGTGCAGCGCGTCATCGAAGAACGGAACGTGCTGCCGGAAACCGGTGCCACAGATCACCAGGTCCGCGGCGAGCACCGTGCCGTCGTCGAGGCGGGCGGCCGGTCGACCGTCGTCGACCAGGAGTTCTCTGATCGTCCGGTCCCGATGGACGGTGATGTGGCCGTCCGCGACGCGCTCGAAGAAGCCCTCCGTCGCGAGGCTGACGGTGCTGCGGGCGATGTCCTGGAAGGTGCCGTTCGGCACGAGGCCCAGCTCGCGCAGCTTGAGCTGCCTGGTCGCGACCGACCCGACGCTGTCGAGCATGGTACGGCGCAGACCGTCTCCCGGGCCGTGCAGGAACCGCTCGACGCCCTTCAGGCTGAGGTAGCGGAACAGCGCCTCACCCATCCTGGTGAGCAGGAGGTACTTGTAGTTGAGTGCGTTGCCGAGCTTCCTGGGCATCTTCCAGAGCAGCTCGCGGGCGACGAGGTGGGTCTGGGCGGCGACGTCGCTCAGCGGGACCGCCACGTCGCAGGAGGACTTGCCGTAGCCGACGACGAGGACGTTCTTTCCCCGGGCCGCCGCGAGGTCGTGGAAATCGCCCGCGGCCAGGACCCGTCCTCCGGCGGCGGTGAAGTCCTCGCGTCCGTCGAAGGACGGGACGAGAGGATCGGAGAAGATGCCGTTGGCGACGATGAGGTGGTCGTACCGCTCCACGGTCACCGGGTCCTGACCCGTCGGGCGCGACGCGAGCAGCCACCCGGTCTCGTCGTCCAGGAGTGCCGCGGAGACGACCTCCGTGGAGAGACGCAGGACAGCGTCGAGCCCGAACATCTCCACGTAGCTTTCCAGGTACTGCTGGACCTGCTCGCCCGTCGGCCACTGCGGGTAGTGCGCGGGCATGGGGAGGTCGGAGAGGTGGTAGGTGCCCTTGTCGTTCTGGGTACGAAGGCCGGGATACCGACGGGTACGGCTCCACACTCCGCCGACGTCGGGCGCCTTCTCGAACACGGTGACGTCGAAGCCACTCTGCCGCAGCACCTTCGCTGCGCTCAGGCCGGCGAATCCAGCGCCGACGACGGCGATCCTCATGGCAGCCTCCGGAGAGTGTGTGACCCGCTGGCGAGGTACCGCGGCAGCAGAGGCGCTGGCGGTGTCAGCACGCTAACGGGCACGGCGGACGGGCCGCTATCCGCCGTGCGCGGGGTGTGTCCGCCGCGCGCAGCCGGCGGACGAGCCGTTCCTTGTCGGGTCGGCGGCTTTCCGGTGCTGCCCGCCCGGGTCGCGTCCTAGGGTCAGCGCAGCGGGACGCCCGGGAGGTGTCGGATGGATGCCGTGACGGTCAGGACCGACGACGTCGAGCACGCTCGTGCCGAGGTGGGTCGCGTCTTCTGCCCGCACCGGCTCACACCACAGGCGGGTGTCCGCGACGTTCGACTGCGGATGGCGGCCCGTCGCGTGGGAGGCGTGGGCGTCATCGACCTCGACTACGGCCAGGCGGTACGGATCCAACCCGGCCCGCTGGAGACCTTCTATCTCGTGCAGATTCCCCGCAGCGGCAGCACGATGGTGCGGCACGCCGGCCATAGCGTGACCTCGACGCCCGACGTCGCCTCCGTCCTCTCCCCCTACGACGCGTCCGACATGCACTGGTCCGCGGGTTCGCCGCACCGGATCTTCTACGCCGACCGGCGCACCGTCGACCGGGAACTCGCCCGCCTGCTGGGCCGGCCGGTGGACGGCCCGGTCCGCTTCGACATCGGCATGACCATGACCACGGCCGCCGCGATGGCGTGGGCACGCGGTGTGGATTTCCTCGCCGACGAGCTGTCGCAGCCGATGGACGCCTCCCTGCTCGACCACCCTCAGGTCGCCGCTCGGTTCCAGCAGGGACTCATCGGCAAGTTGTTGCTGGCCCACCGGCACACCTATTCCGACCAGCTCGCCGAGCCGGCACACCACACGGCTCCCGGGCGCCTCGTGCGCCGGGCCTGCGCCCTGATCGCGGACCACCACGGCGAGGCGCTGACGGTCCGGGATGTCGCGGAGGCGCTCCGGGTGAGCGTACGAACGCTGCAGGACTGCTTCCGCCGCGAGTTGCAGACGACGCCGACGGCGTACCTGCGCGCATGCCGGCTCGATGCGGTCCACCGTGCGCTGCGCGCGGCCGGCCCCGGCGCGTCCGTGACGACCGTTGCCCTGCACCACGGGTTCGTCCATCTTGGCCGCTGTGCCGGCGACTACCGGGTGCGCTTCGGCGAGTCGCCGTCCACGACCCTGCGCGGCTGAGGTCTCCGGCTGCCGGGTCGCTCGGCCGTCAGCGGTGCATGTGCAGGCGGATCGTGGTGGCACCCGGCACGGTGTGGACGCGCACGAGATCGCAGAGCTGGTTGACCAGGAGGAGCCCGCGGCTGCCGGGCTGCTGCGGCGGCACCGGGATCCGGCCGGCGAGTGGATTCGTGATGTGCCCGGTGTCGGTGAGCTGGCAGACCAGCCGGGTGTCGTCGGTCCAGACCGCGAGGGTGCCGCCGCCGGCGGTGTGCTTGATCGTGTTCGCGGCCAGTTCGCTGACCGCCAGGGTGAGGTCGGAGACCCGGTCGGGGGGCAGGCCGGCCGCGGCGGCCTCGGCGGTCACCACCCGGCGGATGGCCGAGAGGGCGTGCAGGTCGATGGTGATGGTGGTCGCCTGGGCGGGCGGGTCCTGCAGCGGCAGATTGAACCCCGCGGCCACCGCGACCGGGTCGGCGTAGTGCGGGCTCTCCCGCACCACGCTGCCCAGCTGGACGACGGGATGGGTGCGGTGGGCGTCGTCGAGCCAGCGCCGGTCCAGGTGACGGGTGGCGTAGGGGCAGAGGATGGTGGCCGGTCGGCCGGCGAACGCGGCGTTGATCAGTGCCTCGTGCTGGGCGCAGGCGGGGTACTCGGTCGCGGTACGGCCGGCCCAGATCGGTTCGCCGATGATGCGGACCCGCTTCCCGGCGTGGGCGGCGGCGAAGGCGAGCAGAACACCCGGAATGATCCGGCCCGGGTTGCGCCCGGCCACGCTCATGTCGTGCAGCTGCACCCTGCCCGCGTCGGTGCCGAGCGCGGCGCGGATGTGGTCGAGGTTGTCCCCCGGGACGGCGACCATGACCGGCTCGTCGGCGGCGAGGCCGGCCTGGATGAACGGCAGCGTGCCGGCCAGGTAGTCATCGCGGTCCGCGTAGAAGAGAGCGGGGTGCGCGAAGCTGTCGGTCCTGGTGGCGACGGAGATACTCAAGCTGCGGCCTCCGAGGTGCGTGATCCGGCCGCCGCGTCGGCTCCGGCAGGATCAGTCCGGGGACCTGCGTGGCACCGGTCAGGTGCACTGTATGGGCGACAGCTCTGGAACAGCCGGTCAGAGTCGTTCACGGGACACGTCTGTTGGCCGAGTGGATGGCGAGCAGGGCGATGTCGTCGGTGGCCTGCTCGCCGGCGAGTGTGGTCATGACACGGGCGCAGACTTCCTCGGCGAGACCTGGTTCAACGGCTGCACAGAGCCGGTCGATGCCGACGTCGATGACCTCGCCGCGGCGTTCGACGAGCCCATCGGTGTAGCAGATCAGCAGGGCGTCGGAGGGGAACGCGACGTCGGTGCACCGGCGGGCCGGCTGACGTGAGCCGACACCCAGGGGAAGATCGACGGGAATCTGCAGCGTCTCGGCGGGGTGTCCTGGCCCGGCCAGGACGGGTTGCAGGTGGCCGGCGAGGGAAACCCGGATGACGGTGCGGTCCGGGGAGATCATGGCGTAGAGGACCGTGGCGAGGTTGCCGGTCTCGAAATGCTGGATCTTGCGGTCGAGCAGGGTCAACGCAGTGGCCGGGTCGTCGCAGACCAGCGCGTAGGCGCGCAGTGCGCTGCGGAGACGCCCCATGACGACCGCCGAGCGCAGGCCGTGCCCGGACACGTCGCCGATGACGACACCCAGCCAACCGGAGGGCAGGGTGAACACGTCGTACCAGTCGCCGCCGACGCCGGCGTCGTGGCCGGGCACGTAGCGGGCTGCCATGTCCACACCTGGCGCGTCGGGCAGGTGGGTGGGTAGCAGGCTTCGTTGCAGTGCGAGGGCGGCGCTGCGGTCGAGGCCACTGGCCCGGGTCCGGCTGGCGAGGCTCGCCCGGTCGGCGGTGAGTTGCAGCAACTGCACGTCGTCACCGGTGAATTGGTGCCGCCGCAGGCAGCCGACATGCAGGACGCCGATCAGCTCGCCGCCGGCGAACATCGGCACACCCAACAACGAGCGGACTCCGCGACCGAACAGAGCCGGGTCGTCCGCGGCGGTGACGTTCTCCACCAGGACGGGCTGCTTCTCCTGGGCGATCCGGCCGGCGAAGCCGCTGCCGACGGGGATCCGCGCACCTTCGCGGACGTCGTCCCCGAGGCCCTTCGTCGCGGTGGTCACCAACTGCTGGGCGTGCAGGTCCAGCAGCAGGATGGCCGCGGTGTCAACGCCCAGCACCTCGCGGATACGATCAACCAGCTCTTCCAGAAGGTCGTTGACGTCGAGCTGGGACAGCGCGGCGTCGGTAACCGCCTCGATGCGACGCAGCCGCTCGTCGCTCCCGCTCCCCTGCACGTCAATCACGGCAGGAAGCCTAACCCTTGCCCGGCCAGGAGCAGGTCATGAGGACGTCCCGTATCGGTCCGGCCCGTCGAGAGCCCATCAGTCACCCTGGGAGACGGAACTGACCCACCGGGTCGATCATCACGACCATTTGATGCTTTTCACCGTTTTTGACCGATGCCTGGTACGCCGAGAGCCGCCCCGGCCCACGTCAGCCGCACCGGCGCACGTCAGATGGCCGCTGCCTTGGCCACCTTCCACTCCCCGTCCACCGGGACCAGGGTGAGCACCACCCGGTTCTGGTCGACCTTCTCCCCGGCCGTGTTCACGTTGCGCCGGTACTGGTTGAGGTAGACGAGCAACTCGACCCGTTCGGCGGTCGCGGTCACCACGCCCGTCGCGGACACCTCCGCCGCCACGATCGCCTGCTGGGTGGCCGCGGTCTGCTTCAACGCCGTCGTGGTCTGCTCGTACTCCGTGCCGAACTGTCCGGTGGCGAAGGCGCGGCCGTTGGCGACGCTGTCGTCGAACGTGCGGTAGTCGTAGGAGAAGATCGCTTTGGCGGCGGCGGGCGCCGTGGCCAGCGCCTGGCGTACGGCGCTGTCCCGCCGCTCGGCGCGGTGGTCGCCCCACCAGCCGGCGCCGGCGACGGCGGCCGCGAGCACGATCGCGACGACCAGGGCCGGGACGAGCCGGATCCGGGTGGGGCGCAGCCGAGGAACGCGCGGCCGTCGCGGGAATCGGACCAGGGTACGCACGTGTTCTCCCTCTCTCATCCGACGAACTGCAGCCGCGACACGAGCCACCGCCCGGAGGCCTTGTCGTGGACGATGTCCAGCTGGATCCGGTAGTGCGACGGCCGTCCCTCGGGTGCCTTGATGTTCTTGACGGTGGCGTCGACGGCGACCAGTACGACCGCTCGACGGCGATCTCCAGAGACCAGCCCGGCCCGCAGCACCGTTCCGCGCGAGTCGACCTTGTTCTCCACGACCGCGGCGCGGACCTGCGACTGACCTCGGGTGAACTCGTCCTTGAAGTCGCCGGTGGCTCCGGCGGTGATCCGCTGGATGTCCCGGTCGACGCTGGCCGCGCTGACCGAGACAAAGTTGACGCTGGCCTGTTTGGCGGCGGCGAGGGCCTGCTGCCGGGCCTGGTCCGTCGCCCGGTCGACGTACCAGCGGTGCCCGGTCACGCCGCCGGCCACGACCGTGGCGGCGAGCACGGCCACGAGCAGGGTGATCAGCGACCGTCGCCGGGGCGCCGACGGAGCCCGCTCGCCCGTGCGACGGTCGCCCGAGCTGTCCTCCGGCGAGCTGTCCGCGCTCGCGGGGTCGTCTCCTCTCGCCGGGTCCGCGGCATCCGCCGGGTCCTCGACCGGCTCCTGGTCGAGCCGCTTCAGCAGGTCCTCGATCGGCTCGACCGGTCGGGGGAACTGGCGGGGCACGATCCGGCGCTGCGACGCGCGGCCGGGCACCCCGGGCTTCGCCCCCTTGATGACTTTCAGCGTGTGGTCCCTCCGGGCCCGCATCTGCGCCTCCTTCTTCGCGTCGCTCACGGCGTCACCCCGGCCAGCAGCAACTGCTTCCACGACTGGTCCCCGGCCGTCCGGGACTGGCCCCCGGTGCCGCCGAACTGCAACGGCCGGCCGTCCGAGCCGAGCACCAGGCCGGTCGTCGGGTCGTACCCGGCGGTCGCGGCCCCGGCGGTCGGGGCGCCGCCGGACCGCCCCGGGTCGGGAGCTGGCTCCCGGCCGCCCGGTCGGGGGGCGTTGGCCGCGCCGCGCACGCTGGCGCCGGCCGCCCGCTCCCCCGCGTCGCAGGTGGTTCGCCCCCCGTAAACGCAGGACGGCGGATCGTCGACGTTGAGGACCAGGCCGAGGTGGGCGGTGCCGTCGCCCGGGGTGACGGTGAAACCGCCGGCGACGGCGATCGGGTACACCACCAGCAGTTGCTCGATGCCGGGCAGCCGCCGGGCGGCGATGCCGTTGACGGTCACCAGGTTGCCGAGCAGGGCGCCGACCGTCGGTTCCAGCCCCCGCAGCAACGCGACCAGTTCCCGACCGGCGGGAGGCCCGGCGGCGAGCAGCCGCCGCAGGTCGGGGTCGGCGGCGCGGACGGTGGCCGCCAACTGGGCAAGGCCCGCCGCCCACCGGCGCAGCGCCTGCGCCGACTCGGCCTGGGTGGTGAGCACGGTTCGCCCGTCGTTGATCAGCGCGAGGGTCTCTGGCAGGCGGGTGGTCGCATCGGTCAGCAGCGCGTCCCCGTCGTTCAGGATCCGGGCCAGGGCCAGCTCGTTGCCCTCGAACGCGGCGCCGAGTTCGGTGATCAGGACGGTGAGATCCTCCGGCCCGACGGAGCGCACCAGGGCGTCGAGGTTGCTCAGCAGGACCTCCGGCGCGAGCGGGACACCGGTCCGCTCGACCGGGATCACCGCGCCGTCGGTGAGGTACGGCCCGCTGTCGCGCTCCGGACGCAGGTCCACGTACTGCTCGCCGACGGCGGAGCGGTGCGCCACCACGGCCCGCAGGTCGTCCGGTACCCGGACGTCGCGCTGCAACCGTAGGTCGGCCCGGACCCCGTCACCGCGCAGGGCGACCGCGGCGACCCGGCCGACGGGCACGCCACGGTAGGTGACCGGGGCGTTGGGGAAGATGCCGCCCGCCCGGGCGAGGTCCAGGTGGACGACGTAGCTTCCGCCGAGCAGTCGGTCGCCCAGCCCGACGTAGCCGACGCCGACGTAGCTGACGCCGAGCACGCTCACCAGCAGGAACGCCAGCACCTGCACCTTCGCGGTACGTCCGATCATGGCTTCAACCCTTCGGACAGCAGGTCCGGCAGGGTACCGATCTGTCCGATCACCGCGCCGGTCAGCGGCAGGATGCACTGTGCCGCCAGGACCGTGCCGGCGGGCAGTTCGGTCCCGACGGGAAAGACCGTGCCCGGTGGCACGAGGCCCTTCGGCAGGATCAGCCCGCCGATGGGCACCTTCGAGCCGGGCTTGAGCAGGACGCAGCCCTCCGGCAGCAGACAGTCCTTCGGCGGCGTCCAGGTCGCGGGGAAGTTGAGCGGGTCGGGCAGGCACTTGAGGATCGGCAGGTCGGGCAGCGGGCGGGACCCGCCGCCGGGCCGCGGCACGGTCGGTGCGGCGCCACCGGCAGCCGGTGCCCCGCCGTGGGTGGCCCCCTTTGCCGGTGTGCGCGAACGGGCCGGCGCGGTGGGGGCGGCGGCGACCAGGTTCGCCAGGATCGACGCCGAGTCGAGGTCGGCGGTCATGGAGAGATTGACGAAGTCGCCGACGATCGCGCCGGTGACATTGGGTGGGAACGGGAACGACAGCATGAAGTCCAGCGACTTCGGCAGGTCGTTCCCGGCACGTGTCAGCTGCTCCAGGATCGGTTGCAGCGCCCGTACGTCGGCCAGCGTGTCGTCGCGGCTCCGGTTGACCACCCGGGTGCCGACGTCGCCCAACCGGTCCAGTGCGGTCAGCGCCCGGGTCAGTTGGGCGCGCTGCCCGGCCAGCACGGTCAGGCCCGGGGCGAGGGAGTCCACGGCATCGCCGAGCACCTGCTTCTGACGATCGAGCCGGCCGCTGAGCCGGTCCAGGGCGTCGAGGGCGCGGACCAGGTCGGCCTTCTGCTTGTCCAGCCCGCCAATGAACGTGTCCAGCTCGTCCAGCGCGTCCCGGACGGCGGGCTCCCGTCCGTCGAGTGCGGCGCCGAGCTCCTGGTTGATGGTTCTCAGCTGCGCCAGACCACCTCCGTTGAGCAGCAGCCCGAGGGCGGCGAGGACCTCCTCCACCTCGGCACCGCGAGCGGTCCGCGACAGCGGGATGAGGTCACCGTCGGCGAGTCGACCGGCGGCGGCGCCGGTGGGCGGCGGCGCGACCGTCACGTACTTCTCGCCCAGCAGACTGCTCTGCCGGACGGCGGCTGTCGCGTTGGACGGCAGATGGACGTCTGCGCCGATGCGCAGGGTGACCCGGGCGGTCCAGCCGGCCAGGGAGATCTTCTCCACGCTGCCGACCGTCACGTCGTCGACCTTCACGGCGGCCTGCGGCACCAGGTCGAGCACGTCGCTGAACTCGGCGGTGACGGCGTACCCGTCGCCCCTGGGGGCGCCGCCGGGCAGCGGCAGGTCGGCGAGGTCGGGCAGGCCGCACCCGGCCGGCAGGATCACCACCACGATCGCGCACGCCAGGGTCCGCCGGATGCGTGCGCTCATGACACACCCCGCAGGATGCCGCCGAGGGTGGGGTCGCTGGTGATGCCGGGGCCGCCCGGCGCCTGGTCGGGGATCGGCGCACCGGGGGAACTGAGGGGAGGTTTCCCCGGTGAGGACCCGCCGGTCGCCGGGGCGCCGGGCGGCAGCTTGAGGAGCTTGCGGAGTTGGTCGGTCATGGGCAGCCCGCGGGAGTGCAGGGTCTGCGCGAGTGCCCGGCACTTGGCGGGCACCTGCGCCCCGGGGAGCTGGTCCACTATCAGCGAGCAGGCGAAACCGGCGGGGTCGTAGGGACCCATCACGTTGTCGCGGGTGTCCAGGGTGCCGGAACGCGGGTTGTAGGCCAGGTTGAGGTTGTTCAGGGCCAGCGGGGCGACGTCGAGGATGTCGATGACGGCCTGTTGCTGGCGGACCAGGATGCCGGTGATGTCCGCCAGCGCGGCGACGTTGGACGTCAACGCGTCGCGGTTCTGCCGCACGAACGTGGTCACGTCGGCCAGCGCGGTGGAGAGGTTGCGCAGCGCGGCGGCCAGTTCGTCACGCTCCCCGGCCAGTTGTTGGGCGACGTCGGCCAACTGCTGGTTGAAGGTGCGCACCTCCCGGTCGCTGCGGGCCAGCGCGGTGGTGAAGCGCTGCAGGTTGGCGACCGAACCGAAGAGGTCCTGCCGCCCGTCAGAGAGGGTGGCCAGTGCCCGGGACAGGCCGTCGAGGGTGTCGTGCAGGTTCTGGCCGTTGCCCTCAAGGTTGGCGCGGCCGGTGGCGACCAGGTCGGACAGAGCGCCGTCGCGGTTGGCGCCCTCCGGGCCGAGGGTGCGGTTGAAGTCGTCGAGCGCCTGGTAGATGTCGTCGATCTCCATCGGAGCGGCGGTCCGCTCCAGCGGGATCTCGGCCCTGTCGGCCAGGGCTGCGCCGCCAGCGTAGGCGGGAGTGAGCTGGACGTAGCGGTCGCTGACCACGCTGGGCGGCACGATGAGCGCCTGCGCGTCGGCGGGAACCGTGATCCCCGGGTCGTAGGACATGGTCACCTGGACGGTGCGGCCCTGCGGGGTCACCGCGACCACTTCCCCGACGCGGACGCCCAGCACCCGGACGTCCGATCCGGGGTACACGCCGACGGCGCGGGTGAAGTGGGCGACGACCCGCCGTGTGGGTGTGCCGTCGCGGAGAACGACCACGCCGCCGGCGACGGCTACCAGCAGGGCGGTGGTGACGGCGATCGGCCGTCGCCGCCGCTGGATGGGACCGGGCATCAGCGGCCTCCCGTGGGCTGGTACGGCTGGAGCAGACCGGAGACGTACGAGTCGAACCAGCGGCCGTTGCCCACCACGTTGGCGAACGCGGTGACGAACGGCCCCATCCGCTGGATGGTCTTCTCCAGGTCGTCCCGGTTGCGTTGCAGGATGGCGACGACCTCCCGCAGCTTGTGCAGCGCGGGGGCGAGCTGGGCGCGGTTGTCGCTGACCAGGCCGGACAGTTGGGTGGCGAGTTCGTCGGTGCCGACGAGCAGCTTGTGGATGGCGTCCCGACGCCGACTCACCTCGCTCAGCAGCGCCTCGCCGTCGGTGACCAGTTCGCGGAACTCCTCGTCCCGGGTGGCGAGCACGGCGGTCACCTGGCGGGCACGGTCGAGCAGCGCCCGCAGTTCGGCGTCGCGCCCGGCGACGGTCCGGGAGAGCCGGGAAAGGCCGACCAGGGAGGCGTTGACGCTCCCGGGGGTGTCGGCGAAGGTCTCGGACAGGGTGGTGAAGGCGGCGGCGAGCTGGTCGGTGTCGACCCGGTCGAGCGTGTCGGCCAGCCCGGTGACCGCCTGCACCACGTCGAACGGCGCCGCGGTGCGGGCGAGGGGGATCTGCCCGCCCTCGCGCAGCCGACCCGGTCCGGCGGGCGAGAGGGCCAGATACTTCTGGCCGAGCACCGTCTTGATCCTGATCGTGGCGCCGGTGTCGGTGCCGAGCCGCACGCTGTCGTCGTCCACCCGGAACCCGACCCGTACGTACGCCGCGCTGTCGCGGGCGAGTTCCACGGCGGTCACCTTGCCGACCCGCACCCCGGCGACCCGCACCTCGTTGCCGGTGACGAGGCCGCTGGCGTCGTGGAAGGCCGCCTGGTAGCCGCGTCCGGTGAGGTCGGCCAGCCGGTCGAGCTGGAAGGCGCCCAGCAGCACGGCGACGATCAGCGCCAGCCCGAGCGTGCCGACGATCACCGGGTTGCGTTCCCGAAACGGTGTCACTGGCTGCCTCCGGCGCATCGGGCGGCCGGGGCGCTGAAGGTGGGCAGGTCGAGCGGTGCCCGGCCCGACACCGCCACGTTGCCGTCGAAGTCGCAGAGGTAGAAGTTGAACCACGAGCCGGAGGACGCGACGCGGGTCAGGGACTCGTACCGCTCCGGCAGCCGCCCGAGGGTGCCGTCGATGACGGCCGCGTTGCGGTTGAGGGTGCCGGAGAGCTCGTCCAGGGCGCGCACGTCCGCGGCGAGCGGTGGTCGTACGTCGCGCAGCAGCGACGACGTCGCGGTGGTGAGCTCACCGATGCTGACCAGGGACTCGCCGATGGCCGTGCGGTCGGCGGACAGCCCGGAGACGAACTGCTGGAGCTGGCTGATGCTCTGGTCCAGGTTCTGGTCCCGGTCGGCCAGCGTGCCCAGGACGCCGTTGAGGTTGGTGATGACCCGCCCGATGACGGCGTCCCGGTCGGCGAGGGTGTTGGTCAGCGACGCGGTGCGTTGCAGCAGGCTGCTGACCGTGCCGCCCTCGCCCTGCAGCACCTGGATGATCTCGTAGGCGAGTTTGTTGACGTCCTCGGGACTGAGCGCCGTGAACAGGGGCCGGAACCCGTTGAACAGCACCGTGAGGTCCAGGGCCGGTGTCGTCTGGCCGAGGGGGATGAGGCCGTCAGGCCGCAGTGGACGCCCCTCCCCCGGCCCCTCGCTCAGCGCCACGTACCGCTGGCCCACCAGGTTGCGGTAGCGGATCTTGGCGCGGACGCTGGTGGCCACCGGAACGTCGGAGGTGACCGTGAAGGCCACCTCGGCGAGCGTGTCGTCGACCACCGTGATGCCGCGGACCCGACCGACCTGCACACCGGCGACGCGGACGTCGTCGCCGGGGAGCAGGCCGGTGACGTCGGTGAACCGGGCCCGGTAGGTGACCCCGCCCGGTGGGAAGGCACCGAGGGTCTGCGCGAGCAGCGCCGTCAGCAGCAGGGTCACCGCGGCGAAGACCACCAGCTTCAGCAGGGGTGCCATGGCCTTGTTACTCATCGCGCGTTCACCACCCCTCCTCTCAGCAACGGCCCCCAGAGCAGGACCGCGATGTCGGGGACCTCCGCGGGCAGGATGCCGGTGACGGCACCGACCAGCGGCTTGACCAGCGCGCGCTCCTCGCCGGTGGCGGCCCGGCCCATCGCCGGGGAACCGGCGGCGGGCACGGCCGCCGCCAGGCCGACCGGCAAGGGGTCATGCGGGCGGGCGCCGCCGTGGTCGTAACCGTCGGCGACCGGCACGCTGGGCGCCGGCCGCCCCGGTTGGGGCAGGCCACGGCACTGCGGCCCGTCGTGCGCGCCGTAGACGGGCTCGTCGCGGCCCTTCTCGTACCTGCCGCCGTCGCGGGTGACCTCCAGGGTGACGTGCATCCGCCCGCCGGCGAAGACCTCCTCGACCTGGGGTTGCAGGGCGACCAGCCCGCTCATCAGGCACGGGTACTCGGGGGCGTACGTGGCGAGCAGTTCCAGCACCGGGCGGCTCACCTGGCCGAGCTCGATGATCTGATCGCCGTGTCGGTCGAGGAAGCCGCGGGTGGCGTCGGCGGTGTCGGTGGTGTCGGCGAGGAACGCCGCCAGCTGTGCACGTTGGTCGGTGACGGTGCGGGCGGTGACGGTGACGTCCCGCAGCAGGGCGAGCAGGTCGGGCAGGGCGGCGTCGTAGCTGTCCAGCACGACGGCGAGCTTGCGGACGTCCTCGGCGATGGCCGGCATCGCCGAGTTCAGCTGCCGCAGGTACGCACCGAGCCGCTCGATGTTCGCGCCGAGCTGCTCGCCGCGTCCGTCGAGGGCGGTGGCGATCGCGCCCAGCGTCGCGGCGAGCTGTTCGGGCCGCACCGCCTGGAGCAGCGGCAGCGCCTCGTCGAGGACGCGTTCCAGCTCGACGGCGGTGCGGCTGCGGTCCTGGGTGATGACCGCGCCGTCACGGATCGGTACGCCGTTGCCGCCGGCCGGCGGCACGAGTTCGACGTACCGCTCGCCGAAGAGCGTCTTGGGCAGCAGCCGCGCACTGACGTCGGCGGGGATCCGCGGCGTGGTGGCCGGGTCCAGGGCCAGCCGGATGCTCGCGCCCGCGCCCTCGCTGCCGACCGAGCGCACCTCGCCGACGACGACCCCGCGGACCTTGACGTCGGCGCCCGGGCTGAGCTGCAGGCCGGACCGGCCGGCCTGCAGGGTGACCCAGGTGACCGGCGTGAACGCCTTGCGGTACTGCAGCACGGAGGCGGTCAACGCCGCGGTCAGCACGGCGATGAAGACGATGCCGAGAATGCGATGTCTCATGGTCACCCCGCGATCCGGACGGTGGTGGTGGCGCCCCAGATGGCCAGCGACAGGAAGAAGTCGACGATGTTGACCGCGACGATGGCGAGCCGCACGGCCCGTCCGACCGCGACGCCGACGCCGGCGGGCCCACCACTGGCGGTGTAGCCGTAGTAGCAGTGCACCAGCACCACGATCACGCTGAACACCAGCACCTTGCCGAAGGACCACAGCACGTCCTCCGGCGGCAGGAACAGGTGAAAGTAGTAGTCGTACGTGCCGGCAGACTGTCCGAAGTAGAAGACCGCGATAGTGCGGGTGGCCAGGTAGCTGGCGAGCAGCCCCACCACGTACAGCGGGATGACCGCGACGAACCCGGCGATCATGCGGGTGGTGACCAGGAACGGCAGCGAGGGGATCCCCATCACCTCAAGGGCGTCCACCTCCTCGGAGATCCGCATCGCCCCGAGCTGGGCGGTGAACCCGCAGCCGACGGTGGCCGACAGGGCCAGAGCCGCGACCAGCGGAGAGATCTCCCGGGTGTTGAAGTACGCCGAGACGAAACCGGTGAACGCGCTGCTGCCGAGCTGGTTGAGCGCCTGGTAGCCCTGGAGGCCGACCTCGGTGCCGGTGAAGAAGGTCAGGAAGCAGATGACACCGACGGTGCCGCCGAGCACGGCGAGCGCGCCGGAGCCGAAGCTCACCTCCGCCAGGAGGCGGATCACCTCGCGCTTGTAGCGGCTTACGGTGCGCGGCGCCCAGGCGAACGCCCGCAGGTAGAAGGCGAGCTGTCCGCCCAGGTTGTCGAGGTGGCGCAGCGCCGGCACGTCAGCTTCCCTTCTGCGGTACGACCTGGAAGTACACGGCCGTGACGATGAAGTTCAGCGCGAACAGCAGCATGAAGGTGATCACCACGCTCTGGTTGACCGCGTCGCCGACCCCCTTCGGCCCGCCCTTGGCGGTCATCCCCTTGTACGACGCGACCAGCGCGGCGGCGGCGCCGAAGAGCAGCGCCTTGACCTCGCCGACCAGCAGGTCGGGCAGTTGTCCCAGGGCCTGAAAGCTGGCCAGGTACGCGCCGGGTGTGCCGCCCTGCAGGACCACGTTGAACAGGTAGCCACCGGTCACCCCGACCACACTGACCAGGCCGTTGAGCAGCACGGCGACCAGCATCGAGGCGAGTACGCGGGGCACCACGAGGCGGTGGATGGGGTCGATGCCCAGCACCTGCATGGCGTCGAGCTCCTCGCGGATCTTCCGGGCGCCGAGATCGGCGCAGATCGCCGAGCCACCCGCGCCGGCGATGATCAGCGCGGTGACGATCGGCCCCGCCTCGCGGACCACCGCGAGCACCGACGCCGCGCCGGTGAACGACTGCGCGCCGAGCTGGCGCACCAGCGAGCCGAGCTGCAACGCGATGACCGCGCCGAAGGGGATGGAGACGAGCGCGGCGGGCAGGATCGACACCGAGCTGATGAACCAGGCCTGCTGGACGAACTCGCGGACCTGCACCGGTCGCCGGCCGAGCCCGCGCAGGGTGTCCAGGCAGAACGCGAAGAACTCGCCGGTGTGGCGTACGGCGGTGACGGGTCCGCTCATCGGGGTCACCGCCGCCCGTTTCCGGCCGGCGTGACGGTGGGCGCCCCGGTGTCGGCCAGCCGAGCGAACGAGCCGGGGGGCGGCGTGACGCCGTGCTCCCGGCACCACTGCCCCGGGGGCCGCTCGGCGGCGCGGGGCAACCCGTCCGACGGCGGCAGTTGCAGCGGGATGGGCGGCAGCGGTGGCAGCTCCACGCCGGCGTCCGCCTCGGCCTGCAATTCCTCGGCGTCCTTCTCCTCGGCCATGCCGATCGGTCCGAAGCGCTGGGCGTTGAGGAACTGCCGCACCACCGGCTCCGTGCTGGACAGCAGCAACTCCCGCGACCCGAACATGGCCAGGTGCCCGTGGTAGATCAGGCCGATGTTGTCCGGCACCGTGCGCGCGGTGTTGATGTCGTGCGTGACGATCAGGAAGGTCGCCCCGGTCCGCTGGTTGAGGTCGATGATCAGCTGATTCAGGTACGCGGTGCGCACCGGGTCCAGCCCGGAATCGGGCTCGTCGAAGAGCACGATGCGGGGGTCGAGCACGAGCGCGCGGGCCAGGCCGGCTCGTTTGCGCATCCCACCGGAGATCTCCCCCGGCAGTTTCCGCTCGGCGCCGACCATGCCGACCATGTCGAGCTTCTCGGTGACGACCTCGCGAATCTGGGACTCGGACTTGCGGGTGTGCTCCCGCAGCGGGAAGGCGACGTTGTCGTAGATCGTCATCGAGCCGAACAGCGCGCCGTCCTGGAACAGCACCCCGAACAGCTTGCGCACCTCGTACAACTCCCGCTCGGAGAGCCGGGGCAGATCCTTGTCCTCGATCCAGATCGACCCGGCATCCGGGCGGAGCAGGCCCACCAGTGTCTTGAGGAACACCGACTTGCCGGTGCCGGACGGACCCAGCAGCACGGATATCTCGCCGGCCGGCAGGGTCAGGTTGACGTCCGACCAGACCGGCTGGCCACCGAAGGACTTGGTCAGACCCTGCACCGCCACCTCGACGCCCATCCACCCCCCTCTCGCCTCGCTACCTGTGACATCGCGGCGATCCGGCCGGGCGTAACAACTTCTTTGGGCTACCTCTTCGGCACACAAGGTGAACTAGGCAAAGTGGCGTACGTCTCGATAGCGTGCGGTTAACCGGCCGGTAACGAAGGTGCCTGCATCCCCCATGACCACAGCGATCGAGCCAGAGCTCGTCCACCTGGCCGCCAACGGCGACCGGGCGGCGGTCGCTGCCCTGCTCACCAGTGTGCGGCCGGGGCTGGTCCGGTACTGCCGGGCGCGGCTGGGCCGCGTCGGTGGGGCGTACACCACCGCCGACGACGTAGCCCAGGAGGTTTGCCTGGCGGTGTTGAAGGCGCTTCCCCGCTATCGCGACCAGGGCCGGCCGTTCTCCGCGTTCGTCTACGCAATTGCGGCGAACAAGGTGGCCGACGCCCAGCGCGCGGCGGTCCGCGGCGCGGCCGTCACCGACGCCGACCTGGAGCAGGTGGACACCACACCCGGGCCGGAGCAGCAGGCCGTCGCCACCGATCTGGCCCGACGTCTCTCGGTGCTGCTGCACCGCCTCCCCGACGTCCAGCGGGAGATAATCACCCTCCGCGTGGCGGTTGGTCTCACCGCCGAGGAGGTCGGCTCGATCCTCGGAATGTCGGCGCCGGCCGTACGGGTGGCCCAGTCCCGCGCCCTGGCCCGGCTCCGTACCCTTGCCGGCGGCGGACTTGACGAGGTGGCGGCATGAGCGAGCCCCGACCGGACGGTGGCGAGGACCTGGACCTCGCCGCGCTCGACCGCGACGACCTGCTCCTCGACGCGCTCGGCCGCGGCGAGCAGGAGGCCGACGCCGACGGCCTCACGGCGATGCTGGCCGCCTGGCGTGCCGACGTCACCCCGGACCAGCCGGACACCGTGGTCGACGGCGAACTCCACGTCGTCCCGCCACGTCCCGAAGGTTGGGCCCGCCCGCTCCGGACCGGCGCCCCCACCGCCCCCGTTCCCGGCCCACCCCGGTGGGAAATGTCCGGGCGGCGAGCCCTCGGGTTGGCCGCCGCCGTGCTCGCCGTGCTCATGCTGGCGACGGGGCTGGGGGTGGCCAGCCACGACGCCGGGCCGACCAGTCCTCTGTGGTCGCTGACCAAGGTGCTCCATCCTGAGCGGGCCGAGGTGCTCGGCGTCGAACACAGCACCGCCCGTGCCCGCGCGGCCGTCGCGGCGGGACGGTACGACGAGGCCCGGGAGCTGATCGACCAGGCCCAGCGGGACCTGGGCCGAGTCACCGATCCAGCCGACGCCACCCGCCTGCGCGCCGACATCGATGCCGTCCTGCGGGAGCTGGCCGCGCACCTGTGCCCCGGCTGGCCCCGCTGCGCCACCGCCCCCGTGGTCCCGACGCCGTCGCCAGCGGTGTCGACCGCCGCCGCTCCCGAGCCCTCCGCCCCGGGGCCGGGCAGGACGACGCCAGCGCCACAGCGTCCGGCGCCAGCGCACCCGCCGACCTCCACCGCCAACCCGTCGCTGCCCCGACTTCCGCTGCCGTCGGTGCCGCTCCCGTCGGTGTTGCCGTCGCTACCCGCACTGCCACTGCCGCTGCCACTGCCGACCGGCGATCTGCTCGGTTGACCGAACCACGAGTCCGGTCAGCCCTGCTGCTCGTCCAGCTAGCCGCCGCGCTGGGCATCCAGGTCGAGCAGCGTCGCGACGACCTTGGCCACCCGCCGTTGCCCCCAGTTGTTGGCGCCGTCGACCAACGGCGGCACTCTCTCCCATTCCAAGCAGCGATGGCACTTTTGTGAACAACCGATACCGTCTCGCGAAAAGACACGTAGACGAGTCACCGAGGACGCTAACGGCGCAGACAGCCTGCCCGAACGCGAGGACCCGACGTGCTTTCGCCAATCTGACCGGCGCCAGCCCTGCTGACGATTACGTTCGTTGACGTGACCGACTTTCGGTTTGCCGCCGTGACGCTCAGCGCCATGCTGGTCATGCCCGCTGTGGCGATACCACTACCAGTGCGGGCCTCAGCCGCGCCGTACGTGCCGTGCCCGGCCGTGAAGCCGCCGACTCCACCGCCCGCCATGCCGTCCCCGCCACCGGTCGACCCCGCTGACCGGGCGATCGGCGGGGCGGCGCTGGCGACGACAGGTCTGGCCATTCCGGCGCGCGCGCCGACGGCGCCGGCAGTGACCGCCACCTCCTGGCTCGTGGCGGACCTCAACAGTGGCGAGGTCCTGGGCGGGTGCGGCCCCCACGAGCGCCGAACGCCGGCGAGCGTCCAGAAGCTGCTGCTGGCGGCGTCCCTGATGCCCCGCCTGGACCCGACCCAGATGGTTGAGGTGACCAGGGCCGATCTGCGCGATCTCGACCCGGCCAGTTCGCTGATGGGCGCGGTCGCGGGTGGCCGTTACTCCGTCGAGAGCCTGTGGCTGGGGCTGCTGCTCAAGTCCGGAAACGACGCGGCCAACGTGCTGGCTCGGGTCGGCGGCGGCAGTGCGGGCAGGCCGGGCGGAGTCGAGGCGATGAACGACGAGGCACGCCGGATGCGCGCCAACCAGACCCACGCCGCGACGCCCTCGGGCCTGGACGGCCCCGGTCAGTACACCAGCGCGTACGACCTCGCGCTGATCGCACGGGCCACCTTCGCCAGGGAGGACTTCCGGCGGTACATCGCCACCACGGTGGCCCAGATACCGGCGCAGCCGGGAAACCCGGCATTCGCCATCACTCACGACAACACGCTGCTGGGCCACTATCCCGGGACGCTCGGGGGGAAGACGGGCTTCACCGACCTGGCCCGCCAGACGTACGTCGGTGTGGCCGAACGCGACGGTCGACGGCTCGCAGTGACCCTGCTCGGCGCGGAGACCGCGCCGCTGGGGAGCTTGGGAGAGGCCGCGGCGCTGCTCAACTGGGGCTTCGCCCTGCCTCGTGACGCCTCCGTCGGCCGCCTGGTCACGCCCGAGGAGAAGAAGCACGACAGCCCCGTCGTTCCCGTCAAGGGCGAGCGCCCCGCCTCGACCGGCGGATCCTCAATCCCGCTGCACACCGGGCTCGGTGTCGGCGCTGCCGTCGTGCTGGCCGTCCTGTTCCTGGCGGCCCCGTGGCGGCGCAGGGGTGTGCGGCAGGAAGCCGGCCGACGGTAGGGAGCGGGCACCGCCGACCGTCGACCAAACGGCGGTCACACGTTGTGACGGTCGTCAGCCGGCAGGTGTGGCGGCTCCGGGGGCTCCGGGGCCTGGTCGGGCTGACCAAGCTGCGCGACGTGGGTCGGATCGAGGACCCGGGAGAGGAACGAGCGGGTGCGTTCGTGCTGCGGCGCGCCGAGCACCTCCCGCGGCGGCCCCTGCTCGACCACCACGCCGCCGTCCATGAACACGACCCGGTCGGCGACGTCCCGGGCGAACGCCATCTCGTGGGTGACCACCAACATCGTCATGCCGTCCTCGGCCAGCTTGCGCATGACGGTGAGCACGTCGCCGACCAGTTCCGGGTCGAGGGCGGAGGTCGGCTCGTCGAAGAGCATCAGCTTGGGCTCCATCGACAGCGACCGGGCGATCGCCGCGCGCTGCTGCTGCCCGCCGGAGAGCTGGGCGGGGAACGCGGCGGCCTTGTCGGTCAGGCCGACCCGCTCGAGGTTGTCCCGCGCGATCCGCTCGGCCTCGCCACGGCCGCGGCGCAGGACCCGGCGTTGGGCGATGGTGAGGTTGTCCAGCACGGTCAGGTGCGGGAAGAGGTTGAACGACTGGAAGACCATGCCGATGCCGCGGCGTACGGTGTCGATCTCGACATCCGGGTCGGTCATCTCGACACCGTTCACCCAGATCTTGCCGGCGGTCGGCTCCTCCAGCAGGTTGACGCAGCGCAGCAGCGTCGACTTGCCGGACCCGGACGGCCCGATGACGCAGACCACCTCGCCGTGGCCGACCTCGAAGTCGATGCCCTTGAGCACTTCGAGCGGCCCGAACGACTTGTGCAGGTCGCGGATCTCGACGGCGGGCCGGGGTTGAGTGGTCGTCATGCGGGTCACCGGGCCTTGGCGTAGCGGAGTTCGAGGCGTCGTACCACCTGGGACAGGGGCAGGGTGATGGCCAGGTAGGCGAGGCCGGCCACCAGCAGCGGGGTGGCGTTGACCCGGTCGTTCAGCATGTCCCGGCCGAACTTGGTGACCTCGATGGTCTGCGCCGTCACGCCGAGCACGTAGGCGAGCGACGAGTCCTTGGTGAGCAGGATGAGCTCGTTCGTCAGCGGCGGGATCACGATCCGGAACGCCTGCGGAATGACGATGGTGCGCATCGCGGTGAAGTGCGACATGCCGAGGGTGCGCGCCGCCTCCATCTGTCCCTTCGGCACCGCCTGGATGCCCGCCCGGATGGTCTCGGCCATGTACGCCGCGGCGGTCAACCCGAGACCGATCGCGATCGAACCGAACACGCCACCGGGAATCTCCCGCTCGGGGAAGGCGATGGGGATGCCGTACCCGACGAGGAAGAGCACCAGCAGGGCGGGCAGACCCCGGAACAGCTCGATGTACGCCGTCGCCACCCACCGGTACGGAGCCACCCGGGACAGCCGCATCAACGCGAGGATCGTGCCGAACACGAGGCCGAAGGCGAAGGCGCCCAGCGTGTAGAGGATCGTGTTGCGCAGCGCGACGGTGATGATCGTCGGGAACATCGACTCGATGATGTCGACGCGGAAGAACGCCGCTCTGAGCCTGCCCCAGTCCGCGGCGTAGATCGCCACGGCGATGACGGCGATGAAGGCCAGGTACTGGAGCCAGAGGGACAGCCGCTCTCGCTGGCGGCGTCGCAGCTTCACGTTCGCTCCTTGCGTTCCCGGGGGGTGCCTACACGGAGGGCGCGCGAGTCGCGCGCCCTCCTGCCATCAGCTTCGATCACGCGCTCGGCCGCTTGCCGATCCACTTCTCGTAGATCGTGTCGTACGTGCCGTCCTGCTTGGCCTTGCTCAGCGCCTCGTTGATCTTCTTGAGCAGTTCCGGGTTCTCGTCCTTCTTCACCGAGAACCCGTACTGCTCGCCGGTGTCGAACTCGGCCGCGACCGCGAAGCCGCCCGGGTTCTCCTTGAGGTACTCGGTCCAGACCGGCAGGTCGTTGATGGCGGCCTCGACCTGACCGTTGGAGACGGCCTGCTGCAGGGCGGCGAGGTCCTCGAACTCGACGAGTTGGAGGCCCTTCTCCTTCTCGAACTTGCGGGCGTAGTCACGGCCGGTGGTCGCCGCCTGGACGCCGAGCTTCTTACCCCTGAGGTCGTCGAGCGACTTGTAGGGCTTGCCGGTCTTGACCAGCATCGCCTGCGTGGCGTCGAAGTAGGGATCGGAGAAGTTCATGACCTTCTGCCGTTCCTCGGTGATCGTCATGCCGGCGGCGGCAGCGTCGCACTTGCCCGTGTTGAGGTCCTGGCCGGACTTGATTCCCTCGAACGGGGTGTCGACGATCGTCTGCTCGACGCCCAGTTCCTTGGCGACCAGGTCCATCAGGTCGACGTCGAACCCGACGACCTTGCTGCTGGCGTCCTTCGACTGGAACGGCGGGTACGGCAGGTGGGTGCAGACGGTCAGCTTGCCGGCCTGGACGAGCTTGACCCCGTTCGCCTGGACCTGGCCCTCGTCCTTCTTGGCGCATCCAGCGCTCAGCGACAGGGCGGCGATCGCCGCGACGAGGCCGGCCTTGCGGGCTGCGCTGTGAAACCTCACGGCTGTGTCCCTCCGGTTCGGCTCCCCGTGCGGGCGGGCAGCCAGGGTTGGTGCGAAGACGGTGTGACAGGCGACGCTACCTGATCGGCCAAGCCGTACCTAGATCACGTCGAGCCGTTGTGAGCAGTGCGGCACCCGTCACGGTCAGTACACCCGACAGTCGGTCCGTAACGGGACGGCGGTGCCGGATCCGCCACCCACGGTGACTGGTCAGCCGGGAACGATGACCACGTGCAGGCGCCGGGGGCCGTGGACGCCCTCGACCCGGTTGAGTTCGATGTCGCTGGTGGCGGACGGGCCGCTGACCCAGGTGAGCGGGCGGTCCGGGTCCAGACGCGCGAGGGCGTCCGGCACCCCGGCGACGACCTGATCGGTACGGAGCACGCAGATGTGCACGTCGGGCAGGAGCGTGATGACCCGCCTCCCCTGGGCCGGACCTGCGTCGAGGATGACGGTCCCGGTCTCGGCGACGGCCACCGCCGCCGCGGTGACCACCCCGTCGGCCGCGTCGACCTGGTCCCTCGGAAGATCGTCGTCGGTCAGCACCTCGACGGTGTCGGGCAGCCAGTGCCGGGGCAGCCCCGGCGGAACCACGACACGTCGGCCGCCGAGGACCGCGTCGACGACCTGAGCCACCTCGTCGTCGGAACACCGGTGCACGGTGGCCCGGTAGTCGGTGAGCCGGTGCACCAGGACGTCGAGGTCGACCGCGCCGCCGGCCGGCCGGTAGTCCCGCGCCACCTCGGCAGGGGTGGTCGGGGAAGGGCCGAGAGTGGCGCGGAGGCGGCCGAGGATCAACTCGCGGGAGGTCATCGTTGGGCCCACCATTCCCGGAAGGTCTGCGGCGGCGGCTGCGGTAGGTCCCGGCCGATGGTCCAGCCGGACAGCGGCGGGGGAAGGCCGCCACCTCGCCGGCCGGCGAAGCGGCTGACCCGCGCGGCGCGCTGGGCAGCCTCGTACAACGGCAGGTGGTCCATGGTGTATGCGGCCGCGGCCATGGTGACCGCCTCGGCGCTCGGCAGGCGGTGCTCGCTCCGGTAGGCCGCCGTGTGCTGGGCACGAAGGTGCACCAGGATCGACGGGATGTCGATCATCACGGGGCAGGCGTCGAAGCACGCGCCGCAGAGCGAGGAGGCGAAGGGCAGGGAGGCGTTGTCCTCCACGCCGGTCAGCTGCGGTGAGAGCACGGCGCCGATCGGCCCGGGATAGACCGAACCGTACGCGTGCCCGCCGGTGCGCTCGTAGACGGGACAGACGTTCAGGCAGGCGGAGCAGCGGATGCAGTGCAGCGCCTGACGGCCGACCTCGTCGGCGAGGACCGCGCTGCGGCCGTTGTCCAGCAGCACGAGGTGGAACGCCTGCGGCCCGTCGCCGGGCGTGACACCGGTCCACATGGAGGTGTACGGGTTCATCCGCTCCCCGGTGGAGGCCCGGGGCAGCAGTTGCAGGAACACTTCAAGGTCCGCCCAGGTGGGGATGACCTTCTCGATGCCCATCACCGTGATCAGGGTGTCCGGCAGGGTGAGGCACATCCGGCCGTTGCCCTCCGATTCGACCACCGCGAGGGTGCCGGTCTCGGCTACCGCGAAGTTCGCACCGGAGACGGCGACCCGGGTGCTGAGGAACGTGCGGCGCAGGTGACGCCGGGCGGCCGCCGCCAGGATCGCCGGCTCGTCGGTCAGCGCCGGGTCGACGCCGGGCATCTCGCGCAGGAAGATCTCCCGGATCTCCGCCCGGTTGCGGTGGATCGCCGGTACCAGAATGTGGCTGGGCTTGTCCCGCCCGAGCTGGACGATCAGCTCGGCGAGGTCGGTCTCCACCGGTTCGATGCCGGCGGCCTCCAGCGCCTCGTTGAGGCCGATCTCCTGGGTGGCCATCGACTTGACCTTCATGACCCGGTCGCTGCCGGTGGCCCGGACCAGGTCGGTGACGATCCGGTTGGCCTCGACGGCGTCGGCGGCCCAGTGCACGGTGCCACCGGCGGCGGTGACCGCCGCCTCCAGTTGTTCGAGCAGCTCGGGCAGGCGGGCCATCACGTCGGTCTTGATGGCCCGGCCGGCCTCGCGCAGCTCCTGCCAGTCGGGGACCTCGTCGATCACCGCCGCCGACTTCGCGCGGATCGTGGCGGTGGCGTGGCCGAGGTTGCGGCGCAGTTGGGCGTCGGCGAGGCTGCGCCGGGCCGCGACGGGGAAGGGCTCGTCTCCGCGCAGATGCCCGACGCCGCGCGGCGCGGTGGCCGGCATGCCGAGGAAGATCTCGCTCACGCCGTCACCCCGTCCCGCTGCGCCTGCTCGGCCGCGTTGCCGGCGGGCTCGGTGCTGGCCAGGATCTCCGCGAGGTGCACGGTCCGTACGCCGGCCCGGAGCCGGGACAGTCCACCGCCGATGTGCATCAGGCAGGAGGCGTCCCCGGCGGTGCAGACGTCGGCCCGGGTGGACAGCACGTGGCGCATCTTGTCGGCCAGCATCGCCGTCGACGTGTCCGCGTTCTTCACGGCGAACGTGCCGCCGAAGCCGCAGCACTGCTCGGCCTGCGGCAGCTCCACCAGGTCCAGGCCGCGCACCTGGCGCAGCAGCCGCAGCGGCCTGTCCCCCACCCGGATCATCCGCAGTGAGTGGCAGGTCGGGTGGTACGTCACGCGGTGCGGATAGAAGGCGCCCACGTCGGTCACCCCGAGCACGTCGACGAGCAGCTCCGACAGCTCGTACGTGCGTCGGGCGACCTCCTCGGCGCGGCTGGCCAGGCGCTCGTCGCCGGCCCCCCGGGCCACCATGGCGTGCTGGTGCCGCACGGAACCTACGCACGAGCCGGACGGGGCCACCACCACGTCGTACGGCGCGAAGGTCCGTACGTGCCGGCGAACCAGGCGCAGCGCGTCATCCGGATAGCCGGTGTTGATGTGCATCTGCCCGCAGCAGGTCTGATCCTGCGGAAAGACGACCTCGTGACCGAGCCGTTCCAGCAGCCGCACCGTCGCCTTGGCCGCCTCGGGGAACAGGGTGTCGGCCAGACAGGTGACGAACAGGGCTATTCGCATACTCAGTCCTCCCATCCGAGGCGCCGGGCAGCGGCCCGCCAGGCCGCCTGGGTGGCGCGTGGCTCGTACCGGACGATCTGTTGGGTGTCGCGAAGCACGGCCCGCAACGCCGCCAGGTCGCCGCCGACCACGCCGAGGGCGCGGGCCTGCACCAGAACGTTACCCAGCGCGGTGGCCTCGACGGGCCCCGCGAGCACGGGCAGTCCGCAGGCATCGGCGGTGAGCTGGCACAGCAGGTCGTTGCGCGCGCCGCCGCCGACGACGTGCACGGCGTCGACGTGCCGACCGGCGAGCAGTTGCGCCTGGTTGACGGCGCGCCGGTGCGCCAGCGCGAGGCTGTCGAGGATGCACCGCACGGTGGCCTCCGGGGTGGCCGGCACCGGCTCTGCGGTGCGGCGGCAGGCGTCGGCGATGTGCGCGGGCATGTCGCGTCGGCCGCGGCAATCAAGCATGTGATGACCTCGGTGGCTGAGGAGATGCAAGAGGTGGGTCCCTCCCCGAGGACGGGCCCACCTCTTACATGGACGAGGATGTTCCTACTCCTTGGCCACCTTGCCCGTCGTGTCGGTCTGGACCGTCAGCGGCGGACGGGTCCCGAAGGAACCGGTGACTTCGACGTAGATCCGGCGGTTCTTGTCCCGGTCGGTGAGCACGTAGCTGTCCGACGTACCCGACTGGATCGGAGTCGGCGCGCCGATCCGGTACCAGTCGTAGGTGAGCTGGGTGCTGTTCGGCGACCAGTCACCTGTCACGGTCAAGGTGCCTCCGACCTTGAGGTCACCCTCGATCACGGGCGTGTCGGCCTTGATCGTGACCGCCGACGTGAACGAGTAGTCTCCGCCGTGCGCGACCTCGTAGACGTCATATCCGCCCTCACGGCCCTTGAAGGTCGCGCCTTCGGAACCCACGCTGACGCTGTTCTCGGCCGCCAACGGCACCCAGATCTCTCCGCTCGTCCCGTCGGGAACGGTGACGTCGAGCTCGACTACTTCGTCGTCGTCCTGAGACCACTTGACCTTGATGTCGCCACTCGGCGTGGGCACCTGGCCTTCGCTCCACTCGAGGTCCGAGAGATGCGGCTTGACCGTCCAAGTCGCGAACCCGGGCTCGACCGGCTTCACGCCGAGAAGGTACGCCGACATGTTCCAGGTCGGGCCGCTCGCCCAGCTGTGCGCGAGGCTCTTGTTCGCATCGGTCAGGTCGCCGTTCTGCTGGTGGTTCTCCCAGAAGGCGCCGGTGTAGAACGGGTCGCTCGGATTCGCCATCCGCGCCCAGAGCGTCTTGGTCAGCGCCAGGGCGTCCTCAGTGTTCCCGGCCTCGTAGCGCGCGGCGAGCTCGAACCCGGAGATGTGGGTGCTGATTAAGGTCGAGTTGTTCGCATCCGGTGAGAACGGTTGCGGACCCTGCTCACCCCACAGGTTGTTCTTGAGGTAGTCGAGGATGCCCGAGACCTTCTCCTCGGGCGCGACGCCCCAGAGCACGGCCATAGAGTTCGCGTCCTGCGGCACTGCGTTCCCCGACCTGTTACCCGTATTGACGTTGGACATCCTGTAAACGCCGCGTTCGGCATCGAAGAGGGTCGCATTGATCGAGGCCTTCACCTGATTCGCACGCGCTTCCCAGGCGGCCTTGTCAGCTGCCCAAGTGGCTGCTTCGGCGTTCGTCGGAACGTCCTCGATCATGTGACCGGCAAGCCATGCCGCCTCCGAGAGCGCGCGGTAGTACAGCACGTTCGTCGCGGTCACCGTTCCCGCACGACCGCCGTCGTAGAAGTCCCAATCGCGACCGTCGCTGCCCGAGGTTGTGACGATGAGACCATCCGCGTTCGTCAGGCTCAGGTTGTAATCCATCTGCGCCCTGAGCCTGCCGTACTGGGAGATCGCGAAGTCGAGATCTCCCGTGTAGCGGTAGTTGTCGACGAGTCCGACCGGGAAGTAGATCGAGTAGGCCGTCGAGTAGAACTGTGCGACCGCCGGGACCGAGGTCCAGTTGGCCGACTCACCCGGCACCGATCCGTTCGCCGCCTGGCGCGATCCGAGGACCCCGATCGAGTTGCTGATGTACTCCGATCCCTGAGGACCGTACCCGAATGCCGTGTAGGTCGACCGCCCTGCGTTGAAAAGGTCGCCGGCCCAGATGCGCCGGTCCCGCTTCGCGCCATCAAGGATCACGGGGAGGGTGCTGTTGTTCTGCGCGCCCGCCGGCACCATGTTGGTGTCGACCGTGTACGCGCCCGTGTACCAGATGTCGTTCAGGACCTCGTCGCTGGAGAGGAACCATCCCTTGTAGTCGTCCGGTCCGTAATTCGGGAACTTCGAGACCACGCCGACGTCAGAGATCGACACCGTGCCGGGCGTCGTCAGCGTCACGGCGTGGAAGCGGATGCCGCCCTGAAGCGCGTTCGCCGGTGTCGTGTAGGTCCCTGCACCCGACACCTGCGTGACGCGGTTGCGCGGCGACCCCACTCCGGCGCCGAGATAGCCGGCGTTGTCGCCGACGACGTTCCCGGGCGAACTGGTCACCGCGCTTTCCGTGGCGTGGTCTTTGGTGAGCGGGCTGACCGTGACGCCGGTCCGCGGGTTCCGGAGCGTGGTGCCGGCGTCGAACGCCGCAGTGACGGCAGGGGTGAACGAGAGGCCCGAGCCGTGGAAGATGACCGGTGACGTGGCGACGTGGTTCGCGGTCAGCGCGGTCACCCCGAGCCCGGTGCCTGCGGCACCGGCGGTCCCCACACTGGTGACCGTCACGTTCTCTCCGCCCACATCCAGGACGTCGCCGACCTGACGGCCGACAACCGATGCAACCTTGATGTTGGTCGCGCCAGCCGAGGCATCCGCGACCAGCGTGGTCTGGCTCGAAGTCCGGCCCACTGCCGTGATGGTGACCGACTGCTGGGCAGCGCCGGTGCCGATGAGCAGCTCGGCCCCCACCGGGAGGTTGGCCGTTGTGGTCACCTCGACGTTGGTCGCACCTGCAGCGATCGGCGCGAATGCCGTCGTCGTGACGGCGGCCTGTCCGACGGCGAGAACCGTCGCAGACTCTTGGTTCTCGCCAGTGCCGATCAGGAGCGACTGGCCGACGGTCATCTGGGTGGTGTTGGTCACGTAGACCGTCTCCGCTCCTGCGGAGGCGGCCTTCACCAACTGTGATTCGTTCTTGCGAATCACGTATTTGAGGCTCTCGCTGTACGCGGTGCGAACGCCGACGTCGCCCGACGTCGATTCGACCGTGAAGTACGGCAACCCGCCGACGACCGGCCCGTAGTCGAGGATGACGTACGGGGCGACGCCGGTGCCATCCCAGGTCAGGGTCGCGGAGCCGCTTCCTCCGGCGGTGAGCGCCTCAGCGTTGGCCACATCTCCGAACGCGCCGGCGACGACTTCGGGTCGGAGATCGGTCTCCCCGGTACCGAGGACCTCGCCTTGCCATTCTGGCTCCTCGGCTGCGTGTGCCGGCAGAGCGTCGGCTGCGTGTGCCGGCAGAGCGGCGAGCGTCGTGAACGCCATGGCCGCGGCAACGGTTCCCGCGGTGCACAGACGCCCGAAGCGAATACCTGTCGAGGGTGGCCGCTCGACCGTTGGTCGAGTCGACTTGCTGTTCGATCGCATGTTTTCTCTCCCTTGAGACGGCTGGAAGTTCGCCGCACGGAGCTGCAGGGTCGATCTCCCACCGGCTCGGATTGTGGTTGAACTGAGTTGAATGGATTCATTCTTGGGTCCTGTTAGGAGCCGGTCAGTGGGTGGGCGTTGCTCGGCTGCCCCCACCGTTGGTGTAGCGGTGCAGGGTCGGGTTGAAGAACCGTGCGTTCAACGCATCCCTGCTGGCATCAGCGAACTCTCGCAACTCGGCCGCATCCTCATGCTTGCCCAACGCCTCCGCGAGCCCGGCCAGCTTGTCGGCCATGGTGTAGTAGCCGGCCATTCCGTGAGAAGTCCGCTGGTACGCAAGTCGACGGCGGCCCAGTCGGCGAGCCCGCCGTTCACCCGATGGGCGGCCGTGACAACCGCGATCGCTGTGGGCAGGTGGTACGGATGGCTACCCCGTGGCGCGGCGCCTCCTCCGGTGACCTCTTGCATCGGCCTGAATCGTTTCATGCATGTTACGTGCGGGGATCATGCCGGTGAAGACGTGGCGAGTGGCCGGATCCGGTCACACGCGCCGAGTCGCCAGGCGTGAAGGGCTCGAATACTCGGTTAAGCATTGAGCCTTTTCCAACTTCATGATCCAGTGCCCCGTTCGAGGACGAGCCTGTGTTCAACCTCGACGTGTGGGGCTCGTAAATCTGGTCCGTAGGCTGTGACGTGCGGTTTTGTACGAGGTCCACCAAACGACGTCGACGAAAGTCCGGACCATGAGTGCGTCGCTGGTGTACCTGCTCCTGCGTCAGATTCTGCCGATGTTGACACAGCTCGCCGGGACGGTGGCGCAAAGGACGTCGAGCTGCTGGTGCTACGGCATCAGGTGGCCGTGCTGCGCCGGCAGGTGCACCGCCCCGACCTGCAGCCCGCTGACCAGGTGGTGTTGGCGGCGCTGTCGCGGCTGCTGCCCCGGCAACGCTGGACGGCGTTCTTCGTCACCCCCGCGACCCTGCTGCGCTGGCACCGGCAGTTGATCGCCCGACATTGGACCTATCCGAACACGCGACCCGGCCGGCCACCGGTCGGTAAGGGTCTTCGTGAGTTGGTGCTGCGCCCGGCAGCTGAGAATCCGACCTTGGGCCACCGCCGCGTGCAGGGCGAGCTGGCTCGTCTGGGCTACCAGATCGCGGCCAGCACCGTATGGAAGATCCTGCACCACGCTGGTGCCGCACCGACCCGACGCATGAGCCGGACGGGGCCACCACGTCGTACGGGGCGAAGACGCGCACGTGCCGGCGTACCAGCCGCACCGCCTCGTCCGGGTAGCCGGTGTTCACGTGCATCTGCCCGCAGCAGGTCTGGTCGGCGGGGAACACCACCTCGTGGCCGAGGCGCTCCAACAGCCGTACGGTCGCCTTCGCCGCCTCGGGAAAGAGCGTGTCGGCAAGGCAGGTGACGAACAGCGCGACGCGCATCTTCAACCACCCATCCGGTCCTCGGCGGCCCGCCAGGCCACCTCGTCACCGCACGGCTCGTACCTCACGATCTGCTCAGTTTCGCGCAGAACGGTCCGCAGGGCAGCCAGGTCACCGTTGATCACACCGGCGGCGCGGGCCTGTACCAGGATGTTGCCCAGCGCGGTGGCCTCGACGGGACCGGCGAGCACCGGCAGTCCGCAGGCGTCGGCGGTGAGCTGGCACAGCAGTTCGTTGCGGGCGCCGCCGCCGACGATGTGCACGGCGTCGACGTGCCGGCCGGAGAGCTGCTGGGCCTGTCGGACGGCCCGCCGGTGCGCCAGCGCGAGGCTGTCCATGATGCAGCGGACGGTAGCCGCTGGGCCTGCGGGCACCGGCTCGCCGGCGCGCCGGCAGGCGTCGGCGATACGCGTGGGCATGTCGCCGGGCGGCAGGAACGCCGGGTCGTCCGGGTCCACGACGGAGCGGAAGGCCGGTTCACGGGCCGCCCGGCGCAGCAGGTCGGTCAGGTCACCGCCGCCCCAGGCGCGCAGCGCTTCCTGCAGCAGCCACAGGCCCATCACGTTGCGCAGGTATCGGAACGTGCCGTCGACGCCAGACTCGTTGGTGAAGTTGGCCCGGCGGCTCGCCTCGCTGAGTACCGGGGCGTCGAGTTCGACGCCCACGAGAGACCAGGTTCCGCACGAGATGTAGGCGAAGTGGTGCCCCGCCGCCGGCACGCCCACCACCGCCGATGCCGTGTCGTGCGAGCCGACGGCCACCACCTGCGGTGAGCCCGGCAGGGCCAGGTCGGGCCGGACCGGGCCGATCCGGGTGCCCGGCTCGCGCAGCGGCGGGAACAGCTCGCTGCGGATGCCCGCGTCGGCCATCAGGCCGGTGGCCCAGGCCCGCCGCCGTAGGTCGTACAGCTGGGTCGTGGAGGCGTTGGTGAGCTCGGCGCCGAGCTGGCCGGTGAGCCAGTACGCGATGAGGTCCGGGATCAGCAGCAGCCGGTGGGCGACGTCCAGCTGCGGCGTGCCGGCGGCCGCGGCGAGCTGGTAGAGCGTGTTGAACGGCAGCTGCTGCAGGCCCGTGGTCGTGTAGAGCCGCTCCTCGCCCAGCTGTTTGGCGACCCGCTCGGCGACCCCGTCGGTGCGGCCGTCCCGGTAGTGCACCGGGTTGCCGAGCAGCGTCCCGGAGGCGTCGACCAGCCCGTAGTCGACCGCCCATGAGTCGACGCCGATGCTGGTCACCGGCCCGGCGGCCCGCAGGCCGTCGAGGACGCCCCGCCAGAGGGCGAGGATGTCCCAGTGCAGGGTGTTCCCGACGCGCACGGGTTCGTTGGCGAACCGGTGCACCTCGGTCAGGTCCAGGCGGCCCGGTCCGACCTGTCCGAGCATGACCCGGCCGCTGGACGCGCCCAGGTCCACGGCGGCGAGCTGGACGCGGCTCACAGCATCCCCCGCCGGACTGCCCACACGACCGCCTGGATCGGGGCGGTCACGCCGAGGCGGTCGCAGATGGCGCAGATCCGCCGCCGCACGGTCCGCTCGGACAGGGTCGACCGGCGGGCCACCGTCTCGAGCGGCAGGCCCGTGGCGAGCAGCCGCAGCAGCCGCAGGTCCGCCTCGTCGAGCACGGGATTCTCCACGGGAATCGTCGTCCTCACCCGGCACCGCCGCGGATCACCGGAGAAAGGCCGCGGCGACGCCGGCGTCCACGGGCACGTGCAGACCCGTCGTGTGGGACAGGTCTCCGCCGGTGAGCACGAAGACGGCGTTGGCGACGTGCTCGGGCAGCACCTCACGCTTGAGCAGCGTGCGCTGGGCGTAGAACTCGCCGAGCTTCTCCTCCGGCACGCCGTAGACGGCGGCCCGCTTGGCGCCCCAGCCGCCGGCGAAGATGCCGGAACCGCGGACCACGCCGTCCGGGTTGACGCCGTTGACCCGGATGCCGTGGCCGCCCAGCTCCGCGGCGAGCAGCCGGACCTGGTGCGCCTGGTCGGCCTTGGCCGCGCCGTAGGCCACGTTGTTCGGGCCGGCGAACAGGGAGTTCTTGCTGGAGATGTAGACGATGTCCCCGCCCATCCCCTGTGCCAGCAGCACCCGCGCGGCCTCGCGGGAGACGAGGAAGGAGCCCTTGGCCATCACGTCGTGCTGGATGTCCCAGTCCGCCTCGGTCGTCTCCAGCAGCGACTTGGACAGCGACAGCCCGGCGTTGTTCACCACCAGGTCCACCCCGCCGAAGGCGAGCACCGCGTCGCGCAGGGCGCCGGCGACCGCGTCGCCGTCACTGACGTCGGCGGCGACGGCGACCGCCACGTCGGTGGTGCCGATCTCCGCGGCGACGGCGGCGGCCGCCTCCGCGTCACGGTCGGCGACGACGACGCAGGCGCCCTCCACGGCGAGCCGGTGGGCGATCGCCCGGCCGATGCCGGAGCCACCGCCGGTGACGAACGCGATCCGAGTGGCGAGAGCCTTCGGCTTCGGCATGCGCTGGAGCTTCGCCTCCTCCAGGGCCCAGTACTCGATCCGGAACTTCTCGGCCTCGTTGATCGGCGCGTACCGCGAGACGGACTCCGCGCCGCGCATCACGTTGATGGCGTTGACGTAGAACTCCCCGGCGACACGGGCGGTCTGCTTGTTGGCCCCGAAGCTGAACATGCCCACACCCGGCACCAGGACGACGGCCGGGTCGGCGCCGCGCATCGGAGGGCTGTCCGGGCCGGCGTGCCGCTCGTAGTAGGCGCGGTAGTCGTCGCGGTAGGAGGCGTGCAGTTCCTTGAGGCGGGCGATCACGGCCTCGATCGGGGCGGTGGGTGGCAGGTCGAGCACCATTGGGCGGACCTTGGTACGCAGGAAGTGGTCCGGGCACGAGGTGCCGAGGGCCGCGAGCGCGGGGTGCTTCTCCCGGGCGACGAAGTCGAGCACCACGTCGCTGTCGGTGAAGTGGCCGACCTGCGGCCGGTCGGTGGACGCGAGGCCCCGCAGCACCGGGAACAGCGCCGCCGCCCGACGTCGACGGTCGTCGGCCGGCAGCGGCTCGTAGCCGTCGATGACCGGGCCGAGCGGCTCGGCCCGACCCCGCTCGTCGAGGAAGGCCTGCGCACTGCGGATGATCTCCAACGAGTTGCGCTCGCACTCGTCGCTCGTCGCGCCCCACGCGGTGATGCCGTGCCCACCGAGGATCACGCCGATCGCCTGCGGGTTGGCCCGCGCCACGGCGGCGATGTCCAGACCGAGCTGGAAGCCGGGCCGCCGCCAGGGGACCCACAGCACCCGCTCGCCGAAGATCTCCTTGGTCAGTTCGGGCCCGTCGGCGGCGGCGGCGATCGCGATGCCCGCGTCGGGGTGCAGGTGGTCGACGTGCGCCGCGTCGACCAGGCCGTGCATCGCCGTGTCGATGGACGGTGCGGCGCCGCCGCGGCCGTGCAGGCAGTAGTCGAACGCGCCGACCATCTCGTCCTCGCGCTCGATCCCGGGGTACACGTCGACGAGAGCGCGGAGCCGGTCCAGCCGCAGCGCGGCCAGACCGGACCGGGTCAGGGTGCCGAGATCGCCGCCCGAACCCTTGACCCACAGCAGTTCGACGGGCCCACCGGTGACCGGATCGGTGTCCGCGCCCTTGGCGGAGGTGTTGCCCCCGGCGTAGTTCGTGGTGGTCGGGTCGGCGCCGAGCCGGTTGCTGCGCGCGATCAGCGCCTGAACCTCGGGTTGCATCGTCCTCACGTCCCCAGTCTGCGTTCTTCGGTGGTGGTCAGGCGCCCCAGCCGGCCTGCTGGCCGTCGGCACGTTCGGCGCGGATCTTGTCGAAGTAGCCGGAGCGGGCGTACGCGGCCATCGGGTCCGGGTCCAGGCCCAGGTCCGTACGCAGCTCGGCGAGCAGCGGCCGGACGTCGGTGTTGTACGCGTCCATCAGCACCGCGTTGGCGGCGAGCACGTCGCCGGTCCGCTGCGCGGCGGCCAGCGCGTCCGGGTCGACGAGCAGCGCCTTCGCCGTCGCCTCCTGCACGTTGAGCACCGAACGGATGATGGCCGGGATCTTCGGCTCGATGTTGTGGCACTGGTCGAGCATGAAGGCGATGCCGGCCTCCGGCGCCAACGCGTCGCCCCGGACGATCTCATGCATGATCCGGAACAGCTGGAACGGGTCCGCGGAGCCGACCATCAGGTCGTCGTCGGCGTAGAAGCGGGAGTTGAAGTCGAAGGCGCCGAGCTTCCCGGCGCGCAGCAGGAACGCCACGATGAACTCGATGTTCGTGCCCGGCGCGTGGTGCCCGGTGTCGATGACCACCTGCGCCTTCGGGCCCAACTCCAGGCAGTGCGCGTACGCGGTGCCCCAGTCCGGCACGTCGGTGGCGTAGAAGGCCGGCTCGAACAGCTTGTACTCCAGCAGCAGCCGTTGGCCGTCACCGAGCCGGTCGTAGGTCTCCCGCAGCGCCGTCGCCAGCCGGTCCTGCCGGGCGCGAAGGTCGTCCTGGCCGGGATAGTTCGTCCCGTCGGAGAACCAGAGCTTCAGGTCCCGGGAGCCGGTGCGGTCCATGATGTCCACGCACTCGAGCAGGTGGTCGATCGCCTTGCGGCGCACACCCGGATCCGGGTTGGTGACGCTGCCCAGCTTGTAGTCGTTGTCCTGGAAGACGTTGGCGTTGATCGCGCCCAGGCTGACTCCCTGGTCGGTCGCGTACGCGGCCAGGTCGGCGTAGTCGTCGACGCGGTCCCACGGAATGTGCAGGGCGACCGTCGGCGCGACGCCGGTGAGCCGGTGCACCACCGCCGCGTCGGCGATCTTCTCGTACGGGTCGCGCGGCACGCCCTCCTGGGGGAACACCTTGAACCGGGTGCCGGAGTTGGCGTACGCCCAGGACGGGGTCTCGATGCGCTGCGCGCGCAGGGCTGACCGGACCCGCTCAAGGGTCTGCGCGTCGAACTGCGTCATGGGGTTTCTCCCGTCTGTGCGGCGAGCCGCGTCTCACGCTCTGCGCTGAGCTGCGCCTCAAGGTTGAAGACCTCGTCCAGCGGCCGGATGGCCCGGTCGGCGGCGCCGTGGTCGAGGCCGACGAAGTAGGGCGCCATCTCCGCCTGCCAGCGGGTGTTGACGTCGCTGGTCTGCATGGCGGCCTGGGCCGCCGCGAAGTCGTCGGTGACCAGGTAGCCCACGAGCAGGCCGTCGTCGCGGAGGAAGAGCGAGTAGTCGTGCCAACCGCTCTCGGCCAGGGCGGCGAGCATCTCCGGCCAGACCCGTGCATGGCGGGCGCGGTACTCGTCCAGTCGGTCGGGGTCTACCTGGAGGGTGAAGCAGACGCGGGGCATGGTTCTCCCGTCGGCTCCCCCGGTCGGTGCGGCGCGGTGTACGCCGCACCGACCGGGAGGGCGATCAGAACTGGAACTGGTCGATGTTGCTCTTGTCGAAGACGGTGGGCGGGCCGAGGATGACCACCCCCTCCTTGCCGACGGTGAACTCGCCGAGCTTGCCGGCCTTGAACTTGTCGCCCTCGGCGCCGGTGATCTGGCCGGAGGCCAGCGCCGCGCCGGCGTACGCCGCGAGGTAGCCGAGGTCGGCCGGGCTCCACAGGGCGAACGCGTCGACGGTGCCGTCCTTGACGTACTGGCGCATCTGGTTGGGGGTGCCCAGACCGGTCAGCTTGACCTTGCCCTTGTACTGCGATCCGCTGAGGTAGCGCCCGGCAGCCGCGACGCCGACGGTGGTCGGGGAGATGATGCCCTTGAGGTTCGGGTACGACTGGAGCAGACCCTGGGTCTCCTGGAAGGACTTCTGGTCGTCGTCGTTGCCGTACGCCACGGTGACCAGCTTGATCTTGCTGTACTCGGGCTTCTTCAGCTCCTCCTTCATCAGCGCGATCCAGGCGTTCTGGTTGGTCGCGTTGGCGGTCGCGGAGAGGATCGCGATCTCGCCCTCGCCGCCGATCTGCTGCGAGATCAGCTTGACCTGGTTCTCCGCGATGCCTTCGGCGGTGACCTGGTTGACGAAGATCTGCCGGCACTCCGGCTTGGTGTCGGAGTCGAAGGTGACGATCTTCGCGCCGGCCGCCTTCGCCTGGTTGAGCGCGCCGCAGATGGCGTTCGGGTCGTTGGCCGAGGTGACGATCACGTCCATGCCCTGCTGGGACAGGGTGTTGATGTAGCTGACCTGCGACGAGGCGCTCGCCTCGGACGGGCCGACCTCCTTGAACTCACCCTTGAACTCGGTGACCGCGTCCTTGCCGCCGTTGTCCGAGACGGTGAAGTAGGGGTTGTTCAGCTGCTTCGGCAGGAAGGCGATCTTGAGACCTTCCTTGATGGCGGCGTCGGGGTTGGCGGCGCCGCTCGCCTGGTTGCCGGCGCCGGCGTCGTTACCGGAGTTGTCACGGGTGGTGCCGCCGCACGCTGCGGCGCTGAGCAGCAGTGCGGCCAGGGCGAGGCTGGTGGCCCCGACACGGAGGCCTCTGCGGTATGCGGACATCGTCATCCTTCCGGGGGTGGTTGGTGAGCGGGGGACCTCACGAAGCGACGGAGTGCCGCTGTCGTCGACGGTGCAGCCGGGCGCGGATGTCCGCGACGGCGTTGGGCAGCACCACGGATGCGATGAGCAGGGTGCCGGTGACGATCGTCAGGGCGTTGGCGTCGACGTCGGCGAGCTGCAACGCGTTGCGCAGGACGCCGAGGAGCAGGACGCCGGCCAGCACACCGAGCAGGGCGCCCCGGCCGCCGAAGATCGAGACCCCGCCGAGCAGCACAGCGGTGACGACGGTCAGCTCCAGGCCGGTGGCGTTGTCGCCGCGGGCGCTGGCGTACCGCAGGGTCCAGAAGATGCCGACCAGCCCGCACACGGCGCCGGAGACCACGAAGAGCCAGAACTTCGTCCGGGCCACCGAGACGCCGGTGAACGTGGCGGCCTGGTCGTTGTTGCCCATGGCGTAGAGCGCCCGGCCGGCTGGGGTGGCGTGCAGCACCACCCCGAAGACCAGGGCGAGCAGCAGCAGCGGCACCAGCACGACCGGGATCGACGTGCCGGGGATGTTCCGCACCACGGCGGCCGTCCAGTCGGCCGGGAAGTCCGCGACCGCCTGGTCGCCGAGCACGACGAAGGACAGCCCCCGGTAGAGGGCGAGCGTGCCGATGGTGACCGCCAGGGACGGCAGGCCGAAACCGGTGACGAAGAGACCGTTCACCGCGCCGAGCGCCGCCCCGAGCAGCACCACGAGGACGCAGATCAGCTCCAGCGACAGTCCACTGGAGAGCCAGAGCTGTCCCATCAACGTGCTGCACAGGCCCACCATGCTGGCCACGGACAGGTCGATCTCGCCGGTGATCACGATCAGCGTCATCGGCAGCGCGATGAACGCCAGCGGCACCAGGTCGAGCAGCAGGAACTGGGCGTTGCGGCCGGTGGCGAAGTTCTCCACGGTCAACCCGGCGACCAGCACTGCCACCACGAGGGCGCCGACGATCACCGCGTCCCAGGAGCCGAACAGCCCGCGCAGGGTGGCGAGTCGGCCCGCGCCGGGCTCGGCCTCGACGGTGGGTGGTGCGGCGTACAGGCTGTCATGCGCCATGGGCACTTCTCCCTCGGAGGCGGGCCGCCACCCGCAGGGCCAGGAGCCGGTCCAGCCCGATGGCGGCGAGGATGAGCGCGCCGACCACGGCCTGCTGCCAGAACGGGTCGATGCGCAGGACGGCGAGCGAGCTGCCGATCGTGGTCAGCAGCACGGCGCCGAGCGCCGCGCCGTAGGCGCTGCCGCTGCCGCCGAAGATCGCCACCCCGCCGACCACGGCGGCGGCGACGACCTGGAGTTCCAGGCCGGTGCCGGCGGCCGCGTCGAGGGTGCCGAACCGGGCCGCGTACAGCACGCCGGCGAGGCCGGCGAGCGCGCCGTTGGCGACGAAGACGGCGAACACCCGGCGGCCCACCGGGATGCCGGAGAGCCGCGCGGCGGCCGGTTCCGAGCCGATCGCGTAGAGCTCGCGGCCGCTGCGGTAGGAGCGCAGGTAGAACCCGACGACGGCGACGACGACCAACGCGATGAGGAACAGCACGGGTACGCCGAGCACGGTCTGGTTGCCCAGCTGCAGGAACGACGAGGGCATGTCGGCGGCGTTGATCTGCCGCCCGGACGCCCAGTAGTAGTCGACGCCGCGGAAGGCGTAGAGGGTGCCCAGGGTGATGACCAGGGCGGGCACCCGGGCCACCGCGATCAGGCCGCCGTTGACCACGCCGCAGAACGCGCCCAGCGCGACACCCAGGACGAGCGCCACCGGCCACGGGGTGCCGGGCGCGGAGAGGAACAGCGAGCCGGTGGCGAAGGCGACCAGACCGAGGATCGAGCTGACGGAGAGGTCGACGTTGCGGGTGACGATGACCAGGGTCTGCCCGACCGCCAGGATCACCAGGATCGCGCAGCCCAGCAGCAGGTCCTTGACGCTCTGGCCGCTCAGGAACCGGTCGTTGCGCACGGTGGTCACCAGGATCAGCAACCCGAGCGCGATCAGGAGACTCAGCTCGCGTACGGCGAGCAGCCGCTCGGCGAGGCCGCGGCGCTGCCGACCGCGGTCGGTCGGGGCGTTCCCGGCGACCTGCTCGGGCGCGGCGGCGTCGGTGCGGCTCATGCGGGCACTCCTTGACCGGTGGCGGCGAACATGATGGAGGTCTCGTCCGCCTCGGCCCGGGACAGCTCACGGACCAGTCGCCCCTCGTGCATGACCAGGACCCGGTCGGCCATGCCGAGCACCTCGGGCAGTTCGCTGCTGATCATGAGGATGGCCAGGCCCTCGCCGGCCAGCTCCGAGAGCAGCCGGTGCACCTCGGCCTTGGTGCCGACGTCGATGCCACGGGTGGGCTCGTCGACGATCAGGATCCGTGGTTCGGTGGCCAGCCACTTGGCGAGCACGACCTTCTGCTGGTTGCCGCCGGAGAGGGTCGCCACCGGGGCGCCGAGCCGGGCGGCCTTCACCTGCAGCCGCCGCGTCCAGCTGCGGGCCTCGGCGCGCTCCGCGCCGCCGAGCAGGAGGCCGAGGCGGCTCAGCGCCCGGCGGCGGGCCAGCGTCGCGTTGCGCTCCACCGACAGCTCCATGACCAGGCCCTGCTGCCGCCGGTCCTCGGGGACCAGCGCCATGCCGGCGGCGATCGCCCGGCCCGGCCTGCCCGCCGGGACACCTCGCCCGGCCACCAGCACCTCGCCCGCGTCGTAGCGGTCGACGCCGAAGACGGCGCGGGCGACCTCGCTGCGGCCGGCGCCGACCAGGCCGGCGAGCGCGACGATCTCCCCACCCCGGACGGAGAACGACACGTCGGTGAAGACGCCGGCCCGGGTCAGCCCACGGACCTCGAGAAGCGTGTCCCGCAGCTCCGCGACCTGCTTGGGGTAGAGCGAGGAGACGTCCCGGCCGACCATGCGCCGCACCACCTCGTCGACGGTGAGGTCGGCGGCCCGGTCGCTGGAGACCCAGGCGCCGTCGCGCAGCACGGTGACGCGGTGGCAGAGGTCGAACACCTCGTCGAAGCGGTGCGAGATGAACAGCACCGCCGCGCCGCGTTCGCAGAGCGACCGGGCGACCGCGAAGAGCCGCTCGACCTCCACACCGGAGAGCGCGGCGGTGGGTTCGTCCATGACCAGGACGCGGGCGTCGAAGGAGATCGCCTTGGCGATCTCGACGAGCTGCTGGTCGGCGATGGAGAGCCCGCGGGCGGGGCGGGTCGGGTCGATCCGGACCCCGAGCCGCTGGAACAGCCGCTCGGCGTCGCGGTGCATCGCCGCGCTGTCGATGCGGCGCAGGCCGCGAAGCGGTTGCCGGCCCATGAAGATGTTCTCCGCCACGGACAGATCCGGAAAGAGCGTCGGCTCCTGGTAGATGACGGCGATGCCGGCGGCCCGGGCGTCGGCGGGACCGCGCAGCCGCAGTGGTTGCCCGTCCAGGGTCATCTCGCCGGCGTCCGGCGGGTGCGCACCGGCCAGGATCTTCACCAGGGTGGACTTGCCCGCCCCGTTCTCGCCGACCAGGGCGTGGGCCTCGCCGGCGTGCAGCGCCAGGTGCACCCCACGCAGCGCGGCGACGGCCCCGAAGGACTTCGTCACGCCGTCGAGTACCAGCAGCGGAACGCCGTCCGTGCCCGGTGCGTCGGCGGTCATCCGATCCCTCCTGAATCGTTTCATGAGTCGTGCATGGACCGTAGGGGGAGGCATTCGCGAGCGTCAAGGGTTTCGCCATGATTTCCTCCCTGTTGCTGATGCGGGCTCCAGGCCCCATCCGACCCGTGCCGTCGTTCGGCGACGCGACGCGCGGGGCCGCCGGGCGGCTGGATGAAACGTTTTAGCCGCTATACACTGCCGGAACTACCCGGTCCAGCCGTCCCCGCGACGGGCTTTCCGGGGATCACCGCGACCGCGACCCGCGCCGGGCTCGGGGCCGCGACCACCGCACGGAACGTCGAGGGAGTCATGGCAACGGCGAACATCAAGGAGGTCGCCCGGCACGCCGGCGTCTCCCTCGGCACGGTGAGCAACGTGCTCAACCGGCCCGACACGGTCGCCCCCGCCACCCGACAGCGGGTGCTCGACGCCATCAGCACGCTCGGCTACGTCCGCAACGACTCCGCGCGCCAACTACGCGCCGGGCACAGCCGCACCGTCGCCATCGTCGTCCTGGACGTGGCCAACCCGTTCTTCACCGACGTCGTGCGCGGCGCCGAACAGGTGGTCGAGGAGGCCGACGCCATGCTCGTCGTCTGCAACAGCGGCGAGGACAGCGCCCGCGAGCGCCGCCACCTGGAGCTGCTGGAGGAACAGCGGGTCCGCGGCGTCCTCATCACCCCGGTCGGCCACGGCCCCCAGCCCAACCTGGACAAGCTCATCGACCGGGGCATCCCGGTGGTGCTGGTGGACCGGGGCACGGGCCGGGCGAACCGTTGCTCGGTGGCGGTCGACGACGTCCTCGGCGGCCGGCTCGCCATGGACCACCTGCTGGACCAGGGCCACCACCGCATCGCCTACCTCGGCGGCCCGCTCTCCCTCGCCCAGGTCGCCGACCGGCACGCCGGTGCCGCAGCGGCCCTGGAGGAACGCGGCAACGGCGCCGAACTCCGGGTGGCGGTGACCACCAGCCTGACCGTCGCCGCCGGCCGGCGCGCCGCCGAGGAGTTGCTGACGCTGCCGGCCCGGCAGCGCCCCACCGCCGTCTTCTGCGCCAACGATCTGATCGCACTCGGCGTACTCCAGGAGCTGACCGCGCGCGGCCTGCGGGTGCCGGCCGACGTGGCCATCGTCGGCTACGACGACATCGAGTTCGCCGACGCGGCGGCGGTGCCGCTGTCATCGGTACGCCAGCCCCGCGACCAGCTCGGCCGCACCGCGGCTCAGCTGCTGCTGGAGGAGGCCGAGCCCGGCGACACGCACCGGCACCGGCACGTGGTCTTCCAGCCGGAGCTGGTCGTCCGCCGCTCCAGCGACCACCCCCGGCGCACCCGGCGCTGACCGCCCGAACCGCACCAGTGGCTGGAGCGGCGGCCTCCGGTGGCCGGGCTGACCGAGCTGACCGGGTGGCCGGGGTGGCCGAGCTGACCGGGGTGGCCGAGCTGACCGGGGTGGCCGAGCTGACCGGGGTGGCCGAGCTGACCGCCCTTTGCTCTGCTTCAACGGGCGCAACGAAAAGGCACCGCCGGTGTTGCGCCGATTGAAGCAGAGCAAAGGGCGGCTGGGCCAACCCGGGCATGGGGACGGCGAGAGGCAACGGGTCTGGCGTCGGGAGGACGACAGCGGCGCGGGTGCGTCAGGCCGCCGGGACCGGCGTAGCCCAGACGTCGGCGACCGACGGGTCGTAGCCGTCACCCGTGTCCCGGAAGCGCACCCGCACCGCCCCGTCGCGGGTCGCGTCCGGCAGGTCGACCACGAACTGGTAGCTGACCGTGCCGGCTCCACCCACCGTCCGTCGCCACGAGCGGCTGTACGCCACCACCCCGTCCACGACCACCTCGTAGTCCTTCAGCTGCGGCCCGTCGTAGGTCTCGATCGAGCGCAACACGAACGGCTCGCCGGGCTCGACGGCGAGGTCGAACTCGAACCAGCCACCGGGGCGGGTCGTGTCGGTGTACCGGCGGGTCAGGCCGGCCTCGGTGCTGGTGGCCGAGTAGGTCGAGGCGGTGAGGCCGTGGGCCTGCTCGGAGGCCGGATCGCCGAGGTCGACGTGGTCGTACGCGCCCGGCGGCGGATTGTCGAACCGGACCGGGATCGCGAGCGTACGCCGTTCGGCCGCCGTGTCGCCGGTGGCCACCGTGATTTCCACCGGCCCCTGCGTCACGGACACCGGCGCGGTGAGGACGGTCGACACGGTGGTCTGCGCGCCGGGGGCGAGGTCGTACCCGGCGGTGGCCGGCGCCACCCGCCAGCCGTCCGGCGCGATGACGGTCAGCTGCCCCGTCACCCGCACGGCGGCCCGGTTGCGCAGCACCGTGCCGACCGTCGTCGCGACGCCCGGCGCGACGTCGGCCGGGACCGGGACCGCCGACACGACCTGCACCGCCGGCGCGACGGTGACCGTTCCCGCGACGGGCAGTGTGGCGGCGCCACCCCGGTGGCGGTAGCTGGCGGAGCCGTCGATGGCCCCGCTCACCGGCGCCTGACCGGCGGGGATCCGCAGGTCGTAGCCGTGGCTGACGGTGCCGCCCGGTGCGACCGTGGTGGCCCGCCTGCCGACCGGCGTGACCGTCCAGCCGTCGGGTGCCCGCAGATCGGAGGTCACGCCGGTCAGCGGGTCCCGCCCGCCGTTGGTCACCGTGACGGTGGCGCGTACGACCGCGCCGGGCAGCCGCTCCCCCACCGGCAGGTCGAGTCTGACCACGGCGCCGACCAGGGTCGACGACGCCGCGGAGAGCCGCTGATCGACCCGGGTGAGCAGCACGGTGAACCGGTCCGCGTGGGCCTGGTCGAGGCGACCCGCGGCGACCTGGGTGCGCAGCCACCGGGCCGTGTCGGCGGCGCTCGCCAGGGCTCGGTGCACGTCACCGGCGGCGGAACGGGAATTGCCCGCCAGGTACGCCGTGCGCGCCGCCGTCGTCTCCGCGGCGAGTCGGCTGAACCGGCCGCGCAGGTACTCGGCCACCGGTCGGCCCAGCTCAGCGGCGAGCTGGTCGGTGAGCGTCACCAGCTCCCGCACCGTGTCGCCGGCGTCGCCCAGGTCGCCGAGCACCCGGTCGATCGCGAAGGAGTACGAACCGGAGCCGATCTCGTAGACGGCGACCGTGCCGTCCATCCGGACGAACCGCACGCCGTCGGCCTGATCCGCCGGCCGGCCGCCCTCGGTGACCGCGTTCCGCCCCGGTGCCGGCAGGCGTACGGTCGCGGTGGTGTTCGCCGGCACGGTGAGCCGCAGCCGCATGTCCCCGCGCGCGTCGAGATCCCAGTCGCTGCCGATCGTCCCGTACGCCGAGCGGTACGACGCCCTGGCCGAGGTGAGGTCTCCACCCGGCTGCGGGGCGAACGTGAGGTGCGCGTACCCGGGATTGCCGGCGTCGGGTTGGATGCCGGCCACGGTCCGGTACATCCAGTCGCCCACCGCGCCGTACGCGTAGTGGTTGAAGGAGTTCATTCCCACGTCGCCGAAGCTGCCGTCGGGTTTGATCGAGTCCCAGCGCTCCCAGATCGTGGTCGCGCCCTTGGCGATCTCGTAACCCCACGACGGATACGTGTCGTTGAGCAGCAGCCGGTACGCGACGTCCAGATGCCCGGTCTCACTGAGCGCCGGCAGCAGGTCCGGGGTGCCGAGGAAGCCGGTGGAGAGGTGCCAGTCGTGCCGTTGCACGTTGGCGACCAGCCGGTCGGCGGCCTTGGCCCGCAGCGTGTCGGGCAGCAGGCCCATGCCGATGGCCAGCACGTACCCGGTCTGGCTGTCGCCCTGCACCGTGCCGTCGGCGGAGACGTACGCGTCGACGAACGCCTGCGCGATGTCCTTGGACAGCGCCGCGTAGCGGGCCGCGTCGGCGTCCTTGCCGATGGCGCCGGCCAGCTGGCCCAACAGCCGGATGCTGTAGGCGTAGTAGGCCGTTCCGACGACGCCGGCGGGCGTCGGATCGTCGAGGTTGAGCCAGTCGAGGTACGGGCCGGCGTTGGTACGCAGGTGACCCGAGCTGGTGCTCTCCAGCCAGGACGCGTACCGCACCATCGACGCGTAGTGCTCCTCGACGACCCGGGTGTCGCCGTAGCGCTGCCAGAGGGCGTACGGCACGGTGATCCCGGCGTCGGCCCATCCGGTCGCGCCGTCCCCGCAGCAGGCCCGGGGCGCGACGTCGGGGTAAGCGCCGTTGGCCGACTGCGCGTCCCGCAGGTCCTGCAACCACTTGGTGAGGAACGTCAGGCTGTCCATGTTGAACGTGGCGGTGTTGGCGAAGACGTTGATGTCGCCGGTCCAGCCGAGCCGCTCGTCCCGGGCCGGGGTGTCGGTCGGGATGGACAGGAAGTTGCCGCGCTGCCCCCAGGTGATGTTGCTGTGCAGCTTGTTCACCATCGCGTTGGAGGTCTCGAACTCGCTGGTGAGCTCCCCGTCGGTGTGCATGACCAGGCCGGTGACGGTGGACAGATCGGGCGTGCCCGGATAGCCGGTCAGCTCGACGTAGCGGAAGCCGTGGAAGGTGAACGTGGGCTGGTAGACCTCGGCCCCGCCGCCGCGCAGCGTGTAATGGTCGGTGGCCCTGGCCGTGCGCAGGTTGGCGGTGTAGGCGGTGCCGTCCGGGTTGAGCACCTCGGCGTGCCGGATGCGGACCGTCGCGCCGGCCGGGCCGTCGACCTTCAGCCGGACCTTGCCCACCATGTTCTGGCCGAGGTCGACGATCCAGGTGCCGGGGGTGGGCTGGGTCAGCGCCTTGGCCGGCAGCTCCTGCGTGACCCGCACCGGCGGGTCGACCTGGGCGACGATCCGGTCGGTGGCGTCGACGTCGTCGACGGTGGCGGGCGACCAGGCGGAGTCGTCGAACCCGGGCCGGTCCCAGCCGGCCGGTAGTCGCCGCGCGTCGTAGGTCTCACCATGGATGAGGTCGCTCTGCAGGAAGGGCCCGGCGGTGGCGCGCCACGAGCCGTCGGTGCCGATCGTCTCGCTGCGCCCGTCGGTGTAGTCGATGACCAGCTGCGCGCTGAGGTGCGGCCGGGAGCCGTAGTTGTCGGTGCCGAACCAGGCGATGCTGCCGGCGTACCAGCCGTCGCCGAGCAGCGCGCCGAGCGCGTTGTCGCCCGCGCGGAGCTGGCGGGTGACGTCGTACGTCTGGTACTGCACCCGCTTGTCGTAGTCCGTCCAGCCGGGTGCCAACTCGTGGTCGCCGACCCGCTGGCCGTTGAGTGACAGCTGGTAGACCCCGAGTGCGGTGGCGTAGACCCGGGCCCGGGAGACCGTACCGTCGACCCGGAAGCCCCGGCGCAGCAGCGGGTTCGCGTCCAGCGCGGTGAGCATGGCCTCGGCGTCGCCGCTGACCCGCAGGCCGCCCGGGGTGGCCGTGCCCGCCCCGAACGGGTTCGCGCCGTCGGTGAGCGGGGCCGCGTAAAGGGTGTCGCTGCCGCTGGTCACCGAGAAGTCGGAGAAAACCCCGCTCTCCACCCCGTTGGTGCGCAGGCCCACCGACCCGGCCCGGTGGGCGGTGCTGCGGGTGACGTCGACCTGGGTGCCGTCGACCCAGGTGGTGATGGTGTCGCCGGCCGCGGTGATGCGCAGGATGTGCGGCGCGGTCAGCTTGTCGGCCGGTACGACCGCACCGAGCGGCACCTCCTTGAGCAGGGTCCAGGCGCCGTCGACCCGTACGTGCGGGCGCAGTTTCGCGCTGCCGCCGGTGCTGGAGAACTGCCACATGTACGCGTTGCCCGCGCCACGGGCCCGCAGGAAGATCCCCGCCGCGTCGCGTTCGAGCCGGACCGTCGTCTGCACCGTGTAGTCGGCCCAGGACTCGGTGGGCGACGGCATGCCGACCCAGTCGGCCTGCCAGCCGTCACCACCCCGTACGCCGGTCTCCCAGGACGCCGGCGCGCTCCACCCCGAGTCGCGGCCCGCGGTGTCCCAGACGCGGACCTGCCAGGCGTACCGGGTGCGCGGCTGCAGTTGCGGGCCCGCGTACGGGACGAGGGTGCTCTGTCGCGACCGGACCCGGCCGCTGTCCCAGACGTCCGCGTCGCCCAGCCGGTCCGGACTGGTGGCGACGCGCACCTGGTACGACTCCTGGAGCACGCCCCGGGTGGTGGCCTCGATGCGCCAGCCGAGGCGGGGCTTCTCCACGTCCAGCCCGATCGGCTCGATGGCCCGTTCGGTGGTCAGGCCGGTCACCGTCGGCGCGGGGGCCGCCGGCGCGGCGGCCGCGGCCGGGCCCGGCACCACCGTCGGCGTCAGGCCGAGCAGCAGCACGAGAAGCGCGGAGGGTGCGGCGCGGCGCCGCGTCATGCGCATCATTCCTGGTCCTCATCCTTCCGGTGGTGGCGGGCCGGTGACCGGCCCCGAACGGGACGTCAGCGGGGCTGGGCCGCCGGACCGGCGACCGGGTGGAAGCTGGACCGACCGGAGCCGACCTGGAAGACGGCCCGGCCGTCCTCGATCCCGACGAAGGTCGCCTTGCTCGGACCGGCCGCCCGGTAGGACTTTCCGGGGATGACCGGCAGGGCAACCCGGGCGGTGACGTTGACCGGCACGTCGAGGTCGACGCGCAGGCCGCCCTCGGTACGCCGCCAGTCCAGGCGGACCGGTCCGCGCTGGGTGGACACCGTGCCGCTCGCCCGGTCGAGCCCGGCGGCGGGCGGCACGACGTCGACCACGGCGGCCCCAGGGCTGGCGGTGCGGACGCCGAGCAGGGTCTCCTGCACGTCGACCACCGCCTGCGCTCCCCAGCCGTGCGACTGGCTGAAGTTGCTGCCGGGATCGAGTGTCCAGGCCTCCCAGGTGAAGGTGCCGCCCTGGGCGAGGATGTTCGCCCAGCCCAGGTCATCCGGGTTGGTCAGCAGCCGCAGCACCGCCTCGGGCCGGTCGGCGTCGGCGAGCGCCCGCAGCAGCCAGTGGGCGGTCATCGGCCCCTGCTTCATCCCCATGGACGCGACGTGGTCGGCCAGCGCGGGCAGGTCGGCCCGCGGGGCCAGCCCGTGCGCGATGGCGTACGACGTGGCGTGCTGCCCGGCGTGGGCACTGCGCGCACCGGTGGCCGACAGCCCGTCGACGTAGCTGCCATCGGCGGCGCGCAGCGTGGCGTTGACCGCGTCGGTGAGGTCGGCGGCCCGCCCGTCGTACGCGGTCACCTCGGCGGCGGGCCGACCGACTGCCTCGGCCATCCGGGCGGTGGTCCGCAGCACGTCGACGCTCTGGGCGTTGATGGTGGTCCGCGCGGCGGCGGTCATGTCGTAGCCGAAGCGGCCCGGCTCGGGCCAGTCGATGATGCCGAAGCGGTAGGCGCCGCTGCCGCCGGACAGATCGGTGACCAGGCCGGCGGTGGGGCCGGTGGCCGGAATGTGGCGCAACACGTACTCGGCGGTGTCCCGGATCGCCGGGTACGCCTCCGCCAGCAGCTCCCGGTCGCCGGTCTCGGTCCAGTACCGCCACACCCAGTCGACGAACATCAGCGAGTAGTCGGGGATGTCCCGCTTGCCGTCGCCGTTGGGATAGACGGCGTTGTAGCGACCACGGTCGCCCTCGGCGGTCCAGTAGCGGGCGGCCGAGCGGAGGAACTCGCGGATGGCCTGCTGAGTGGCGTCGCGCTCGCCGAAGGCGGCCATCGTGGCGTACGAGATGTTCGCGGCGTCGCCGAGGAACTGGCCCTTCTCCCGGGTGGGAGTGTCGACGAACGCCTCCTGGACGGAGTAGATCGCGGACCGTTTCATCATCGTCCACACCGCGTCGAGGGTGGCGTTCGAGCTGGTGAAGCTCGCCTCCCGGCCGGACGGGACGTCGGTGTGCACCACGACGGCGGAGACGTCGTGCGCCGAGATCTGCTCGCCGGCGCCGGGGATCTCCAGGTAGCGGAAGCCGAGGTGGGTGAAGGCGTGGAACTCCTGCGGCCCGTCCTTCTGCAGGTACGGGAAGCTCATGGTGGTGCCCTGCGACTGGAGGGTGGACGTGTCGACCCGGCCGGTGTCGGTGAGGGTGTATCCGGCCCGCAGATCGACCGTGCGCCCGGCGACGCCGGCGTCGAACCGGACGACCGGGCGCGCGGGGATGACCACGCCGAAGTCGGCGACGACCGTGCCGTCGGCGGCGGTACGCAGCGCGACCGGCTCGACGGAGGTCTCGACCAGCCGGGTCTCCTGCCCGATCAGATGCGGAGACGACGCGGTCGGATGCGCGCCGAGCACCTCGGCGGCGGCGAACCCGGCGGCGCTGTCGTCGTAGCCGGGCCGCATCCAGCCGGCGACCTCGGCGCGGGCGTCCTGCCGCTCGACCCGGTCGCCCTCGCCGTTGCGGCGCTCGGCGTTCGCGACGAACTGGGTGTCCCGGGCGACCCGCCAGGAGCCGTCCGTGCCGTACACCTCCCGGGAGCCGTCGGCGTGCTCGACGACCAGCTTCACCAGCAGGCCCCGGGCACCGGCGGGGCGGCCCTGACCGCTGCCGTACCAGTGGTAACGCACTCCGATGACCAGCGGCGCACCGGCTTTCACCAGCCTGGTGACGTCGGCAGCCTGGTAGTAGTCCTCCCCCGGGTAGCCGAAGGAGGTGCCCCGGTCGGCGCGGGTGCCGTTGAGGTAGAGCTCGTAGGTGTGGTCGGCGGCGGTGTAGGCGCGGGCCCGGACCACGCGGCTGGCGTTGGGGCGTACCTCGGTGCGGGCCAGGGTGTAGTCGTCGGCCTCGGTGGTGGCGCGCCGGATCCAGCTGGCGCCCTCCCACTGGCTGTCGTCGATGCCGGTCTCGAACGCGCCAGCGGCGGGCGGGGACTGCCGGCCGGTGCGGTCCCAGGTGCGGACCGTCCACTCGTACGCCGTGCCCGCACGCAGGGCCGGTCCGACGTACGGCACGTAGGACTGCTGGCCGGAGGCGACCTTGCCGGAGTCCCAGACCCGGTCGCCGCCGGTCGCGGTGACGGTGATCCGGTAGGCGGTCTGCGCCTCACCGGGGTCGGCGTCGCGGGGCAGCCAACCGAACCGCGGGACGCCCTCGACGTTGAGCGGGCGACTCCGGTCGCCGACCGTCAGCGAGGCCGGTGCGCCCGGCGCGTGCCCCCGTGCGGCGAGCGCCGGCGGCGCCCCGCCGAGGACCACCGCGACGACGGTCGTCGCCGCCAGGAGCACCGCTGTCCGGCGCCGCCGGGCAGCCGGCCAGAATCCGAGAGTACGACGAGTCACGCGGGCCTCCGCTCTATGAATCGTTTCAGGCAGGCTACGCGCTCGTTGTGGCCAAGTGAAGACGTTCACTGTGATGGATCCGAAATCGACGGACGGGCGGGAGAGCGACCGCCGCGCCTGGTTCCGTCCGGCCCGGCCGTGGAAACTGTTATCCCGCTGCGGCCCGCCGGTCTCCTGAGGGGAGGCATTGGTGGTGAACCACCACGGTCTTCCACTGGGTAGCGATGCGACCACACGAAGGAGTGGAAACGATGCGCGGAACCGGTCGAGGTGAAGCCGACACCGACCTGGTGGTGGCCGCCCGCAACGGCGATCCGCAGGCGCTCGACGCCCTGGTGGCAGCGTCGCTCCCCCTCGTCTACAACGTGGTCGGCCGGGCGCTGCGGGGGCACGCCGACGTCGACGACGTGGTCCAGGAGACCCTGCTACGCGTCGTCCGGCACCTGCCCGACCTGCGAGATCCGACCGCGTACCGGTCCTGGCTGATCGCCATCACCGTGCGGCAGGTGCGCGACCGCGAGCAGCAGCGCCGCGACGCGCTGACCCACACCGCCGACCTCGACACCGCGTACGGGGTGCCCGACCCGGCCGCGGACTTCGCCGGGATCACGATCCTCCGGCTCGGCCTGACCGACCAGCGCCGCGAGGTGGCCGAGGCGACCCGCTGGCTCGACGACGACGACCAGACGCTGCTCGCCCTCTGGTGGCTGGAGGCCACCGGCAACCTCGACCGAGCCGACCTCGCCTCGGCACTCGGCCTGACCGAGGGCCACGCGGCGGTACGGATCCAGCGAATGAAAGAACAGCTGGAGGTGTCCCGGAGCGTGGTCCGCGCGCTGCGCGCCACCGCCGCCTGCCCCGCCCTGCGCGACGTGACCCAGACGTGGGACGGCCGACCGAGCCCGCTGTGGCGCAAGCGCCTTGCCCGCCACGTACGGGAATGCGGTGCCTGCGGCTCCTGGGCCCGCGACCTGCTCCCGGTCGAACGCCTGCTCGCCGAGCTTCCGCTACTGCCGATCCCACCCGGAATGGCCGAGAACCTCGCGGCCGGCATCCCGGCGGCGACCGCCCTGCCCACGCCCGCCGAGCCCCTTGCCGGCGGTGCGCTCCGGGGCACCGGCGGGCTGCGCAACCGCTTCTCGTTCGGGTCGAAGGGCGTACTGGGGCCGATCTCCGCAGCCGCCGCGGTCGCCGCACTGGTGATCGGGGCGATCGTCGTGGCACAACCGACCGGATCAACCCCCGCCCCCGCGGCGGCCCCGGCGGTCGAGGCGCTGCCGGCCACCACCCCACCGGCCAGCGCGCCCGCCGCGACCACGCCAGCCACCACCACGCCCTCAGCGGCGACCCCGAAGCCGAAGCCGACGACGGCCCGCCCGGCCGCGCCGGCGCCCGCGGTGACCTCGAAGAAGAAGGGCGTCGGCGTCTGGACCTTCAACGGCGTCAGCGAGGCGCTGGCCAACTCCACGGCTCGTTGGTACTACACCTGGAACGTGGGCCACCCGGGCGTCACCAGCCCGAAGGGCAGCGAGTTCGTCCCCATGATCTGGGGCGCGAAAAGCGTCACCGCCAATAGCCTGCAACAGGCCAAGAAGAACGGGCGACAGCTGCTCGGCTTCAACGAGCCGGACATGGGCGGTCAGGCGAACATGAGCGTGGAACAGGCGCTGGACCTGTGGCCGCAACTGGAGTCAACCGGCCTCCCACTGGGCAGCCCTGCCGTAGCCTGGGGCGGGGACCGACCGGGCGAATGGCTCGACCGCTTCATGACCGGCGCGAAGGAGCGCGGCTACCGGGTCGACTTCATCGCCCTGCACTGGTACGGCGGCGACTTCACCACCGCCAACGCGGTCAACCAGCTCAAGTCGTACCTCCAGGCGGTCCACGACCGCTACAAGCTGCCGATCTGGCTCACCGAGTTCGCCCTGATCGACTTCTCCAACGGCGTCCGCTTCCCCAGCCAGGCCCAGCAGGCCGCGTTCCTCACCGCGGCGACCCGGATGCTCAGCTGGCTGAGCTGGCTGCACCGGTACGCCTGGTTCGGCCTGCCCGCTACCGACAAGGACCAGACCGGGCTCTTCCGTACCGGCAGCACGGCGACCGCCGTCGGCCGCGCCTACCAGGCCGCACGCTGAAACCTTCCAGGGTGTGCCACCCACCAAAAGGTAAGTACCTGAGGAAATAGTGCGTACTTGATGCCCCGAACCTGACGGACGCAGGATGGGACCGGCCCTGCCGAACGGTCCACACACGTTGCGGCGCCATCCCGTCTCTTTGAGGAGCACCTCCATGTCCGAGCACGTCCGTCCCCCCGTCACGATCTCGGACTCGGGCCGATGGGTCAGGCGCTGGCCGGCGCCATGCTGGCCGCCGGGCACCCCACCACCGTCTGGAACCGGACCGCCGCCCGGGCCGACCCACTCGTCGCCCGAGGCGCGCGACGAGCGACCACCGTGGACGAGGCGGTACGCGCCAGCCCACTGACGCTCGCCTGCGTCATCGACAATGCGGCGGTTCGCGCGATCGTCGAACCGGCCGCTGCCGCGTTGAAGGGCCACACCCTGGTGAACCTCACCGCCGACACGCCACGTAGCACTCGCGACATGAGCGAGTGGGCGGGCTCGCGCGGCGTGGACTACCTCGACGGCGCGATCATGACCCCGGCCCTCACCATCGGCGGACCTGCCGCGCTCGTGCTGTACAGCGGCCCGGAGGACATCTGGCAGACCCACCGGGCGACCCTGGCCAGCATCGGCGGAGCCGCCGACTGGCTCGGACCGGAGCCCGGCCGCGCCGCCGCCCACGACATCGCACTGCTCGACATGTTCTGGACCGCGTTGACATCCTCCACCGCCCTGAAGGGCGGGGATTCCCTCGGTCACCCGAGGGGGTTCCTGTTTCACCGGGCCGCGCCTTCACCGCTTTCGCGGGTCGGGTCTCACCGGCCCTCCACAGGCGTTTCACCTCTCCGCCAGCCCGGCGGCGAGAAGGTTCCTGGCGGCGTTGACGTCCCGGTCGTGCACGGCATCGCAGCCGGGGCACGTCCAGACGCGAACGCCGAGGGTCATGGCGGTGTTGATCCGACCGCACGCCGAGCAGGTCTTCGTGCTCGGATGCCAGCGGTCGACGGCGATAACCTGCCGCCCGTACCAGGCGGCCTTGTACTCGATCATGCTGCGCAGTTGTGTCCACGCCGCGTCGGAGATGGCGCGGGCCAGCGAGTGGTTGCGCAGCATGTTGCGCACGCTGAGGTCTTCGATCACGACCGTTTGGTTCTCACGGACGAGTCGAGTCGACAGCTTGTGCAGGTGATCCCGCCGCCGGTCGGCGATGCGGGCATGGATGCGGGCCACCGCAAGCCGGGCTTTCGCCCGGTTCTTGGTGTCCTTGCCCTTACGGGACAGGTTGCGTTGCGCCTTGGCCAGCTTGCGCCGGTCGGCGCGCTCGTGGCGCGGGTTGGTGATCTTCTCCCCGGTGGACAAGGTGAGCAGACTGGTGATGCCCGCGTCCACCCCGACCGCCGTGGACAGCGGCGGCAGTGCCTTGACGGTGGGGTCATCGACCAGCAGAGAGACGAACCACCGACCGGCCGCGTCGCGGGACACCGTGACCGTCGACGGTTCGGCCCCTTCGGGCAGGGGCCGCGACCACACGATGCCCAGCGGGGCGTCCATCTTGGCCAGGGTGAGTTGCCCGTGACGCCAGCGAAACGCCGAGCGGGTGTATTCCGCCGACGCCCGGGACTTGCGCTTGGCCTTGAAACGCGGGTAGCGCGACCGCTTGCCCCAAAACGCGGCGAACGCGGCTTGCAGGTGCCGCAGCGTCTGCTGCAACGGCACCGAGCTGACCTCGTTAAGGAACGCCAGCTCCTCGGTGCGCTTCCACTCGGTCAGCCACGCCGAGGACTGCACATAGGTGCTGCGCTGCCGGTCAACGGCCCACGCACGGGTGCGCGCCTCCAAGGCGAGGTTGTAAACCTTGCGCACGCACCCGAAGGTGCGGTTGAGCTGATCGGCCTGCTCGGGGGTCGGATAGAAGCGGTACTTGTATGCCCGCTTCACCACCTCACCCACGCCTCACATTCTATCCACCCATCATGCAAGACGAGCATCGAGGGGAGGGAGCGGCGTTACCTCCCGGCCCTAAACGGCCGGGTTTCCACGCCGCGATCCTGATGAGCGGCGTCGCCCACGCCTTCGCACTGGCCCGGGCCGAACAGATCAGCCCGACCGCGCTCGCCCCGTACGCCAAGGGCATCGGGGGCCTGCTGCCGGACCTCATCGACGACATGGCCCGCCGGCTGGGCGCCGACGACCATGCCGCCGACGTCTCCGCCATCGCCTCCACCGCCGCCAGCATGGCCCACATCATCGACGCCGCCGAGGAGCACCGAATCGACGCGGACGTGCTACGGGCGGCCCGCGCGGCGGCCCTGCGGGCGATCAGCGCCGGGCACGGCGCCGACGACTTCTCCCGGATGACCCAGGCCTACGCCGAGGTAGAGGCGTCAGCGGCCCGCGGTGTCCACGTGGTCTCGCCATGAGTGCCGCGGCTCGTAGCCCAGCACCCGTCGCGCCTTGTCGATGCTGAGCAGCGTCTCGTGCTCGCCGAGCTCCTTGCGGATCTCGACACCCGGGTAGACCTCGGCCATCAGGCTGGCGCTGGACCTGCTCATGACCGTGTCGGCGTTGGCGATGATGAAGACCTCGGCGCCCGGCTGGTCGTGGGCGAGGGCCCGCTCGACCGCCTGGGCGCCGTCGCGGGCGTCGATGTAGCCCCACAGGTTCCACCGGCGCAGCGCCGGGTCCGCGTCGAACGAGGGGAACGGCGCGTAGTCCTCGACGTCCATGACGTTGGAGAACCGCAGGCCCACCATAACCAGCTCGGGGTCCCACCGGCAGAAGTGCCGGGCCATCTCCTCCTCGAGCGCCTTGTTCAGCGAGTACGTGGACTCCGGTCGCGGCGCGTACTCCTCGTCGACCGGCGCGTACGGCGGCGGGGTGTCGAACGGCAGCCCCAGCACCGTCTCGCTCGACGCCCACACCACCCGCTTGATCCCTGCAGCCCTGGCTGCGGCGAACACGTTGTACGTCGCCGCCGAGTTGTTCGCGAAGGTGGTCGCGTTCGACATCAGGCCGGGGGCCGGGACCGCTGCCAGGTGCACGATCGCGTCGACGCCGCCGGCGTGCTCGTCGGCGCCGCCGGTGAACGCCTCCACCACCTGCCCGTAGTCGGTGAGGTCGACGAGGAGGAACTCGCCGTTGACGTCGCGGGGGTCGCGTCCGCCCGCGCGGTCGACGGCGAGCACGTCGACGCCTATGGCGCGCAGGTGCGCGACCACGGCGCGACCGAGTTTGCCGGTGGCCCCGGTGACGACGACGCGCCTGGGAAGTGTGGGATCGCTCATGCTGACATCTTCTCCGGCGGCGCGACGCGCCCCACCGGCGGGTGCGACCCTGGGTGTCAGCGGCCACGCACTCACCTGACCGCAGTCACACGGCCCGTTCGACACCAGCCCGTGCGGCCATGTCGACGAGCAGGGACTCGAGCACGACCTCCTCGAGCAGTGCGACGTCGTGTCCGCGGACGACCTCAGCCAGCCGTGGGTCCCACGGCGTGTCGTCGATCCGGCCAGCGACCGGGCCGACACCCGGTGCGGCATCGAGATAGTCCTCAGCCTGTAACAGCCACGGCCGCGCGCCCGTCTTGGTCATCACGTGCGCGGCGATCCGCAGACCCTCACCGTCGATGTCTCCGTGATAGTGCAGCTCCGCCCCGGTCGCGGCGATACCGCGCAACAGCACCACGGCCGCCGTGCTCGGCCACCCGGCGACGCAGACCAGCGGCGGACACGCAGCACCGAAGTGCCGCAGAGCGACCGTCAACACTGCCGGGTTCTCGACGACGAACACCGGCCCGTCCAGCCGACTGACGGGGTAATGCTTCAGCTGCGCCAGGGTGACCACTGTGGCCTGACCGGCGTCAGCCCATGCCCGCAGTCCGCTGGCGAGCGGATCGTCGCCGGGTGGTCGCAGCCCGGCGACCAAGACGGTGGTGGAAAGCTCGTCGCAGGCGACGCCCGCATGTTCCCAGAGCCGTCGGCGGTGCTCGGCGTCGGCTGGCGGTTCTTCGTCGTGCAGGGCTGCCAGGGCACGGAGCACCAGCTTGCCGAGTCGACCATCGTCGTCGAGGGCATGCGAGTCGCCGATGAGCCGTGCGGCCAGCACCGGCAGCGGTTCCCCCAACACCGGCAATGCCGCGAGGACATGAAACACCTGATCCAGCAGGGCGCGGGTGACGAGCGCGTCGCCGGAAACGAGGCCGCCGGCGCGTACGCCGTCGAGCCAGGGCTGCAGTGCCGGTTCGGCGGCGACGACGGGGTGCTCACGCGCCCAGCGCCACAACTCGGCCCGGTCGGCTGCCTGCCGGCGCCGGTCACCCGCCCGGTCGGCGATCGGCCCACCGATCGCCTCCACCACACCTCGGGTGTCCAGCCCGCCGGTGGCGGCACGCAGGATCGCGTCCAGTCCCCGCAGCGCGACCGTGACCTCCGGATCGGGGGTGTACGCGAGGCCGAGCAGATCTGCCAGGGCGGCTCGCTCGGCCGGACGCAGCCCGCGCAGGTGCACGCGACTCACCGTTCCGTCGGTGGCCGCCAGTCGACGGCGTGCCTCCGCCCACAGCGGCGCGAGTTCCGGGCGGTCGAATCGAGCAGCCGTCATGTCACGTCTGCCGCCACGACGTCGCGGCCGGTCCAGACGAAACGGGCGGTGGTGACGGCGTCATCGCCGTCCTCCGCGCCGGCGATCAGTTGGTGGATGGCGATGCCGTCCACCTCGGCGTAGGTGCACCACTCCTGATCGGAGGTCAGCAGCAGGTCGAGGTCGAGGGCGCTCAACACGGCCATCAACTGTCCACGGTTGGTTTGGTCGACGCCGACGAAGACCTCGTCGAGCAGGATGAGCCGGGGCGCCGAGGGTGCGGCCCGGTAGTGCGCGCCGGCCGCGGCGAACAGCGGCAGGTGCAGCACGATGGCCTTCTCGCCACCCGATTTGGCGCCGTGCTGGCGTCGAGTAACCGCAGACCAGTCGCCAGCGGCGGAACGGACCTGCACCACGAACCGGTGCCACCGTCGGTAGTCGAGAACCTCGCCGAGCTGCTGTTCCCACCCGTCGGTCGAACCGGCGCCGCGGACGTCATCGATGCGGGCGCGAAAGAAGTCGTGCAACGCGGTGCGCTGGGCCTCGGTCAGCCGCGCCGGATCCTGCAACAACAGCTCCCGGGCCTGCCTCAACCGCGGATCGAGCTCGCTGTTGACCTCCCAGATCAGCCGGACGCCGAGGCCGGAGACGGTACGCACCTGCTCCAGCTGAGCACTAACCTGCCGCACCAGGTCAGCGGCCTGCCGGGTGCGGTGGGCCACGTGGCGACGGGTGTCGCCGGTGAGGGTGCGGTCGAACAACTGCCGCTCCTCCTCGGTCAGGTGGGCCCGCATCTCGTCGCGCTCCGTCGTCAGCCGGTGCACCAGAGCCGTTGGGGTGGTCCGCAGTCCGTCCACCGTGGCGGTGACGACCTGCACGTCGCACTCCTCATCGGCGTTCATCGCCAGATCGGCGTACCCGGCCAGCGAGGCGCTGATGACGTGCAGCACGTTGCTCAGCTCGCCCTCGTCCTGACGTAGGTGCCGGGGGCCGTGCGGAAGGCTGCCGAGCTCCTCCGCGAGCTGACGCGCGGCCTGCAGGGTCGCGGTGAGGGGACCGACGCCGGACAGGTCGGTGGCGAGCGCCGCGTCCGGGCCGAGGAGGTCGACGAGCCGGGCCAGCCGGGACACCGCAGCGTCGCGGGTGCCGGCGGCGGCGTCCCGGTCCTGTTCCGCCCGCTCGGCGCGGGCGTTGAGCTCGTGCAGGCGCCCGATGAGCGTGTCGTGGCGGGGCCGCAGCCGGCGCAGTTCCTGTTTCAGGGCTTCCGCATGGGTACGCAGCCGTTGCACCTCGTCGAGGACCGCGCGGTACTCGACGCCAACGGTGCGCTCGACGGCGTCGAGGCGGGCTTCGAGGCCGGCTGCGGCCTCCTCGGCGGTCTCTGCCCGCAGCGCCTCCTCCTCGGCCAGTGTCACGGCATGACCGGCGGTCTCGCGGGCGTCGTCGAGCCGGGCGGCGGCGTGGGCCTGCCGGCCCCGGTCGGTCAGCCATCCGTCCGCCGCCTGGCCGAGGGTGCGCAGCGCGGCGGTCAGCAGATCGAGGTCCGCCGCGGTGGTTGGCAGGCCGTACCGGGAGCTGACGAGGGTCAGCTCGCGCAGTGCGACTCGGGCGTCCTCGTCGCCGGCGAGCGCCTCGCGGGCTGCCTCATCGAGCAGGTCCTGGAGCCCGGCGAGCTTCAGCTCGGCCCGCCCGACCCGTTCTGCGGCGCGCACCACCTCGCGATGATCCGGCCGGGCGGCCACGTCGGCGCGCAGCAGGGACCGCCGCTCAGCCAACTGCCGTAGCCGGTCGGCCACCACGCTGCGCTCCGCGTCGATTTCCGCGAGCTGTGCCGCAAGTTCGGCCAACCGGCGCTGCCGAGCCCGGTCCCGGGCCGCCGCGCCCAAGAACTCGACGTCCGGCTTGCTCCAGCTGCCGTACAACGGACCGAGCCGCCACGTGCCGTCCGCGCCGATCGCCGCGCTGTGGTGGGGTGCGGCGGGCCCGAAGGCCACCCCGGCGAGGACGGCGGTCACCAGCGGTGCCGGCACCGTCGCCCGGTCGTCGACGTCGAGTACGTCGAGTAGGGACCGGTGCGGCGCGGGCAGCGCGGCAGTCGCCGCCAGGTAGGTGTCATGGCCACGCCGGTCCGACGTCACCGAACCGTCGGGCCAGATCCAGGCGTCGAGCAGGCCGGAGACCTCGAGCGCGGCCTCCACGGCGGCCTGGACATGCGGGGGTACGTCGGCACGCCAGTCGACCAGCCGCCACAGCGGGCCGCCCGGCCGGTCCGCCCGGGGCGCCGTGCGATGCCGTGGTGCGGCTGGCTCCCGGGTCACGGCCGCCGCCAGCGCCTCGCGTTCCGCCGCCGGCGCGACCCGACGCCGCTGCAGGTCGGCGCCGCGGGCCTGCTCGCGGGCCTCGGTGGTGGCGAGCTGTTCGCGTACCGCGGCGGCGAGGTCACTGACCACGGCGCCGAGGGAGACCTCGTCGCCGGCCAGGTCGGCCAGGTCCGTGCCACGGTCGCCGACGGGCAGGACGCGGCAGCCTGATGCCCATCCCACGATGTCGTCGCGCAGTCTGGCCAGCTCGTCCTCGTACCCCCGGGTGGCCTGTCGCAGGGCGACCTCGGCCGCCTCGCGCTCTGCCGCACGCCGCTCCCGGCGGCCCTGCGCCCGCTCTCGCTCGGCCACCGCCCGCTCGTGGCCGGTCATTGCGGCCCGGACCGCGGTGACCTCGTCTTCCCGGCCGCGCACGAGGCCGCGTAGCAACTGCCGGGCCCGCTCCACGGATTCGGCGGCGAGCGGCTCGACGAGCGTCGCCAGACCGGCCTCCAGCGCCGCGGCCGTCGTGTCCCGCCAGGATCGGGCGGTTTGTGCCACGGTCGCCGCCTCGTCAGCGGCGAGACGTTCCGCCCGCTCAGCGGTGCCCGCTGCCTCCGCGCGTCGACTCTCCGCCGTGGCGGCCACGTCCTGGGCGCTGCGCCGGGCCGCGCGCGTCTGCGAGCGCAGCTGGTCGAGCTGCTGCCCCTCGCGGTAGGCGTCACTGTCGCGCAGACCACCGATCGCCTCTTCGGTGACGCCCTGGTCGCGCTCGTTGCCGGTGATGGCCGTCCGCACCTGCGCCAGCTCGTCGGCGGCCGTAGCGTGCTCCTGCCGGCGCTGCCGCGCGTCCCGGGTGACGTTGTCCAGCCCGGTGGTGGCGGCGATGACCTCACCGGCGCCCCGACGCAGGGCACGCCGGGCGTAGCGCCGCTGCCGCTCGGTCAGCCGCTGCGCGGCGAGCACCTCCTCATCGAGTCGGGCGAGCCGCTCACGGCGCCGGTCCAGCTGCTCGAAACCCTCGGCGATCTCGGCCAGGTCGGCCGCGTCCAGCGGGGGGAGCGCCTTGGACAGCACCTCCGAGAGCGCGTCGGGATTCAGGTGCTCGGACAGCTTCGGGGTACGCAGTTGCAGCAGCGTCGCGATCAACGCCTCGTACTGCGTCTCGCTCAACCCCCGGAACAGCGTCTCGCGCACCATGCGCCGGTAGGACTCGGCTGCCGGATGCACGACGCCCCGGTCGCCGAGCGCCTGGACCAGATCCTGACGGGTCAAGGGCACATTGCCGTCCTTGACCAGCGACAGGCCATCGGCGCCGCCCACACGCAGCTCGGTGGTGAAGTAGGTGGCGTCGACGGTGCGGGTGTTGGTGGACGCGGCCAGTCGGGCACCGCAGGTGAACCAGCGCGGCGCATCGTCGCCGCCGTGGCCGAACTCCAGCCACACATAGCCCACCCGGGTGGTGTGCGGGTAGCCGTCGCCCATCAGGTTCCAGTGCATGGTGCGCTCGGAGCCGCCGAAAGTGGACAGCCGCGACGGGCGCAGGTTGGCGTCGAGCAGGTACGGCAGCAGCAGCTCCAGGGCCTTGGACTTGCCGGTGCCGTTGGGCCCGCGCAGCAGCAGCCGACCTCGGTGGAAGCCGAACTCCTCGTCGTAGTAACGCCAGACGTTGAGCACGCCGGCTCGGGTGGGCTGCCACCGGTCGACGCGCAGCGCGTCGGCGCCGGTGGCCGCGCCGGGTAGAGACAGGACGGTCACCGGTTGCTCCTGGCTGCTCGTGGGGTGGCGACGGTGGCCGCGCCGACGGTGTACCGGGCCGCGGCGGGCAGCGCGCGCACGCTGCCGCCCGCGCGCTCGATCAGACCGAAGCGGCCGAGCAGCGCCAGCGCCTCGCCGGTAAGCCGCTCCGGCCCGCCGTCGGAGCGGTAAGTACGCGCCCACGCCGGCACCGCCGCGAACCGGTCGGCGAGCTGCCGGATGAGCTGCTCATCGGCGACCGGCGCGGGATGGGCCGCGAGGATGGTGTCGAGCAGCAGCAGCGCCGTCTGCCCGGCGACGCTGCCACCGGCCGGGAACCTCTCGTCCGTCGCTGCGGCGTCCGGGTCGACCGCGAGCAGGCCCTCGGCCCGCTCCTCCAGCAGCATCCCGGCCTCGGCCACCGCGGTGCGCAGCATCCGCCGGCCGGTGATGCTGGCGGCGTAGCCCCGCTGCGCCTCCGACAGGTCGGCGAGGTAGACGACCGGATCGTCGAGGAGCCGACGCACGATGGAGTGCCGCAGCCAGCGGTTGCGCTGCTCGTCGGAGACGTCGGCGCCCGGGTCGTCGGCGCCGCCGTAGCGCGGCTCGTACACCAGGGCACCCAGGTCGAAGGCCGGCAGCCGCGACGGCGCCTGCCGCGCGGCGAGCAACCGGACCAAACGACCGCTGTCGACCCGGTAGAGCACCTTGGCATCGGTCTGCTGCAGGAAGGCGTCGGTGCTGCCGTCCACGGCGGTGAGCACGCCCAACTCCTCGAGGACGAGCAGGGCGTCGACGTAGGCACGGCGGTCGTCGTGCCGGGTGCTGTCGAACCCGGCAATGTCGGGCTCGACCGCGGACGCCTGCGCCAGCCGCTCGGCGATGATGCCGATGGTGGTCACCGGCCCGGCGAGCAGCTCGGCGGCGACCAGGCAGAACAGGGCGTAACGGCGGCGGTCGAACGGGACCCGCGCCCCGCGCGGGCGGCGGGCGGGGCGGTCGGCTGGCGGCTGCGGCGAGGACTTCAGCAGCCGGGCGTACCCGGCGCGGGGTTCGATGACCAACCGCCAGCCGGTGTGCGTGTCGAACCAGGTGATCAGCTCACCGCGGTGTCGCACCACGAGGGCGAAGTCGTCCGGCCCGGCGTCCCGGGTGAGCAGAGGACGCACGAGCAGCGCCCGGATCGCCTGGGCACGCTCGGTGGCCCGCTGACGGTCGAGTTCGCTACGCAGGTCACTCATGCGCTGGCCTCCCGGGCATCGGCCGCTCGGGCCTCGAGGTCGTGCGGTCGGGCCTCGGTGATCGACACCAGGAAGTCCGGTGCCGAGAGAACGCCGTGCGGTGTCCGCAACCAGGCCCGGCCGGCACCCTGCGGGCCGGTGAGCGCCACGATCAGGCGGCCGTCAGCCGTCGCCGCCCGCCGTACTCCATCCTGCGGCACGGCGGACAGTGCCCGCGACAGCAGCTCCAGCAGCCGACCGAAGCTGCCCGGGTCCAGGGTGCCGAAGGCCGACAGCCGCACCGGGCCGGGGGTGGCCAGCCGGCGCCACGCCCGCTCCAGCTCGGCCCGCTCGGCGAGCACCCGTTCGCGCCGCAACCGCCGCACCTCGCCGGTGTCCCGCACCCGGGCGGTGCGGGCGACCTTGTCCACCTGGCCACTGGTCCGCAGCAGCGGTGACACGGGCACCGCCGGCGCCTGCCACCAGGAGGTGGTGGCCGGCACCGCGGTCGGGTCGTCCAGCGCGAGGTGGGTGTGCCGGGCCGGCCACAGCCCGAACGCCCCCGACCACAACTCGTGCGCCGCGTCGTCCGATTCGCAGGCGGAGAACCAACGGGCGAGGACGCGGAAGTCGGCCGCCGTGCTGGTGCCCCGGCGCCGGCTGTCGCTGAGCCGCTCCAGCGCCCGCATCAGGGCGATGATGGCCCGCCGCGCCACGTCGGCGAGCTGGTCGATGCGCGGACGGCCGCCATCGGCGGGCCGGAACCAGGCGCACAGACCGTCCCACCGGGCGGCACGCTGCTGCAGCCAGCGCGGGGCCGGGTCAGCCTCACCCGGCAGCGCCGGCAGGTCGGCGCCACGCAGCGCCCGATGGTGCAGGACGATGACCCCCCGCGCCTCCACCCGGGCCACGCCCTGCGCGATCCTCTGCCGGCGGGCGTCGAGGTTCGTCACAAACTCCGACAAATAGGCGATCGTCGCCTGCTTGACCTCGGCGAACGTCGCGGGATCGGCGCCCTCCGCGCGCAACAGCCGCTGCAACTGGCCGTTGAACTGCTTGGTGCTGGCGCGCAGCCCGGCGAGGTGACCCTCCAGCTCCATCAGGGCTGCGTAGACCCGCCGGTCGGCGCTGTCGTCGGCGACGAGCAGATCGTGCAGCTCGCCGAGGCGGTCGAGGATCGCGTCGAGCACCGCGGTCTGCAGCGCCCCGGTCGACGACAACAGCTGAACGGCGTGCAGCACACCCTCGTAGGCCGCCTCACCCTTGCGGCTCAACGAGTAGTGCAGGTTGCGTCGCTCGTACTCCTCCGCCGAGGCGTAGTGGGCGGTGTGGTTCTGGGTGCGCTCGACCAGCCCGTACTTGTGCAGCGCACCGAGCGTGTAGTCCAGCGAGCTGTCGGTGACCGGCTCGTACCAACCGGCGCCAGGCAGCGCGGCGAGGACCTCGTCGAAGGTCAGCGCGGCGACCAGCCGCTCGTGGGCGTCACCGAAGACCTGCATGACCGCCGTGTGCAGCTCGGCCCGGTCGGTGGTGGTGAAGGCGAACATGTCCGCCGGCACCTGGCGGAAGATCGGCCGTGGGCGCGGATTGTCGACCACTTACCCCTCCCGTGCTCACGCTTGCGGACGCCCCTCGCAGGCTACCCGGCGCCGCCGACAGGCCACCGCACGTCACCGGCGCCATGGGCCGGGGCGCGTGGCGACGCTCACCGCCTACGACTCAGCGGCGGAGGCGGCGGGCGCAGGCGCCGTCGTGATCGGCGCGGAGCAGGCAGCGCCGGCCGCCGGGCATCAGCAGGTCGCAGAAGACCCGATGGCGTACGCATTGCAGGTCCTCCTCCGACACGGTGGTCTCCCCCGGGTCGGTCTGCGGCAGCACCAGCAGCCAGCGGCCGATCACCCGGGCCAGACGCTGCGCGGCGGGCAGGTCGGCGGCGGCCACGGGGACGTGGATGACGTGGCGCTGGGTCATCGGGCCGGGCCCCGCTCGGTGCTGGCGCGGGCGTGGTCGCTCTGCCAGCGGCGCAGCACGTCCTTGATGACGGCAGTCTCCCGCCAGCTCGCGGCAAGGGCCGCGTAGACGGCGGCCAGGTCGCCGGCGACCCGGTCGAGGAAGGCATACACGTCGTCCGGCTCAAGTCCGCGACGTCCGAGCCCGACCAGCTTGAAGCGGCGCTCACGCACCTGCCACGGCAATAGACTGGTGTACGCGGATGCTGTGCCCCGGTAGGTCGAGCGCTCGTCTCTCATCTGCAGCCTGCCTCTCTCATGGAATGGAAGGGGCGGGCCCACCCGCCCTCCCCGCACGGGCGGACCCACCCCGCCCTGCCACCGCATGGGGCCGGTGCGGGTGCTCGACGTCAAGGCGATGTGCGAGCTGTACCACGTGTCGGCGGAGATGACCGACGCGATGCGAGGGTTGGCCGCCGAGACAAAGTCGAAGGGCTGGTGGCACGCGTCCGGGGACGCGGTGCCGAGCTGGTTCGAGCTGTACGTCGGCCTGGAGTCCGCCGCCGCCAAGCTTCGCCGATACGACGAATCCCTGGTTCCCGGCTACTCCAGACTCAGAAATACGCGCAGGCCATCTATCGGCTCGACCGACCTACGTCCAGCGAGGAGGACCGAGATCGAGCCGTTGAAGTGCGGTTGCAAAAACAGTCCCTCCTGACCCGCCGACTGCCTGCGGCTCCTCAGGTGGACCAGATCCTCTCCGAGGCAGTGCTGCGTCGGATCGTCAGCGGGTCGACAGTCATGACGTCTCAGCCTCGGCCTCGATCGGATTGTTGGCGTACTGCTCGACGTGGTGCCACGCGGACGGGATCAACTCGTCGAGCACGGCGGGATAGACCGCGGCGGCGTCAGTGACCACCTCACTCGGTGTCACCTTCAACGTTGATAACACTCGGCGGAAGAACCGGCGGGCCGCGCCGGCGTCCCGTCGGGTCGAGACGAGTACGTCGATGACCTGTCCGTACTGGTCGATCGCCCGGTACACGTACCGCCATACCCCGTTGACGTACGTCTCGTCGACGAACCACCTGTTACCCGGCGAGTGCCGACAGAACCGCGCGGCGTCGGCCAACACCGGGGTGAACCGCTGCACCCACCAGTAGACCGTAACGTGATCGACCTCGACCCCACGCTCTACCAGGAGCTCTTCAACGTCCCGGTAGGACAGATTGAACCGCAGCTACCAGCGGACCGCGAGGACGATCACCTCTGGTGGGAACCGGAACCCTACGAACGCAGACTCCGGAGGCATCCACGGGGCACACAGGGCAGGACGGGTCGAAGCGTTCACCGCTCAAGTCTGCCTCGAGCTTGCCAACGGCGAATGCAACAGAGCCCGATATGCCCTTAGGACTCGAAAGTCCAGGCGGCGGAAGTGCTCACCGGCCGGCGGCTACCGGAACAGAGCGAGTGTCGTACGACAACGCGGTACGACCCATTAGGCAGCTTGTTCGTCCCAGGGCTGATCGTTGGTCAGGCACCACCAGAGCCCGCCGAGGAGTTTGTCGGCCAGGTTGCGCAGGGCGGCGTTATGGCTGTTGCCAGCGGCTCTGCGCCGGTCGTAGTGGTCGCGCGGGCGCCAGCGGATTTTGCGATCGCGGCGAGGGGCCACCGGTGGCAGGCGAGTGGCGGCCGCGAAGCGCCTTCGCGGCAGCGACCTCGACGTGCCGACTTCCGATCGCGAGCAGTTGCAGCAATCCGTCGACACCCCAGGCGGCCCGGCCGACGAAGAGCCCGTCCGCGGGCGTGTCACGCAGCAGGAGGGCGGCATTGTCGAGGTCGACGCCACCCCCATACAGCAGTGCGTGGCATCCGCCTCCGTCGCTGAGACGGCGGACCTCTTCGGCGATCAGGTCCATGACAGGCGAGACCTGTTCGGGGGTCGCAGGTGTTCCGCGAGCGCCGATGGCCCACACCGGCTCGTACGCGATCAGCGCTCCTCCGATCTCGTCGGGGCGCAGCAGGGACAGGGCCACCCGTACCTGCTCGGTGACGAACCGCTCCGCGCGACCGGCCGCGCGGACCGACCGCGGCTCACCGACGCAGATCAGCGGCAGCAGGCCCAGGTCGACGGCCGCGCGGGCCCTGCGCGCCACGGTCTCATCGGTTTCCCCGAACTGCTCCCGCCGTTCGGAGTGGCCCATTTCGACGACTTGGGCGCCCGCGTCGGCGACCATGCGCATGGAGATCTCGCCCGTGCAAGCCCCCTCCGCTGCCCAGTGCGCGTTCTGTGCGCCGAGCATCACGGGCGCGCCGGCGAGCTGGTCGCGGACGGCCGCGAGACTGGTGTGCGGCGGCAGGATGAAGGGTTGCACTCCCTGGGGCAGCGGCGCCTCGGCCAGTGCCGTGGCCAGCCGCCCGGCGTAGTCGCGGCTCTCGCCGATGGTCTTGTTCATCTTCCAGCTCGTACCGATCCAGAGCATGGTCGACAGACCCCTTCCTCGTCAGTGCTCAGGCGAGCGGGTGGCTGGCGAGGAACGCCTGCACCTCGTCGCGGCTCGGCATAGCGGACTGCGTGCCCTGGCGGGTCACCGCCACCGCGGCGGCGGCGTTGGCAAAGTGGAGGGCATCCGCTGGGGGGCGACGTGCGGCGAGGGCCATCGTGAGCGCGGCGACGAAGCAGTCACCCGCTCCGGTGGTGTCGACCGGACGCACCGGGAAGCCCGCGGCGGTGACGCGTTCGTCGCCGCGCAGCATCAGGGCGCCGTCGGCACCGAGCGTGACCACGACTGCGGCGGCGCCGCGGCCGCACAGGTGGACGGCCGCCGCCTCCACATCGGTACGGTCGGACAGCTCCCGCGCCTCGTGCTCATTGACGACGAGTACGTCCACGAGTGCCAGCAGTTCGTCGGGCAGGGGCCGCGCCGGCGCCGCATTGAGCACGACGAGTGCCCCGCACGCCGCTCCGCGGCTTAGAGCCGCCTCCACTGCCGACATCGGAATCTCGAGCTGCGCGAGCAGCACGTCGCACCCGTCGATCGCCCCGCCGCCAGCCGACACGGCTGCCTCGTCCACGCTGTCGTTCGCGCCGGGCACGACCACGATGGCGTTGTCACCGTCGGCATCCACCATGACCAGGGCGAGTCCCGTCGGCTCGTGGGCGTCGACGGCGACATGGCGGGCCGACACGCCGGCTGCGGCCAGCTCATCCAGCATCCTCCGGCCGTCGGCATCGTTCCCGACGGCGCCGACCATGTCGACCGTTGCGCCCAGCCGGGCGAGCGCTACAGCCTGGTTCGCGCCCTTGCCGCCGGCCGACCGACGCACCGCGGTGGCCTGCAGCGTCTGCCCGACCGGCGGGATTCGGGGCACCTCGGTGACGAGATCGGCGTTCAGGCTGCCCACCACGACAGCGCGGACACCGACCCGGTCACCCACGATCGCCGTCCTTCACGCCTCGGTTCCGGACTCGTACTCGCTGATGGCGGCGACCTTTTCTGCCGAGGCGGATCCGGGGTCGAAGCGGTAGCCCAGCCACTCCTTCGCCAGCCGGCGGGCGACCTCCAAGCCGACCACCCGCTCGCCCATGCAAAGCACCTGCGCGTTGTTGCTCAGCACCGCCCGCTCCACGGAGTAGCTGTCGTGGGCGGTCACTGCTCGGATTCCAGGGATCTTGTTCGCGGTGATCGCCACTCCGAGGCCGGTGCCGCAGATGAGCAGGGCCCGGTCGGCCCTTCCCTCGGCGATGAGCCGGGCCGCCGCCGCGGCAACGTGCGGGTAGTGGGTGTCCTCGTCCTGGTCGACGCCGAGGTCGATGACCTCGCTCACCCGGTCGTCGGCCCGCAGGTCCGCCGTCAGTTGCGTCTTGTAGCGCGCACCAGCGTCATCGCTGCCGAGCACAATACGTAGCTTGTCAGACATTGCCTTCTCCTTGCTTGTCACTGCTGCGCCGCAGCCGACGGCAGCCGTCCCGCCCTGCTTCAGTGCTCGTCTCCAAGTACGTCTGCGACCGCACGCAGGCACAGCGCCATCGACACCGCGCCGGGGTCCGGCGTGCCGAGGCTGCGCTCGGCCAGCGGGCGGGCCCTGCCCACCTGCGGCCACAGCGAGGCCGTCGCCTCGGCGGCACGCTCCGCCTCCCGGGCGGCCTCCGCCCATGCCGTGGCCAGTGGTTCACCCGCAGCCACCGCGGTGGAAAGCCACTCGGTGAAGGGCAGCAACGCGTCGAGCATCGTCTTGTCGCCGGGCTTGGCGCCGCCGGTGCTGATAAGGCTGACGTACCCGTCACGCACGCCGGCCGCCACGGTCGCCTCGTCAGGTCGTCCGGCATCGCCGACGCGTCGGCCCATCGCCGCGATCGCCGCGCCCCACAGCACCCCCGACGTCCCGCCCGCCTTGGACGCCCACGCGTCGCCTGCGGCGATGAGAAGGGAACCCGGGCCGGCTCCAGCGTCGAGGGTATGGCGTGCGGCCTGTACGGCGGCCGCGCTCCCCCGGACCATTCCCCGGCCGTGGTCCCCGTCTCCGGCGACGGCGTCGAGGCGGCCAAGTTCCTCCTCGGCCTCGCCCACGGCGTGTGCCATCGCCTCCAGGGCGGTGAGGGCGGTGGCCGCACATCTAAGGGCCGCCTCGTCGGCGGGCCGCTCCGAACGGTCCGGCACGATAGCCGGATCCCGCTCGCCGGCTATGGCGGTCGTCGCATCGGACGCGCGGCGGCGCTCGCCGGTCGCCCCGGCCACCGTTCCGGCCCCTTTCCGGTACGCCGGGGTGTCGGCCGGAGCGGACCATAGCCGCTCCAGTTCGTCGTCGAGCCACATCAGGGTTAGCGAGCAGCCCGCCATGTCAAGGCTGGTGACGAGCTCCCCCACCTCGGGTTCGACAACGTCGAGTCCGGCCTCGCGCAGCAGCCGGCTCACCGTGGCCCAGAGGATGAAGAGCTCCTCGTACTTTGTGCGGCCCAGCCCGTTCAGGATCGCCGTGACTCTCGTGCCGGCACCGTCCGGCTGCTCGGCGAGCACCCCGTTGACAAGCGTCCGGGCGAGGTCCGCCGCCCGGGGCAGTGCCTCGTCGGCGATGCCGGGCTCGCCGTGGATGCCGAGACCGAGCCCCATCCGGCCGGGCTCCACCATGAACAGCGGCTCCCGCGCGCCCGGCATCGTGCACCCGTCGAACGCGACGCCGAGGGTACGCGTGCGGCCGTTGGCGTGTTCCGCCACGCGTACGACGCCGTCAAGGTCGTAGCCCTCCTCGGCTGCCGCGGAGGCCACCTTGAACACCGTGAAGTCGCCCGCGATGCCCCGCCGCCGGGACCGTTCCGCCGCCGGGGCGCTGGCCACGTCGTCGGTGACGAGCACGTACCGCGCTTCGATCCCCTCGGCGGCGAGCCGCTGCACCGCCTGGTTGAAGTTCATCACGTCACCGGCGTAGTTGCCGGTGCTGAACACCACGCCGGCACCGCCGTCGGCGCCACGCCCAACCGACGCCGCATCGGCCGCCGATGGGGAGGTGAAGACGTTGCCGACGACAGCGCCATCGGCGAAGCCTGGCCCGACGATGCCGCAGAACGCGGGATAGTGGCCGGAGCCGCCGCCCACCACGACCGCCACCTTGCCGGGCCGGGTGGTGGTGGCCCGAACCACCCCGCCCGGCACCCCCGTCACGTACCGGGCGTTGGCGTCGAGGAAGCCCACCAGCATGTCGTCGGTGAAGTTCGCGGGGTCGTCGAAGATGCGGGTCATCTGCACTCCTTGAGGGGCGTGGGTCAGCGGGTCGTCTCCGGCGGCCGGCGACGTCAGCCGGGGATCAGGGAAACCTTGATCGACTTGGTGCCTTCGGCGACCAGGTCGAGCCCCTCCTGGAACTTGCTCAAAGGGAGCTGGTGGGTGCAGATCTTGTCCATCGGCAGCTTCCCGGACTCGAGCATCCGGATGGCCGCCGGCCAGCAGTGCGGACCCAGGTGGGCGCCCAACACGTCCAGCTCCTTGTCGTCGCTGATGATGCTCCAGTCGACGGTGACGTCGGAGCCGAAGACGCTGTACTCGACGTAGCGGCCGAGCTTGCGGAGCAGGTTCAGACCCTGTGCCACCGCCGAGGGATGCCCGGTGCCCTCCAGGTAGACGTCCGCGCCGTAGCCATCGGTGAGTTCCTTGATCAGCGCCACGGCGTCCTGCTCGGAGATGTTGATGGTCCGAGTGGCGCCGCACTGCTTGGCCAGTTCGAGCTTGGCCGGCGACATGTCCAGGGCGATCACCTCGGCCGGGAACTTCGCGGCCGCGCCGGCGATCATGCCGAGGCCGATGGGGCCGCAGCCGGCGACGACCACGACGTCCTCGAACTTGATGTTGGCCCGCTCGACGGCGTGCAGCGCGCACGACAGCGGCTCGGTGAAGGCGGCGTGGGCCGGGGGCAGGTCCTTGCTGATCTTGTGGACGAGCGCCTCCGCCGGGAAGACCATGTAGGACGCCATCCCGCCCGGGTTGCGGCGCTTGAACCCGTACATGTCGTGCGGCGCGCACATCCAGTACTCGCCACGGACGCAGTACCGGCACTTCCAACACGGCACGATCTGCTCGGACACGACGCGGTCGCCGACAGCCACACCCCAGCGCCGGGCGGCCTCATCGTCGAGCTGCACGATCTCGCCGACGAACTCGTGGCCCGGGATGACCTCGGTCTCGGCCCAGGCGGGCCGGTTGGCGTCGCCCCAGAATTTCGCAGCGCCGTGGTAGCACTTCAGGTCGCTGGCGCAGATGCCCACGGCCTCGACGCGGACGAGCGCTTCGCCCAGGCCCGGCTTCGGTACCGGCACCTCCTCCAAGCGGTAATCCTCCGGGCCGTGGCAGACGACTGCCTGCATGGTCTCGGGCACGGGTTGGATGCTTGTCGCGGTCATTGTGCTTCTCCTTCACCGAGGGGTGGGCGCGCACCGCCGTGGCGGTGGTTGCTGCAAGCTGAAGAGGCAAGGGATCGGGAGTGCGGTTGCTCATCGGCCGCAGTCGGCCTGCGCGCGAGCACCTCCCCGACGGCGGTGAGGATCAGTCCCATGGAGACAGCGCCGGCGTCAGGGGTGCCGACGCTTCGCTCGGCCAGCGGTCGCGCCCGGCCGACCCGCGCGCGCTGGGATGCGGTGGCGGCGCCGGTCTCGACAGCGACGGCGGCTGCCCCCCGCCACGCGTCGGTCAGGGCGGAGCCGGCATCGAGCCGCTCCTCAAGCTCGTCGACGAAGGGCAACAGCGCGTCGAGCATGGTCTTGTCGCCCCGCTCCGCTTTGCCGACCCGCTGGATCGTCGCCGCGCCGGCACACACGGCATCCCGCAGGCGTTCCGGCGTTACCTGGTCGGTGTTTCCGAGGGCGGCACCGACGGCGGCGAGGCTGACTCCCCACAGCAAGCCACTGGTGCCGCCGGCCTTGTCGCTGAACGCGTCCCCGGCTGCGGTCAGCACATCGCCGACCCCGCCGTCGGTCGCCTCGGCTGCCACCTGCGCCGCACGCAGGCCACGTACCATGCCGATGCCGTGGTCGCCGTCGCCCGCTACGGCGTCGATGCGGCCGAGGGCCTCCTCGTTCTCCACGACGACATCCGCCATCGCTGCGATGGCCCGCCGAGCGACGTCGGCGGCCGCCCGGGACGCGGCGCTTGCCTCGGCCGAACCACAGTCGCCGCGCTCGTGCTCTATCGCGCTGGCCCACCGTTCGTAGGCCGGCAGCACCGACGTTTCACCGCGACGGAAGGCGGCGGTGTCGGCCGGTGCAACCCAGTACCGTTCCAGCTCCTCGTCCAGCCACGTGACCGACAGCGAACAGCCAGCCATGTCGAGGCTGGTCACCAGCTCGCCGATCTCGGGCAGCACGGGTTCGATCCCGGCGGTGGCGAGCCGCCGCTGGACGTGTCGGTAGAGCACGAAGAGTTCCTCGTACTTGGTACTTCCCAGTCCGTTGAGGATCACCGCCGCCCGGCCACCGGCGCCAGCGGGACGCTCGGCGAGAACGGCTTCGACCAGGACCTTCGCCAACTCCTCGGCGGGCACCCAGGAGGCCGCCCGGATGCCGGGTTCGCCGTGGATGCCCAGGCCGAATTCCATCTGGTTCTTGTCGACGGAGAACAGCGGCTCGGCCCGCCCGGGCAGCGTGCAGCCGCCGAACGCGACCCCGAACGAGAAGGTGGCGGCGTTGGCCGAACGCATCACCCGCTCCACGGTGTCGAGGTCGCATCCGGTGTCGGCGGCGGCACCGCCGATCTTGTAGACGAGGAAGGTGCCGGCGATGCCACGACGCCGGTCGGCCTCGTCGGGTCCGGCAGAGGCGATGTCGTCGGTTACGTACACGTTGCGGCAGTCCACACCGGCCGCCCGCAGCCGCTCCTGTGCGGCGCCGAAGTTGAGCCGGTCCCCGGCGTAGTTGCCGTAGGACAGCACCACGCCGGCGCCACCGTCGGCTGCGCGGGCGACGCGGACGATCTGCTCGGCTGACGGGGACGCGAAGACGTCGCCCAACACGCAGCCGTCGGCGAACCCGGGACCAACCGTGCCGGAGTACGACGGGTAGTGGCCGGAGCCGCCGCCCACCACGAGGCTGACCTTTCCCGCTCGAGGTCCGCCCCGCCGGAGGAAGCCCGACGCCCCGGGCACCCGCTCGACATAGCGACCGTACGCCGCAGCGAAACCAGCGATCACATGGTCCTTGAAATCCGCCGGGTTGTCGTAGATGTGTGTCATCGCCAGGTCTCCTGCCCGCGTGTGCTCAAGGTGCGGCGGTACTGGTGGACCGTCATGAGGCCACCTCGTACCGGATGCCCGCCGCGTCCCACGCGGCCAGCACCTTCGGATCCGCTCCCGCGTCGGTGATGACGAGGTCGAACACGTCGAGCGGCACGATTTTGTGCAGGGCGACCCGGCCGAGCTTGCTGTGGTCGACCAGGAGGTACCGCCGGGTCGCGGCCTGCACCATGGCCCGTTTGAGGGCCACGATGCGCTCCTCCTGGTGGAAGGCGTCGGTCAGCGAGATCGCCGAGGTCGACAGGAACAGAGCGTCGGCCTGCAGGCCGGCGATCTGTTCGATGGTCTGCAGTCCCACAAAGGAGTCGTGCGGTACGTCGTAGACCCCACCCAGGCCGATGACGGTCAGGTCCGTCTCGGTGGCGAGCTGGCTGAGCCGGCGCAGGCCTTCCAGGAAGGTCGTCGCAACGTGCAGGGGCGCCCGCTCGCCCAAGCCTTCGATCATGTGCATGACCGTGGTCGAGTCGTCGAGAAGCACCGACATGCCTGCGTCGACGTGGCGCATCGCCGCTGCGGCGATGGCACTCTTCTCCTCGGTCCTGGACATCATCCGGTACGACATCTGGGACTCGAAGACCCCGGACGGCTGTGCGGTCACCCCGCCGTGGAAGCGGCGCACGATCCCACGTCGTTCCAGTTGTTCGAGGTCGCGGTGGATGGTCATGATGCTCACGTTGAACGCGCTGGCGAGTTCCTGTGGAGAGCAGGAACCCTCCGCGGCCACGCGCTCGGCAATCTGCCGTTGCCGCGTCTCCGTCTTGCGCTCGCGCTGACGGACTGTTCCCTGGGCGTTGGACCGGGCGTTGTTCATGTGGTGTCCCTTGCAGGGCCGGGGGTCGGTCATGGGCTGGCAGCGTGCACCGGCAATTCGCCGTGTGCCGCTTCGACAAGCTCCATCTTGATGGAGGTCATCTGCCGGGGCCCACGACCGACCCGTCGACGCGTCGTCGGAAGGGCCCGTCGGACCGCCGGATCAGCCGGCGACGACGAAGTTGTTCAGCTTGTCCGCGTTGTCCTTGATGACAAGCACGCAGTCCAGTGCCTGCTTCTCCTGGGCCGCACCGGTCTTGCCGTTCTTGAGGAACTGGTCGGCCTGCTGCACCGCGAGCGTGGTGCCCTGGACGATGGGCTGCAGCACGGTGGCCACCATCTCCCCCGCCTTGACGGCGTTGACCGCGTCCTGGTTGCCGTCGAACCCGAGAACCTTGATCTTCGACAGCTTGCCGGCATCCTTGAGTGCCTGGATCGCGCCGAGGGCCATCTCATCATTGCCGGCCACCACGCCGGTGATGTCGGGGTGCGCCCGGAGCATGACCTCCATCTTCTGCTTGCCCTCCGCCCGGTCCCAGTTCGCGGTCTCCCGCTGCACCGACTTCAGGTCCGGGTACTGGGCCAGCACCTCGGCGTAACCGTCGGAGCGGACCTTGGCGTTGTTGTCGGTCGGGTTGCCGAAGAGCTCGACGTACTTGCCCTTGCCGCCCATGGCCTTGGCCCACTCCTGAGCACCTACGGTGGCGCCCTGAGCGTTGTTAGACACGATCTGGGACTTCGCGATGCCCTGCTCGGCGATCTCGGCGTTGACCAGGAACACCGGGATACCGGCGTCAGTGGCCTTCCGCACCGCCCCGACGCTCTCCTTGGCGCCGGCCGGGTCGAGGATGATCGCCTTGACCTTCTTCGAGATGGCCCCGTCGATGAACTGGTTCTGCTTGTCGGGGTCGTTGTTGTGGGCGTCGACCGTGGTGTCGTACCCGAGCTTCTTGGCCTCGGCGACCGCAGTGTCGACCTCGGCCTTCCAGTACGGGTTGGAGGGGTCGACCGTGATGACGGCGATAGTTCCGCCTGCCTTGTCGCCGCTGGAGCCGGAGCCGGAGCCGGAGCCGCCACAAGCGGCGACGCCGAAAACCACCGCCATCGGCAGGGCGAGCAGGGCGAGTCTGCGCTTCATCGAACACCTTCTTTTTCGAGGGACGGGGGATGGGGGATGGACGACTGTGAACGGGTGGAACGACGTCACCGGGCACCGGCCAGTGCCGGGTCGCCGGCAGTGGACGTAGGGTCGGCCGGCGGGTTCGGGGCGGCGGCGCGCTTGAGGTCGCGGCGCTTCTGCAGCATCTGCTGGATCTGGTCGACAGCGACGGCGAGGATGATGACCGCCCCCTTGATCACCTGCTGCCAGAAGACGGACACCCCGACCAGGACGAGACCGTCGACGAGGAAGCCGATGACGAAAGCGCCGATGAGTGTTCCCCGGATCGTGCCTCGGCCACCGGAGAGGGCGGCGCCGCCGATGACCACCGCTGCGATTGCATTGAGCTCGTAGAATTCGCCGCCCCGCGGGGTGGCTGCCGGCAGGTCGGCGGCGAGCAGCAGACCGACGGTGCCGGCGCAGAAGCCGGAGATGACGTAGATGAGGACCTTGACCCGCCGCACCGGTACGCCGGACAGTTCCGCCGCTCGCTCGTTGCCACCGGTGGCGTAGAGCCACCGGCCGAACGCGGTGCGGTTGAGCACCAGGGAGAACACGATGGCGAAGACGACCATCAGCCACACCGGCATGGGAATGCCGAGCGGGGTGCCGGCGAGGACCGGGATGAAGCCTCTGTTTCCCAGGGTCTCCTCACCGCGCAGCTTGGTGAAGGTCTCCCCGTTGGTGATCAGCAGCGCGATGCCACGGGCGACATAGAGCATGCCGAGGGTGGCGATGAACGGCGCGACGTTCAGCCGGGCGACCAGCAGCCCGTTGACATAGCCGACCAGGGCCCCCACCGCCAGCGAGACCAGGATCACCACCCACACCGACGGGTAGGCGACCAGGTCCGAGAAGGGAACGTTGGAGCCCTGCAGCAGATAGCCGGCCATCACGCCGGACAGGCCGACGGTGGAGCCGACCGAGAGGTCGATGCCGCCGTTGAGGATCACCATCAGCATGCCGATGGCCAAGATCGCGTTCATGGCGACGTGCCGGGTCATCAGGATGAGGTTGTCCGGCTGCAGGAAGTTTGACGACAGCGACGAGAAGACGATGATGATGATCGCCAGCGCTACCAGGGCCCGTCCCTCGACGAGCAGCTTGTTGAGGTTCACCCGACGGCCGAGGATCCGAGGGCCGGTGGCGGCCTGTGTGTCGCTCATTCCGATGCTCCGATGTGTAGGGCCTCAGGCTCGGGCTCGCCGGAGGCGGCCATGACTTCCTCTCGAGTGGCGGTGCCCGGGTCGAACTCCCGCACGATGCGGCCCTTCGACATGACGACCAGCCGATGCGAGGCGGTCAGCGCCTCGCTGATCTCGGACGTCGCGTACAGCACGGCGAGACCCTTGCGCGCCTCGTGGAACAGCAGGGCGAAGATCTCGCCCTTCGCTCCGACGTCGATGCCGCGGGTGGGCTCGTCGAGCAGCAGGACCTTGGGCCGGGTCATCAGCATCTTGCCGATGACGACCTTCTGCTGGTTGCCGCCGCTGAGGGAGGTGAGCGGGGCACCCGGTCCGGCGGTCTTCACCCGCACCTCCTTGATCATGGTCTGGACGTCGGCGTTCTCCCTGCGGCGGGAGACAAACGTGCGTTTGACCATGGACAGCAGGCTGGACAGCGACATGTTCGCCCCGACGGACATGAGCTGGACGAGACCGTCGCGCTGGCGATCCTCGGGGACGAGCCCAATGCCGCTGGAGATCCGCTCCTCGATCGAGAGTCGACGCAGATCCCGGCCTTCCAGGAGCGCCCGGCCGGCCGCGATGGGCTGCCGCCCGGCAAGCGCTTCCAACAATTCGGTACGGCCTGCGCCCATCAGACCGTAGAGGCACACGATCTCTCCGGCGCGCACCTGCAACGAGACGTCGTTGACTGCCAGCCGACCGCTGGCGTCCGGATCGGGTACCCGGACGTTCTCGATGGAAAGGGCGACCTCCCCGTGGCCGCGCGGCTCGCCGGTGAAGTCGTACTCGGCGGCGCGCCCGACCATCTTGGACACCACCCAGGGCAGGTCGATGTCGGCCGCGTCCTTCTTGGCGACCAGCGCCCCGTCGCGGAAGACCACCGCGTGGTCGGCGATCTCGATCGCCTCCTCAAGGTGGTGGGAGATGTAGACGATCGCCACGCCCTGGGACTTCAGCTCGCGAATGACCTTGAACAGGACCATGACCTCGGCCGCGCTCAACGCTGATGTCGGCTCATCCATGATCAGGATTCGAGCGTTGGTGGCGAGGGCCCGTGCGATCTCCACCACCTGTTGCTGGCCGAGGCGCAAGTCAGCCACCAGGGTGGTGGGTGCGATGTCCTCCTCCAGCCTCGCCATGAGCTCTCGGGTGATCTCCCCCTCGCGCGCGTAGGCCACGCCACCACCGCGCGAGCGCAGCTCGCGCCCGACGAAGATGTTGTCCCGGACGTTCAGGTTCGGACAGAGGTTGAGCTCCTGGTGGATGATCGAGATGCCGCGGTCGACCGCCTGGGTGGTCGACCGCAGGTCGACAACCTTGCCGTCGAGTTCGAGGTGGCCGCTCGTCGGCCGCTCGACGCCGGAGAGGATCTTCATCAGCGTGGACTTGCCGGCGCCGTTTTCACCAAACAGAACGGTGACTTTCCCACGTCGCACCTCGAAGTTGACGCCCTTCAGCGCTCGGGTGACACCGTATGTCTTGGTGATGTCGACCGCGCGCAGCACCACGTCGTCGTCCATGCCGGGAGACGCGTCACCGGGTACCGAGGACGCGCTGGGCGCGATCACGACCGCGCCTCGATTTCGACCGGCTGGATGACGAAGGATTTCGGCGGTCCCCCCGTCGACCAGGCTCCGTAGACCGTCACTCGCTTGCCCTTCAGCGACGCCGGGTCGATCTTGGCGAGCACGTCCTGCTGCATCCGGAGCTTGAACTGGTTGGCCACCGACTGGTAATCACTCTGGCCTGCGAAATCACCAAACTTGATGGTTCCAGTGGCGTCCCGGACCGGCGTTCCACTGAGGGCCGGCCCCACCGGGACGCGAACCGCGGTACTGTCCGGCACGCCGGAGACCTTCAGCTGCATGAAGTTCTCATCGACCTGGTCCACCGTGCCGGTCACCTTGACCGGAATGGCGTAGGAACCACTGCCCAGGTCCTGGCCGTACTGCTTGCCGGCGGCCGCAGGGTCCGCTTCGACGGCCGGCGCCAGCACCTCGAGGTCCGTTGCCTTCTCCTTGATTGCGCCCGCGACCTCGGGAAATGCTTTCGCAGCGTAGCTTTCCACATTGAACGGTGCCGGGTTCAGCTCCGCCGCCTGCTGGGGCGAGAGGAACTTGGTGTCGAGCGCCGCCGCAACCAGGAGGGCAGCAATGACGGCGAGACCCACGAGCCTTTTCATCGATCTCGACCGATGTCCGTTCTCGGAACTCATACAGTCACCTCAAATCGGGGGTCGCCACAGGGGCGGCGAGCGTGTGGGGAAACGCCCAAGAAGATCTGTGATGTTCGCAGCCTAGGATGTGAACTCTTGGAGCACAAGTGTTAAGCCAGGATTTCTCGGGGACACCTGCCGGACGCCTGCCCGGTCTTTCGGCGGTAGATTTTGCCCGTTTGATATGGAACCTGACCTCGCCCCAATCCTGACGGGGTGGCCGGGTCCGGCAGCCGCCTCAGGGAGACCTGTGACTCGACCAGGCCAAGTTGCACAGGGGGCGGGTTGCCGGCTGGGCGGAAGCGCCGACTGCGTTCGGGGTATCGCGGGTTGCCCGTCGCCTCGCGGCACCCTCCCCTAGACGGCGACGGCAAGACGGTCAACGACGGCGCCTACCCTCGTCTGGGCCGCCTCCCCTACGAGCGCACCAACGACCTTGTGAGCTTGGTGTGGCACCGTTCCCGCGCTGAGCGGCGCGGACTGCCGCCACCAGACCCACCAAATTCGCTGCCGTCGCTGCCAGATGTCGGTGAGGACGAAGATCCGCTGCGGTCCTGGCCAAGGCAATGGCGGCCATCCGTACGCGTCGCGCGACGCTGCTGGTCGAGGTCCCACGAGGTGCACGACATAAGCGGGGGTGTGACCCCTGCCAGCCGGACACCCCGGATTCCTGTCAGTCGCGCAGTACCGCTGACGGCGCCGTTGCGTTATCGGATGGGCGGACGTGTTGAACCCGGGTCGGGTCCGCGGTCAGATCGCTTGGGCGAGTTCGGTGAACGCAGCGGCGACCTGCGTGGTCGGCGGCGTGTCGATGGCGAGTTCGTAGTGGCCGCGTCGGAGGTTCTGCAGGAATGCGTGTCCAGCGATGATCACCTGCGCCGTCTTGTCCGTTCGTAGCCCGCGCATCGGTCTCAAACGGTGTTTCAACCGGCTGTGATCGGCTTCGATCGGATTGTTCGCGTACCGTTGAACGCGGTGCCACGCGGACGGGATCAGCTCGTCGAGCACGCCTGGGGTAGACCGGCGCGGCATCCGTGACCACCTCGTTGGGCGTCACCTTCAGCGTCGACAGCGCTCGTCGGAAGAACCGCCGGGCTGCACCGGCGTCCCGGCGGGTCGAGACGAGCACGTCGATGACCTGCCCGTCCTGGTCGACCGCCCGGTACACGTACCGCCACATCCCGTTGACCTTGACGTACGTCTCATCAACGAACCACCTGTCGCCCGGCGAGTGGCGGCAGAATCGGGCGGCGTCGGCCAGCAGCGGCGTGAACCGCTGCACCCACCGGTAGACGGTGACGTGATCGACCTCCACGCCACGTTCAACCAGCAACTCCTCAACATCCCGATAGGACAGGTTGAACCGCAGATACCAGCGCACCGCGACCACGATCACCTCCGGCGGGAACCGAAACCCGGCGAACGCCGACTTCGGAGGCAGCCACGAGCCAGGCCAGGTCGATGACTTCACTGCTCAAGTTTGCCTCGATCTTGGCGACGCTCAACGCAACGGAGCCCCATGAGCACATGGGCCGCGCCAACCGTCCGGCCGGCAACCACCCGGTTCGACGACACTGCGACGGCCTCGGCCAACACCTGGCCGGCGCGATAGAAGTAGATCCGCCACATCAGCACGGACGAGAAGAATGTGATCACCAGGGCCGCCGTTGCAGCGACCGTGGCGGGGTGGTTGGCGTAGGTGAGGCCTATCGACACCACCGTCTCGCCGAGCGCGATCAGCAACAGTTGCCCGTAGCGCTCGGGGAGGTGTCGGCTGCTGGCCATCGCCCACGCGCTGGTCGTTGTTCGGCGCAAGCCGGGTATCGGCCAGTTGAACCGCGCCACGATCATGTCGACGGTGATGGCGATCAACCACAGCACGATTCGATTGGATCCCTGCATCACCGCTCCGGCGAGCCAGATCACGCCGGTGACGCTCGCCCAGATGGCCAGGCGGGTGTAGAGCGCCCGCACGTTCTCGTGCTCCCGTAACAGCGGCCGGAGCAGCAAGGGGCGTCCGATGTGCAGCAACACGTACACAACGGCGAAGGAGGCGCCGCGTGCCTCGAACTGGTACGGCAGGGACGTCGACATGATCAGCAGGCCGAACGCGCTGACCAGGACCAGTAGCTGAATCCAGCGGTTGCATATGTCGAACCGGCTGGTTATGTACGCGGTAGCCGTCCACAGCCAGAGCAGCGGCAGGGCCAGAAGGACCGGGTACAGCAGCGACAGCCAGCGCGAGCCCACGTTGTCGGAGAGAAGGTCCGGCACCATCCAGCTGACGACCCAGGGCGAAGACCAGCACCAGGTCGAAGAACAGCTCCAGGAAGCTGGCCTGGCGGGCATCCTCCTCGCCGCGCAGGATGCCCCCGGCCTGCGCCGGCTCCGATGATCGCCCCACCCGCCCATGGGGCGCCTACTCGAAGTGGGCGATCTGGCAAACGTGTCCGTCCGAGTCCTTCCGCTGTCTGCCGGACCGCCGCCGGGGGGCGGTCGCCGGATCCTTCGTGGTCTCGACTTCCCCGCCACTAAGGGCGGTCCCGCGGCACCCGAACCTTCCGTCGTCTACCGCGAGTCGCTCATCGGAGCGCTGTACCTCGACAAGCCCGACGAGCTGCGCGCCTACGAGGACGCCTGGAAGGGCATAGCAGCCTTGGCGCTCAGCGACGGAGAATCCAGAGACATGATCAAGAGGATCGTCGGGGAGCTGCAGCATGACTGACCTGACCGGCGCCATCTGGCGCAAGAGCACCCGCCGCGGCGGCAACGGCGGCGACTGCGTCGAGGTCGCCGACAACCTCCCCGGCCTTGTCGCCGTACGCGACTCCAAGGACACCACCGGGCCCGCCCTGACCTTCGCCCCACAGACCTGGTCTGCATTTCTTGCCGCTGTCCGCGGAGGAGGACTTGTTGACTGATCCCGGCGGTCGCTGTCGGAGCGACGCGAGGCAACTGGGTCAGGTTCCCTCGGAGCGGTGCCGCTTCTGATTCCTCGTCGCCCGGTACGCCTCGACCGCCTTGCGGGAACTTCGCCAGATGCCGTCCGACCCCTGTACTGCGTCCAGACGCCCGCGCTGCGCAGCCTGTCGCAACGCCGGAAGGCTGAACTTCGTTGTCACCAGGGCCGCGAGCGGCACGAGGCGGGCAGGGCCGGCGACGTTCGGCACGATGAAGCGGTTCAGGTTGTCATACATGGCACGAGCGATGAGTTCTCCCAGCGCACCGTAGTCTCCGACGTCTGCCCTCTGCATCGCGGCGAGGTAGGCGTCACGCTGGCGCTTGAAGATGATCACGGGCGGGTAGCCGAGGCGTACGAGGATCAGGTTGAGCAGCAGCCGCCCCGCACGCCCGTTTCCGTCGATGAAGGGGTGCGCCCGCTCGAAGTCGTTGTGCAGCCGGGCGAGTTCCTCCGGCAACGGCCGATGCAGCGGACCGCCGGCCGCGAGACGCTCCCCGGTCGTGCAGGCGTCCTCGACCCATTGGTCGACCTGCGCCGGCACCAGGGGCCATGCTGGCGGGGCCATCCCGGCGGAGAACGGATGGATATCGTGCTGCCTGAAGCTTCCCGGCCCTTCGCTGCCGGTAGCCTCGGGGTGAGGTTCAACGTCCCAGACGGGAGTCATGGCGGTGTGATGGACCTGGCGGACCTCTGTGACGCTGACCAGGCGACCATCGTGCCATCCGTCGGGTTCGAGCGCCTGGCTGTAGACCCAACGGGCGGCGTCCGCATAGCCGCGGACCTCGTTGTACTCCCTCAGCGGCTTCGACCCGACGGCCCGGCCCCGTTCGAGCAGCGCCTGCACCTCACGCAGCACGAGCGTGTTGCCCTCCAGTGCGGTGGAGTGGTGGGCCTCCTGGTGCCAGATGTCTTCCCAGATCGTCTGGGCCTCCTTCGGGCTCGGGAGGCCACCGAGACGCTGGTTCAGTTCGCCCAACGCCTGATCGAGACGCAGGTAGACGGTGGACCGGCTTGGACGCCCTCTACCGACCACGCACACCTCTTCTCAGCTATCCGCCGTTCCGATATCGATGAACGAAACTTGTCATAGGATTTCGGCGGCTAATTAAACTTATCAAGTTCTGCGAGTCGGTGAGCGAAGGCGCGCAGCAGGAGTGGACCTTTCCCCCACCCACTTCGCCAAGGTCATCGATTCAAGTTCTCGCAGACTGACCCAGCTCTGCCTTGCAGACAGCAATCTGCCGGCGGCAGTGTCGTGCCAGCTCGCGGTCGCCGCCCGGTTGCTCAAGGTCTCGGGTCAACGCGATGAACTCGGCCAGGGCCTCGCGGTAGGCGCCGGCCATCTCGTGGAGGTTGGCCAGGTCCAGCCGGAGCCCGATGATCTGAGGATCCAGTGGGCTCGCTCCACGACTGAGACTTTAGACGGGGTGACGGGACCACCTGGATCCGCTTCGGAGGGGAACGGGCACCGGTCAAGCGGCGGAATCGTCACCGCCGCAGGCGCCGACGCTCTACCCATTCGATCTTCAGGCTGGGCCCTGACCCCCTTGATCTTGAATGTCGTACCCCTGCGGCACGATGTGCGCCATGACGACGCACCACCCGAACCCCCGGCGCCTGGTGTACGGCCACGCACAGATGCACGACTGCCTCGCCTTCGCCGACGCCGACACTGCCCCCGCGGAGGCCGAGGAGATCAAGGCGCTGGCCTCCGCCCGCACCTGGGGCGAAGCCCGGCAGGTTCAGACCACCCACCTGTGGAACCCCGCGGGCCCGGAGTACCACGACCCCGAGGACGGGTTCGCCGACGACAAGCCCTTCAGCATCAACGAAGTTGGTGCGGTTGCGGAGGGAGACTGGCCCCCGATGGTCACGGAGCGGGCGTTCGAGCTGCTACCGCAGGACCTGCAGGCCCGGTTCGGAGGACGCGAGTTCACGGCCCTCAACGGCGACATCCTCGAGATCCCGCTCGACCACGAAGCCGAGCTGGTGGCCGACTTGCGCCAGCGCGGCTACGAGGTGACCCGCGACGACGATCTCATCAACGTCCTCGACGGCCGCAGCTTCAGCCCCCTCGGCTGAAGCGGCCCAGGCAGGGACACCGCAGCGGCCAGGCACCCTGCGCCCGGTCGAGGCAGTTTCGACCTCGGCCGGGCTGCGGCGCCTCAGGGCCACGGAGCTGATGATCGAATGTAGACGAGTCGGCGCTTTGTGCGGCATTGCCCTGGGGGAATTGGCAGGATGGCGCCATGGCCACGGTCGCTGTGATCGGTCTGGGTGAGATGGGTAGCCGGATGGCGGGCCGGCTGCTCGATGCCGGCCATGACCTCGTTGTCTGGAACCGCACGCCGCAGAGGACCAGCGATCTTGTGGCGCGTGGCGCGGTCGCTGCCGACAGTCCGGAACAAGCTGCCCGCCGGGCCGATTTGGTCATCACCATGCTGTCCGACCCGGCCGCGCTGCAAGAGGTGGCCGAGGGCCCGCAGGGCATCCTCGCCGGTGCTACCGCGTCGACGACGCTCGCTGAGATGTCCACGGTCGGGCCGTCCGCGGTGCGACGGTTGGCCGCGATGCTGCCGGATGGCGTTGGCCTGCTCGATGCGCCGGTGCTGGGCAGCGTCTCGGAGGCCGAGTCGGGTTCACTGCGGATCTTCGTCGGTGGGCCGGAGCCGCTCGCCCAACGGTGGATGCCCGTGTTGGGCGCGCTTGGCTCGCCGATACATGTCGGGCCGCTCGGTGCCGGCGCTGCGGCCAAACTGGTCGCCAATTCGACGCTCTTCGGAGTGCTCGCTGTTCTCGGTGAGGCGCTCGCCCTCGCCGATGGGCTTGGACTGCCGCGTGACACGGCGTTCGAGGTCTTGTCCGCGACCCCCGTCGGCTCGCAAGCGGATCGGCGACGACCGGCAATCGAGTCCGACCAGTTTCCACTCCGGTTCGCGCTGTCACTCGCCCGTAAGGACGCCAACCTGGTCGTGTCGGCCGCCGAGTCGGCAGGAGTCGAAATGCCGGTCGCGGCGGCCGCGCGGCAGTGGGTCGCGTCAGCCCAGGAGGCCGGCCTTGGCGACCGGGACTACTCGGCCGTGATCGCGCACATCACCGACGCTGCCCGATCAGCCTGAGACCTGGCCGTGCGGCAGGCCCGTCCGGTGACCGTTGAACTCGCGGGGCAGCAGGCAATGCCAGATCGAGCCGCCAGGTTCAGCGTGGTCGACTCAGCCACTCCCAGGCGCGGCGGAGGCCCACCTGCACCGGGTCGTCACCCGCGCCCTCGACCTCTCTGGCCGGCGTGTCCTCGCCCGGCTCGTGCATCTCGCCACCGGGCACCGACAGCACGACCCCCCGCTCGTACAGGTCGGCGATCTGCTCCCGGTGGGCGAAGCGGTGGGAACCGTACGGCTTCGGCGGGGCCACGATCACGCCGTGGAAGATGTCGGAGCGTTCGTCGGTGAGCACGTGCTCGACCACGCCGACGGGTGCCGAGTCGACGTCGTAGACCCGGGTGCCGACGGCGAGCGCAAGGTACGAGACCTTCGCGCCGAGATCCTCCACGGCGTTCACGGTACCCGCCGCCTGATCACCACGGGCCTGATCACTCGTAGTCGAGCGGACGCCAGGGCAATGCGCGGCCGGCCCACACCACCGTCCCGTTCACGTCGTACGCAGCCAGTCGAGGGTCTTCATCGTGGAGAGGCTGGTCGCCTTGAGGCCAGCGGCGGAGACGGTCCAGAGCACTCCGTCGATCACCAGTGACCGGCGGATCGGCGTGAACCCATCGGTACGCTCGGTGCCCACTGTGTGGTCGATCCTGCCGATCTCGGTGAAGCCGCCGTCGTCGACCCGCAGAGCCACGGCGACGTTGCTCGGCATGCCCTTGCCGTAGACGGTCAGTGGGGCCACGACCAGGCGTTCGGCCGGCCAGTAGAGGAAGGCATGCGGGTCGAATTCCGCCTCGGAGTGCCCCTGCTTGACGTGATACTGGGCGATCCGGGTCGGCTTGGCCGGATCGCCGACGTCGAAAAGTGAGAGCTGGGTGCCCTGGACACGGCCCTGGTCGGACGCCTCCTGCCCGACGCCGAGCAGCCGTCCTTCGCCGGCCGGGTGCAGGTACGCCGAATACCCGTTGATCTTCAGTTCGCCGCTCACCTTCGGCGCCCCCGGATCACGCAGATCGACGGTGTAGAGCGGGTCGGTCCGCCGGAAGGTGACGACGTACCCGGTGCCGCCGACGAACCGTACCGCGTATATCCGCTCCCCCTTGCCCAGCCCGGTGACCTTGCCAACCTGGGTCAACGCCGTGCCGTCGGCGCGCAGGACGTACACGCTGGACGTCGAGTTCGGCTTGTTGCCCCAGGTACGGCCACTGGTGGTGGCCACTCGCAGGTGACCGTCCCACTCGGACATGGCGTACTGGTTGATGAGCCAGCCCGGTACGGACGCGTCGGCAACGTACCGCGGGGCACCCGCGCCCGAGACGTCGAACTGATAGATCTCGGTGGTCTCGTCCTTGGGATCGGGTGCGATGTTCCGTTCGGTCAGCATCGGCAGCACCCGCCAGCGCTGGTCGTTGGCGACGTACAGCCGGGGTCCGTTGCTGTAGACGGTGTCGCCGTCGGCGATCACGGTGACCGGGTCGCCGGCACCGAGCGTGGCCGCACCGAGGTCGAAGCTGAGCACGGTCACGAGCGACGCGCCGGAGTAGGCGGCCGGCCGGCTCACCCGTTCGCAGCCGACCCGTCCGGTGCTGGTGCGCCCGCCGGAGGTGACCTCGTACCGGGGCAGCCAGTCGTCGGCGGTCGCGTTGTCGATGATCTCGCGGTTGGCGGCGGTGCGCTGCTCATCGGTGGCCCGTTGCCGGTACGGGAAGTTCAGCCGGGGCGCGGATCGGACCACGACCCGGACCGTCGTGCCGACCTGTCGGGCGTCCACCAGATTGCCGTCGATCCGGTACTCGCCGATGATCTTCGGCTCGCCGGACAGGTCGACCATGATCAGCCGGGGGCCGACGATGCCGTCCGGCGTCGGGCCGTCCGCGACGCGCCCGCCTCCCCCGCGGACGGCCGGTTTCGCGATCCCGGCCCACCCGTCGCGGAGCAGCACCAGCGCCCGGTCACCGTGCAGCAGCAGGTCGTCTTCGGCCCCGCCGAACTGATCGGCACCCGGTGCCAGCTCCAGCTCACCGGTCAGCCGGCGGGTGGTCGGGTCGACCCCGTACAGCGTGCCGTGCTGCACGGTGACGATCCGCTTGCCGTCGGTCTTGACCAGGTCCGGTTCATCAGCCCCGGCCTCGTGGGTGTTGGTGCCCGAGTAGCTCTTGGGCGCCGCATCCGCCCGCCCCGCAGTGGCGGGCCCGGCGGCCTGGTCGACGCCGCCGAAGGTACGCATGTCCCCGTTCGGCCTGAGCCCCCAGGGCCCGACGTACGCCCTGGCAGCCGTCTTCAGCTGCCGCAGCGCCTCCGGGCAGGAGTCGAACGCGACGAGCCGGAACCCGCCGGCCGGCGCCGGCCGGTCCCGTGGCGGCACGGGGACCGGCTCCGCCGTACAGCCGGTGACCAGCGCCAGGCCGGCGACCAGGGCCAGCCCCATGATGCGAGCTGGAGTCATGACTCGGGGGACGCCGGTGGCGGCCGTTGGCTGGGGTACGTGGGCGCTGCTACGCGTCATGCCCCCTACGACGTGGTCGCCCCGGCCTGGGTTCCCGGCATGCAGACCTCACGCCGAGTAATTGACCCGGGGGTGCGAGTGTCGGTCGCACCACCGCGTGGGCCCGGCGAGGCCGGCCCGGCCGGCACGGCACCTTGTCGCGAAGGATTGAATGATGGTTCAATCCTTGCGTGGCGTACCGAAGCACCGAGCGGGTGAAGGCTCGGCTGAGCGCCTCCCGGGAACGGATCATCGCCGCGGCATTGGGAATCATGGCCGAGCACGGGTACGCCGGCTGCTCGGTCGCCGCCGTCGCCGAGCGGGCCGGCGTGGCGACCGGCAGCGTCTACCGCCACTTCCCGACCAAGGCCGACCTGTTCGCCGAGGTGTTCCGCACGGCCTCCCAGCGCGAGGTGGACGCGGTCGCGCGCGCCGCAGCGCTGGAGACCTCCGCCGCCGAGCAGATGGCCGCCGTCGTCGAGACGTTCTCCGGCCGCGCCCTGCAGTCCCCACGGTTGGCGTATGCCCTGCTCGCCGAGCCGGTCGACCCGGCGGTCGACGCCGAGCGGCTCGTCTTCCGCCGCGCGTACGCCGAACTGATCGCCGGGTACGTCGCGGCCGGTGTGGCGAGCGGCGAACTACCTCCACAAGATCCAGAGCTGACCGCGACCGCGCTGGTCGGTGCCCTGGCCGAGGCCATGGTCAGTCCGCTGGCCGCCGGGGTCGCCGGCCCGGAGACCATCCCCGCCCTGATCGCCTTCATCCACCGCGCGCTGGGAGTATCGCCGTGACGACACACGAGGTCTTCAACCAGGTTCCCCCGCTCGCCGGCTACGACGCCGCGGACGACCCGGCACTGCTCGACGGGCTCGAGCGGGAGGGCGCCGGCTGGGCCACCGCCGAGCTGCACGAGCTCGGCCGCCTGGGCGGCGCCGAGCAGGCCAGCGAGTACGGGCGGCTGGCCAACGAGCATCCGCCGGTCCTACGCACCCACGACCGCTACGGCCATCGCATCGACGAGGTGGAGTTCCATCCCGCCTGGCACGAGCTGATGCGCACCGCGGTCACGCACGGCCTGCACGCCGCACCGTGGGCGGATGCCCGACCGGGCGCACACGTGGCCCGGGCCGCCAAGTTCTACACATGGCGGCCCGACGCCGGCCACGGCTGCCCGATCTCGATGACCTACGCGGCAGTGCCGGCGCTGCGGCACAACCCGGAGCTGGCCGCGCGGTACGAGCCGCTGCTCGCTGCCACGACGTACGACTTCGGGCTGCGTCCGCCGCTGGCCAAGCAGGGGCTGCTGGCGGGCATGTCGATGACGGAGAAGCAGGGCGGCTCGGACGTGCGCGCCAACACCACCACCGCCCGCCCTGAGCCGGACGGAACCTACCGGCTCGTCGGGCACAAGTGGTTCACGTCGGCGCCGATGTGCGACATCTTCCTCACCCTCGCCCAGGCACCGGACGGAATCACCTGCTTCCTCGTCCCGCGTGTCCTTCCCGACGGCACCCGCAACCCGATGCGGCTGATGCGTTTGAAGGACAAGCTCGGCAACCGGTCCAACGCCTCGGCGGAGGTCGAATACGAGCAGGCGGTCGCCTGGCGTCTCGGAGACGAGGGCCGTGGCGTGCGCACGATCATCGACATGGTCAACCTGACCCGCCTCGACTGCGTGATCGGCGCGGCGGCCGGGATGCGCCAAGGCGTGATCACCGCCGTCCACCACGCCACCCACCGGCAGACCTTCGGCCGGTACCTCATCGACCAGCCACTGATGCGCAACGTGCTCGCCGACCTCGCGGTCGAGTCCGAGGCCGCCACCGTCCTCATGATGCGCCTCGCCGGAGCGACCGACCGATCCGCGCGCGGCGACGCCAGCGAGACCGCGTTCAAACGGCTCGCCCTCGCCGTCGGCAAGTACTGGGTCTGCAAGCGCTGGCCGGCACACGCCGCAGAGGCCCTCGAATGCCTGGGCGGCAACGGCTACATCGAGGAGTCGGGCATGCCGCGGCTGTTCCGCGAGTCGCCGCTGAACTCGATCTGGGAGGGCTCCGGCAACGTCGCCGCACTGGACGTCCTGCGCGTTCTCGTCAAGGAACCCCAGGTCATGGAGGCGTTCCAGGCCGAGCTGAGCGCCGCTGCCGGCACCGACGCACGGCTCGACGCCGCGGTCCGCCAGGTGCGGGCCGACCTGTCCGACCTCGACGACCTCGAACTGCGGGCGCGGCGCGTCGTCGAACGGCTCGCCCTGGTGCTGCAGGGCTCCCTGCTGGTGCGGCACGGCCACCCCGCCGTCGCCGACGCCTTCTGCGCGTCCCGGCTCGGCGGCGACCACGGCCAGGCGTACGGCACCCTGCCGACCGGCGTCGACTTCGCCGCGATCATCTCCCGCGCCACCCCGAAGGTGAGCTGACAGAAACCTCCCCGGTGGCCACCACCGTCCGGACCGGTGTCGGCCACACCAGACGCGGCGGGGTGCCGGCTGGTCAGCCGGACGTCCGCCGCCGGCTCTCGGTACCCAACGTCAGGTCGCCGGTCGAACGATGGCAAGGAACAGGGCCAGGGCGACGGCCTGGATGCCGGCCACGGTGATGATCAACGCGGTGATCGAGTAGTCGTAGAGGGCGCCGGTGAGCAGCCCACCGACCAGGGTCGCCCCACCCAACCCGGCGGCGAAGATGCCGTAGGCGGTGCCCCGCCGAGCGGCGGGGACGATGTCGGCGATGGTCGCACGCATGGTCGATTCCTGAATGCCGAGCACGGCGCCCCAGGCCAGGACCCCGGCGACCGCGGTCGCCGGGGTGGTCGTGAAGGCCGCCAGCGGGATCAGGGCGGTCAGCACAGGTACGGCGGCCAGTACCCGGACGCCGGCCCGGTCGTACAGCCACCCCGAGGCCAGCGCGGCGAGCGCGTCGACGCCCATCGCGGCGGCGTACACGACCGGGACCACCGCCACGGGTACGACGTGCCGGGTGGCGAGGTGGAAGCTGAGCACCCCGAAGGTGGCGTAGCCGGCCGTGGTCACCGCCGTGAACGCCAGATAGGTCCAGAACACGCGGGGTAGCCGGCCGCCCGGCGGGGCGGGCGGCGCGCCGGGTCGAGGTTCCGGTTCGAAGCGACGCGGATCGGGCACGCCGGCGCGTAGCCACAGCAGCACGAGCATCGCCGCCACAGCGGGTACGGCCAAGGCGAGGAACGCGGGCCGGTAGTTGTGAGCGGTCGCGGCCAGTACGGCGGCGACCAGCAGCGGCCCCGCCACGCCGCCGGCCTGGTCGAGCGCCTCATGGACGGCGAAGCCCTTGCCGCGGCCGACTGCCGCAGCGGCGTGCGAGAGCATGACATCTCTCGCCGGGCCGCGGATCGCCTTGCCGGCGCGCTCCGCGACGAACAGCGCCGCAGCCAGCCACAGTGCGGTGGTCAGCCCGAGAGCGGGCACGGCGACCATGGTCACGGCATAGCCGACCAGGACGAGCGGCCAGTAGGCGCGGGTCCGGTCCGCGAGGGGTCCGGTGGCCAGCCGCCCGGTCAGGGCGGTCGCCTCGCCAGCGCCGGTGACCAGCCCGACGACGGTCGCGGATGCGCCGACGGTGGCCAGGTAGGGGCCGATGACCGACCGGGCGCCCTCGTACACCACGTCCGACAGCAGGCTGACAACACCGAAGGCGGTCACGAACCGCCACGGCGTCCACCTGATGGTGAGCGCGGTGACTCTCACCCGTGCAGTCTGGCCTACCGGCAAGCTGGCCGGGCGTGGATCTGCAACGCCGACCCGCGCCATAGTCAACTACCCGCCCATGAATGGGCGGGCTTGTAGATCAAGCCTCTCGCTGGCTGCGAGGTGATGCCACGTGCGGGCGGTTGACTGCGCCCCAGCCCTCGACACCGCGCTCGGCGATGTTGAGAGCCGCATTGTGATCGGCGTGGGCAACGACCCCGCACGACCGACAGGTGAAGGTTTCCTGGTTAGGCCGGTTCCGCTTGTCGCGGTGCTTGCAGCCGTGGCAGGTCTGGGAGGTATACCGCGGGTCGACCTGGACCAGCGGTACACCAGCTCGGCGGGCCTTGTAGGTAAGGAACCCGCCGAGCTGGTGAAACGACCACGAGTGGAGCGTGACCCGTTGGGGCTTTCTCAGCCGGACCCGCTCACGGATCCCCGTCAGTTCTTCGACGGCGATACCGCGACCGGTGCGTGCAGCCTCGGTCACAATGGTCTTGGCGATGCGATGGTTGACGTTCGCGGCGTGCCGCGCTTCCTTCTTGTTACGTCGGGCCAGAAGCCGCTTGGCCGAAGTGCTGCCCTTCTGTTGCAGCCGAGCCCGCAGCCGCATCTGGCGGCGGCGGTAGCCGTTGAGCCGGGTGCCGGCGTAGCGGGTACCGTCGGAGTTGTAGGCGATGTTGACGATGCCCATGTCCACGCCGAGGAAGCCGTCCGGTTCGTACGGCGGCGCCTCGGGCACCTCGATCGAGGCGTACAGGAACCACATCCCGTCGCGGTGCACCAGGTCGGACTCGCCGATCACGCTGGTGGCGACAGCCTTGAGCTGGGCCGGCGAGCCGGTGTATGCCATGCCTCTGAGCCGGCCGGTGGTGGTCCAGATGGACACCGTCCGAGCGTCGTGCTGCCAGGACAGCATCCGGGCGTCGTAAGGCTGGGCGGCGTCCCACCGAAACCGGATCGGGTTGGCCTCGACCCGCCTGCGCCGATTCGAGCCGGGCTTGCCGTACCGCCCGGCCTTGAGGTTCGCCGTCAGGGTGGTGTAGGCGTCGGCGACCTTCTTGATGACGTGCTGTGCCGCCTGGGCACCCAACCCGTAGTCGGCCTTGATCCCGGCGTAGACGTGCTTGCGCAGGTCGTAGTTGCGGTACACGGCCGACTCGCGGGCCACGATCGCCACGTCGCTGGCCGCCTGGTTACACGCGCGCAGGGTCGCCCCCAGCGCTGCCGCATGCCCGGGCGTCGGCAGGAGTTTCACCTGCACAACCAGCTTCATGCGATCACAGTAGCAACTGGTCCATGTCACCTCGATGGACCATGTGGTTCTTCGCGCCGCCGAGCGCCTGCACCCGCTTGCCGTTGTGCGTTCCGGTTTCGTAGACGTACCGGGCGATCGGCGTCGACCCGACGAACGAGACCGCCTTGACCTCCGGATGCTCGAGGATCCGGTCAATCAACCGCCTCCTTGTCGCCGTGCACGACGTTGAACACGCCATCCGGTAGCCCGGCCTCGGCGAAGAGCTCCGCCAGGAAGTTCGCCGCGGAGGGGTCCTTCTCGCTCGGCTTCAGCACCACGGTGTTGCCGCAGGCGATGGCGTTGGGCACGAACCACAGCGGCACCATCGCCGGGAAATTGAATGGGGAGATCACCCCGACCACGCCGAGCGGCTGCTGGATCGAGTGCACGTCCACCTTGGTCGAGGCGTTCTCGCTGAACCCGCCCTTGAGCAACTGCGGGATGCCGCAGGCGAACTCCACCGCCTCCAGCGCACGCTGTATCTCGCCCGCCGCGTCGGAGAGCACCTTGCCGTGCTCGGCGGTGATGATCTCGGCGAGGTCGGACTTCCGGGCGTTGAGCAGTTCGCGGAACGCGAACATCACGTTCGCGCGTTGGGCGAGGGAGGCGTTGCGTCACCGGGAGAAGGCTTCGCGGGCGGCGGTGACCGCCTCGTCGACGTCCGAGGCGCTGGCGAAATCGACCTTCCCGCCGACCTGACCCGTCGCGGGGTCGTACACGTCACCCGTGCGCTGGGCGATGCCGGTCCATGCCTTGCCGCCGATCCAGTGCGTGATCCTCATGCCGACACCGCCTCAATTGCCTCAGCGAGGATGCCCAGCGCCTCGTCGGCCTCGTCCTCGGTGAGCGTCATCGGCGGCGCCAGCCGGATCACGTTGCCGTGCGGGCCGCCCTTGCCGACCAGCAGTCCGCGACTGCGCGCTTCCTCCAGCAGGGCGGCTGCGGCCGCGGGATTGGGTTCGCCGCCCGCGTGAACGCCCCGACCACCGGTTCGGATACTTCCCGCGTGACATCATCGAAGCCGCGCCGGGCCTGGTCGGAGGTCTTTCGCCGCAGCCGCATCTCGCCCTACGTGTTCGTCGTCGCCGAGGACGCCGCGAAGGAGGTCGACCGGGTCGTCGCCGGGCTCGGGCTGCCTGAGGCGTCCTCGAACAGCCTGTTCGACAACGCCCACTGGGCCACGCCGCTGCTCGACGGCGCCGTGGCGCGGCTGCTCACCTACGGTTGGTCCACCCTGCCGAGCGGCACCCGGGTATACGGTCACCGGCCGTTGCGGCTGCTCTGCCACTTCATGGACCTCCAGCCGCCCACCCGCGCGCTGTCCGGAGAGCGGTCGGTGCCGGAGGTGGACCAGTTGCTGGCCGACCTCGACCGGCAGCGGCAGGCCGATACCGCGGCGCTGCTCGCCCAGGCGGGTATGGCGATGGCCAACGATCCGCAGGAGGTCCTGGCGGCGGTTCGGACGCTCCTCGGCGACGAGGCGATCGGCACCGTCGCCGAGGCTAGCGTCTAGCTCCATCGGTGATACATCACCGGTCGCGCCACCCTCGGCGACGGCGGAGCCTTCATCGGCCCTTTCCCTCCACGCGCCCCACCAGGTGTGTCATGTCCGCCCATCCCCGGTCGGCGCCTCTTCCGCCGGCTCCGGCGGCGTCGGGCCGTCCACCCGTTCCCGCTCCCGGCGGTCCCGCCGTTTCTCGACGAGGGCTGCGAGCAGCAGCGACCCGACGGCCGCCGCCCGGCCCCAACGGCGCAGGGCGGCGCGGATCGGCCCGGGCGGTGGCGCCGGCGGCGGTCCGGGCACCACCACCCGGTCGACCCCCGGGTACGCGAGCCGGGAGGCCGAGATCGCTTCCTCCTCCGAGCGCAGGGCCCGGTTCCCGCCGATGACGAGGTGCCGGGCCTCGTCGCGGTAACGCCAATGCCACAGGTCGCCCTCCGGCCACAGCTCGATTCGCTCCCCCGGCCTGTCCAGGGCGGGTGTTTCCGGTTCACCCTCGCCTTCGGGCGGGTGAGGCGAGCGGTGGGCGGCCCGCCGCAGGTCCGCGCGGGTGAGTTCGCCGACGCCGGCTGCGCCGCCGCGGTGCAGCGCCCGCGCGGTCAGGAAGGCGAGCGCCCCGGCCAGGATCGGTAGGACGAGCACCAGCACCTGGAACACCGACAGCAGGTCGTAGATCGGCACCCGCAGCAGGCGGGCGATGATGTCGTCGCCGGCCGCCACCGTGAGTACCGCGTAGAAGGTCAGCGCGGCCACGCCGATGCCCGTCCGGAAGGGATGGTCGCGGGGCCGGTCGAGCAGGTGGTGCTGCCGGCGATCGCCGGTACGCAGCCGTTCGACGAACGGCCACGCGTAGAGGACGAGGAAGGTCAACCCGCCGAGCACCACGCCGGGGAAGAACGGCGCGGGCACCAGATGCCCGGCGACGCGGAACTCGAGCGGCGGGAACAGCCGCAGGGCCCCATCACCCCAGGCGACGTACCAGTCGGGCTGGGCCGGCGCGGTGGACTGGGCCGGTTCGAAGGGCCCGTAGAGCCAGACCGGGTTGATCTGGATCAGGCCGCCGAGGGCGAACAGTACCGCCAGCACCCAGGCGAACAGGGCGAGCGTGCGCAGGGTGTAGCTCGGCCACAGCCGGGAGCCGACGACGTTGTGCTCGGTCCGCCCCGGACCGGGGAACTGGGTGTGCTTCTGCCGCACCAGGATGCCCATGTGCAGCGACACGAGGGCGACGAGGACGGCCGGCACCAGCAGCACGTGGGCGACGAACATCCGGGGGATCATCTCGTCGGAGGGGAACTCCCCGCCCAGGGCCAGGGAAACCAGCCACGCTCCGACCAGGGGGATCGACTCCACCACCGAGGTGATGATCCGCAGGCCCAGCCCGGAGAGCAGGTCGTCTGGCAGGGAGTAGCCGGTGAAGCCGTTGGCGAGGGCGAGGGTCAGCATGGTCACGCCGATCAGCCAGTTGAGCTCACGGGGTTTGCGGAACGCTCCGGTGAAGAAGATCCGCGCCAGGTGCAGCACGATGGCCGCGACGAAGACCAGCGCGGCCCAGTGGTGGGTCTGCCGGATCAGCAGGCCGGCCCGGACGTCCCAGCTGAGCCGCACGGTCGAGGCGTAGGCCGCGGAGGTGGTGGCGCCGTCCAGCGGGGCGTACGCACCGCGGTAGACCCGGTCGGCGGAGCTGGCGTCGAAGAAGAAGGTCAGGTAGACGCCGGTGAGGATCAGCGCGATGAACGAGTAGAGCGCGATCTCGCCGAGCATGAACGACCAGTGGTCGGGAAAGACCTTCACCAGCGCCCGGCGGGTGATCGGCGAGAGCCGTAGCCGGTCGTCCAGGGCCCGGGCCAGCCGGTCGGTGATCATGGTGAGCTCCAGAAGCCCGCGCCGGGCGGCACGGTGAAGTCACCGGTTGCGCGGAGGAAGCCGTCCGGTCCGACCTCGATCGGCAGCCCTGGTAGCGCCCGGGCCGCCGGACCGGCCACGGGCCGGGCATCTGCCAGCAGGTCGAAGGAGGACTGATGGCAGGGACAGAGCACCTGCCCGGTGCCCTTGAGGTAGATCCGGACCGGGCACCCTGCGTGCGTGCAGAGCAGCGAGTGGACGACCAGCCCGTTCAGGTGACCGGCGGAGGGCGGGCGGGAGAAGCGTTCCGGGTCAAGGCGGACCGCGAAAGCGGGGCCGTCCCCGGTGTTGAGGTGGCCCTCGGGAAAGATCCCGACCGCGGTGCCGGTGGGCACGTCCTGCAGCCGCAGTGGCCGTCCGTCCGCGGTGACCAGCCGCACGCCGGGTCCCCATGGGGTGTCTCTGCGTGCCTGGAGCGGGTGGGCCCGTCCGGAGGGCAGCAGGGAGCGCAGCGGGAACAGCGCGGCGGCGCCGAGCGCGCTCAGCGCGAGCCCGAGCGCGGCGAGCAGGCCCCGCCGCCGCACCGGGCTGTCCGGCGCGGCGAGCACCGCGGCGGTCATCGCCTGCTCGGTCGGAGGCGGCGCGAAGCCCTCGTGCTCCTCGACGTACCCGTCGACCGGCACGAGCCGCCGGCCCCAGATGGCGAGGCCCACGGCCAGCCCGGCGAAGGCCACCGCGAGACAGACCCCCTCCCAGCGGGTGTCGCCGCCCACCGCGTACGTCACCGCGAAGCCCACCGCCCCGGCGGCGCTGACCAGAAACGCGACGACGGTCCGGCGACTGGCCGCCCGCTCGCTCGCCGAGGGACGCCGCGCGCTCACTCCCCCGCCCTCCTGCCCAGCCATCGCGCGGCTGCCACCAGCAGACCCAGGACGGCCACCCAGGCGACCAGTCCCTCGGCCAGCGGGCCGAGCCGACCGAGGGGGTTGCCGCCCCGGTCCAGCCGCTCGCCGCGGAGCCGCTGCACGTATGCGGTGAGGTCGTTGACCTGCTGGTCGTCGAGCACCTGGCTGGGAAAGACCGGCATCAGCCCGGGGCCGACCCGGACCGCCTCGGCGACCTGCGTCGCTGTGGCGTCGTACAGCGGCGGGGCGGTCAAGCCGTCGGTCAGCGCGGTGCCCGCGCCGGTGGCCCCATGGCAGGGTGCGCAGTTGGCGGCGAAGATCTCCTGACCGGAGGCCAGGTTGCCCGGGGCGACCCGGGGTATCTGCGGACCACCCCCGCCGAAGCTGCCGACGTGGCCCACCAGTGCGCGGATGTCGTCGGCCGAGAACACCGGTTCCGCGCGCCGGGCCTGCTGCTCCTCCCGCGACAGCGGCATCCGTCCGGTGGAGACCTGGAAGTCGACCGAGGCGGGGCCGACGCCGATCAGCGACGGGCCCCGCTGCGTGCCCCGCCCCTGCTCACCGTGGCAACTCGCGCACTGCTGCAGGTAGAGCTCGGCGCCCCGGTCCGCCGGGTTGGACGACGGCGCGGACACGGCCGGGGTCGTCGCCCCGGGCGTCGGCTCGGCGGCGAGCGCCACCGGACCGGCGGCGAGCACCAGCACGGCTCCGACCGCGAGCATCCGGCGGGGATGCAGGGTGAGCCGCCGGGCCGCGGCTCGTGAGTGCCGCATCGGTCAGTCCAGCGTGTAGAGGTAGGCGGCGATGTCCTGGGCGTCAATGGCACTGATACCAAGGTTCGGCATGGCGGTCCCGGGCTCCACGGCCTGGGGATCGACGATCCAGCGCCGGAGGTTGTCGGCGTTGTTGGGCAGTTGACCGGCGATGTAGGAGCGGGCGCCGAACCGGGTCAGGGGCGGGCCGACCAGGCCGTCGGCGCGGTTGATGCCGGGGATGGTGTGGCACGACCCGCAGCCGTACTGGGCGATCAGCTCCGCGCCGCGGTCGGGCCGTCCGTTGCGCGACTCCGGTGGTGGCGGTGGGGCCGTCGAGGCGCAGGCGGTGACCGCGACCATCGGCAGGATCATGAGGGCCGCACCGAGTGCCCAGAGCCGGCGGGGCAGCATCATGGCACCATCCCTTCCGCTTCAGCTGTGGTCGCCATCGGGCGGGTCCCTCCGGGTGGCGGCCCCCCGCGCAGGCCGTCGGGCCGGTCGCGGTCCATCCGCAGCAGCCAGCCCAGGAACACGGTCAGCGCCACGACCAGCACGGCCAGGTCCATCGGCGCCCACATCAACAGGCCGGCGAGTTGCTGGTCGGCCAGCGGGTCGGCGCCGAACACCCGCCGCGGATAGATCGGTTGCGGGGCGAAGGTGAGCACGGCGCCGAGGGCCGAGGCGGGCAGCATGGTGCCGGCCAGCAGCAGCACCGTCACCGGGGCGGGGGCGCGGTGCCGTGGCGAGCCGAGCACCGGGGCCCAGAACAGCCAGGCCGTGGCCAGGAAGCACAGATGCTCGGTGGCGTGCACGACGGGACGGTCGACCGCGGCCGCGTACGGCCCGGGCAGGTGCCAGAACCAGAGCACGACGGTCTGCCCGCCGCCGGCCAGCAGGGCGTACGTGCCCGGGTGGCGCAGCCGGCGCATCGGCGGCGCCACCCGGCAGCGGGCGAGCAGCCGGCGCAGCGGGAGCGGCACGGCCATGCTCAGCGGCAGCCCCGCCGCGCCGGCCGCGAGCAACGGCCCGGCCACCAGCAGGAGCAGCATGTGCTGAGCCATGTGCCCGGCCAAGGAGGACTCCGCCATCTCGTGCGCCGGCCCGTGCTCAGTGCCGAGCACCACCAGCAGTCCGGCGCCGAACGCGGCCACCCGCCAGCGGGGGACCACGTGCCCCGCGCCGCGGCGCGACCACAGCTCCTGGACGCCCCGCCCGTAGCCGGCTGCCAGCAGGCAGACCGTGACGACGACGAGCATCGCCAGCAGGCTCTCGGCCAGCGGGCTCTCGCCGGGCCCGTGTGCCTGGTGGACGCTCAGAGCTGACATGGCGGCAGCACCAGCACGGCGACCCCGCCGAGCACGATGATCGTCAGGAACAGCAGGTTGACCCAGACGCCCACCACGGCGAGCATCCGGGACCGGCCGTACGCCCGGTCCTGGGTGCCCGTGGCCTGCGCGCGGGCGGTGCGTCGCCACGCCAGGGCGGCGACCGCCAGCGAGCCCGCGGTGACCAGGGCCGGGACGATCACCGCGAGCCCGACGACCCGCCCGAGCGGCATGGCGAGGACGCGGTCGGAGCCGGCGGCGCAGGCGAGTTCGTCGAGGCCCCAGGCGGCGAGCACGTGTACGGCCCAAGCGACGCCGCCGCCGAGGACGCCGTACCAGAGCAGCACCCCGCCGGTCAGACGGGCCCGTGGCCCGGGTGGTGTGGTGGTCATAGTCGTGGGGAGAGGTAGATGGTGAACAGGATGGCGGCCCACACCGCGTCGACGAAGTGCCAGTAGATGGCGGTGTTGCGGACCCGCTCGCGCCGGTGGGCGTCGATGGTGCCGCCGCTCAGGGCGGCGGCGAGCAGCCAGCCGATCATGGTCAGGCCGACCAGGACGTGCAGCCCGTGGAAACCGGTGATCAGGTAGAACAGCGACCCGTACACGTCGGTGGTCAGGGTGAAGTGCCGGAGCTTCTCGGCGTACTCGGTGGCCTGCAGGGTCAGGAAGGTCAGCCCGAGCACCATGGTGGCGCCCAGGCCGCACCGCAGCTGCCACCGCCGGCCGTGCCGGCTGCCGCGTTCGGCCCACACCATGGGCAGACTGCTGGGCAGCAGCACGGCGGTCATGATCAACGGCTTGAGCAGCTCCGGGGCCCCGATGGCGCCCGGCGGCCACTGGGGGCCGTACTGGAAGCGGAGGTAGAAGTAGCTGCCGAGCAGGCAGGCGAAGAGGGTGGCCTCGGTGGCCACGAACATCACCATGCCCCACCAGCCGGTCGATCGACCGGCTGGCAGCTCGGTGCTCAGCGCCTCAGCGCCGGTGGCCGCCATGATCCCGCCCCGATCCGTCATGGTGTCGCCACCCCGCTCGTCCGGCTCGGTCCAGCTGGCCAGAGCCAGACCGCGATCGTCGCGGCCACCACCACCGCGGCGACGGCCGCCACCGGGTACCAGGCGACGAGCAGAGCGGCGAAGAAGACCAGCAACGCGGCGGCGAGCACGAGGGGCTTGAGCGTTGACTCCGGCATCGGCACCGGGCGTTCGACGCGGGCGTCCAGTTCGCTGGTGAGCAGTGTGTCGCGTCCCTCGCTGAGGATGCGGTCCGCGGTCGCCCCCTCGCCAATCGAGTCGGCGGTCCGTTCGTCCCACACCGGGTGCAGGCTGTGCACGCGAGGCAGGACGGGGAAGTTGTATGGCTCGGGCGGTGACGTGGTGGCCCATTCCAGGGTGTCGGCGCCCCAGGGGTCCGGCGGGGCGGGCCGACCCCGGCGGACGGCGTGCACCACGCCGACGAGCACGAGCAGCAGTCCGAGAGCGAGCACGTAGGAGCCGATGGTGCTGACCAGGTTCCATCCGCCCCAGCCCGGCTCGCTGGCATAGGTGTAGACCCGGCGGGGCATCCCGAACAGACCGTAGAGGTGCATGGGGAAGAAGGTGACGTGCATGCCCACGAAGACCAGCCAGAACGCCCAGCGCCCCAGCCCTTCGTGGTACATCCGCCCGGTGATTTTGGGCAGCCAGTAGTAGATGCCGGCGAGCATCGGGAAGACCGCGCCGCCGATCAGCACGTAGTGGAAGTGCGCCACCACGAAGTAGGTGTCGGTGACCTGCTGGTCGAACGCGGTCAGGGCGAACATCGTGCCAGTGACGCCGCCGAGCACGAAGGTCACGATGAAGCCGACGACGAACAGTAGCGGCACCCGGATGACCAGCCGGCCGAGCAGCATGGTGGCCAGCCAGGCGAAGATCTGCAGCCCGGACGGAATGGTGATGATCGTGCTGGCCGCGCTGAAGAAGCTGTACGACAGTTGCGGCAGCCCGGTGGCGAACATGTGGTGCACCCAGACCCCGAACGAGATGATCGCGATCGCCACGATGGACAGCACGATCAGCGGGTAGCCGACCACGCCTCGCCGGGTGAATGCGGGTAGCACCGCCGAAACGATGCCCAGCCCCGGCATGACGATGATGTACACGTCGGGGTGTCCGAAGATCCAGAACAGGTGCTGCCAGAGCAGGACGTTTCCGCCGGCCGACGGGTCGAAGAAGTGGGTGTCGAACCGGCGGTCGAAGAACAGCATCGCGTTGTCGAGGTTCAGCGCCGGCAGCGCGAAGATCACCATGAACGCGGTAGCGACGATCGCCCAGACGAACAGCGGTACCCGGTTGAGCGACATTCCCGGTGCGCGCAGCTTGAGCGCGGTGACGATGAAGTTGATCGAGGCGGCGGTCGTGGATATGCCGAGGAAGAGCAGCCCGAGGGCGTAGACGTCCATGTGCAGGCCGGGGTTGTGCTGCTCCGAGCTCAGCGGCGCGTACGCGAACCAGCCGTTGTTGGGGGCGGCGCCGAAGGGCAGGCTCGCCCACATGAACAGGCCGGCGAACAGGAAGACCCAGTAGCCGAAGGCGTTCAGTCTCGGGAACGCCATGTCCCGGGCGCCGATCATCAGGGGCACGAGGTAGTTCCCGAAGCCGAAGAGCATCGGTGTGGCGAACAGGAAGATCATCGCCGTGCCGTGCATGGTGAAGAGCTGGTTGTACTCCTCGGGCGACAGCAGTCCCGCCTCGGGTCGGGCGAGCTGGGTGCGCATGGCCAGGGCGCTGAGTCCGGCGAGGACGAAGAAGACCCCGGCGGTGACCAGGTAGCGCCGGCCGATCCTCTTGTGGTCGACCGTGCTGAACCAGCCCCGTACCGAGGGCGACTCCGCCCAGTGTTCCGTCAGCCGGGCCAGGTCCACCCGGCTGACTCCGGGCGGCGTGCTGGTCGTGGACATAGTTCCCCCTCCCCGACCTACTCGAGCGACCGCAGGTACGTGATCAGGTCGGGCAGCGCGGCCGCGCCGACCGGCTGTGGGGGCATCGCGTTGCCGGGCTTGACCGTCTGGGAGTTGACGATCCAGCCGCCGAGGTGTCCGGCGTCATTCGGTACCGCCCCGGCGCCGAGGCTCCATCGGGAGCCCACGTTCGACAGGTCGGGCCCCACCTGGCCCTGGGCGCCGGTGCCCCGCACCGCGTGGCAGGCGGCGCAGGTGCCCTGCACGAACGCCTGCTGGCCGCGGCGCTCGGCCTCCGTGCTCGGCTGACGGGCCGGGGCGTTCAGGCGGGTCAGCCACGCGTCGAAGTCGGCGCGGGGTTCCGCCACGACCAGGAAGGCCATGTGAGCGTGCTGGGTGCCGCAGTACTCGGCGCACTGGCCGCGGTAGCGGCCGGCCCGCTCCGCCCGCAACCAGGTCTCACGGGTCTCACCGGCGATCAGGTCCGTCTTCGGCATGAGCTGCGGCACCCAGAAGCTGTGCAGCACGTCGTCCGTTCGCAGCCGGACCTTCACCCGCTCCCCCACCGGAATGTGGATCTCGTTCGCGGTCGCCCCGGACGCCCCCGGATAGCGCACCTCCCACCACCACTTGTGGCCGGTCACCTCCACCGTCGGGGCGTCGGGGTCGGGATCGGCGGCGAGCGCGGCGAGGTCCCGCAGCCCCACCCCGTAGACGGCGACGAGAATGACGAACGGCAGCCCGGCTCCGGCGATCGCGACGAAGCGGAGCGGCTGCCCGTGGCGCACCCGGACGTTGCCCCGCCGGAACACCAGCGCCCAGATCAGCAGCGCCATGACCTCGGCGACCACCGCCAGCGAGATCCAGAAGAGCAGCCACCACAGGTTGGCGACCCGGGCGGCGCCCGTGCCGGCGGGGTTGAGGGTGGACGGCGGGTCACCACCGCATCCGGCGAGCAGGGCCAGGCCGCACAGGGCCGTCAGCACCGGGAGCGGGCGCGGTTGCCGGCGCCGCCCGGCGGGTCGGGCGGCGCTCATGGTCATCCCTGCTGTCGTGTCCACCGAGAGCGACACTAGGCCCTTCCGAACCCCTTTCGTCCCCGTTTGCGGCTGATAACCCGACGAGTACGACCGGACCGATTTATGGTGATACCGCAACTCGATCCGCAAGCGCCCCGGGGGCGCGGACAGGGAGATCATGCGAGCCTCCACCGTGGACCTTGTCGCGGACACCGGCAGAGCGGCCGCCGGCCGCCGGACCATGGCCTGGCTCGCCGGCGGGCTCACCGCGGCGGCGACGGTGGCCGGCGGATGGCTGGCACCCCCCGACGAGGTGCAGGGCCAGGCGCAGCGACTGATGTACCTCCACGTCCCCGCGGCCTGGGTTGCCTACGCTGCGTTCGCCGTCGTGCTGACCGCCAGCGGCGCGTACCTGATCGGGGGCGACCTTCGCTGGGACCGGTTCGCGCGGGCGGGCGCCGAGATCGGCGCGGCCCTGACCGCCGTCGCGATCGCCACCGGGTCACTGTGGGGGAAGCTGGCCTGGGGTGCCTGGTGGGCGTGGGACCCCCGGCTGGTCAGCACCGTCCTGCTGCTGCTGGCGTACGCCGGCTACCTGGCCCTGCGCCGCTCGCTGGCAGAGCGGACCGGCGCGCGAGACGGAGGCGACCACCGGGTGGCGCGGCCCGCCGCGGTCGTCGGGATGGCCAGCTTCCTGCTCGTCCCGGTGGTGCACTTCTCCGTCGTCTGGTGGCGGTCGCTGCACCAGCAGGCGACCGTGCTCGCCCCGCAACGCCCGCCCATCGACCCCAGGATGGGCGCCGCCCTGCTGCTCGCCGTCGCCGCCGCGACGCTCGCCGCGCTCTGCGTCCTGCTGCACCGGGTGGTCCGGCTGGAACGCCGGCTGACACCCGACACGGCCCCCGACCGCGTCCCGGTCCGGGTCGGATGATCCGTCGCCGGGCGGGCCGGACCGCCGTCGTCGCCGTGCTCCTCGCCGCCGGCGCGCTGCTGGTCACCAGCGCGCTCCGGGAGACCCTGACCTATTACCGCACTCCGGGCGAGGTGCTCGGCGATCCGGACGCGACCTGGGAACGGGTACGCCTTGGCGGCGACGTGGTGCCCGGGTCGCTGCGGCGCACCGGCGACCTCGTGGTGTTCCGCCTCACCGAAGACGGTCGCGAGATCACCGTCGAGCAGCGGGGCGTGCCGCCGGAGACCTTCCGGGAGGGCGAGGGAGCGGTCGTCGAGGGCACGCTCTCGGCGGACGGGGTGTTCCGCTCCGACCACGTCGTGGTCCGGCACGGCAACGAATACCGCCCGTCCACCGCCCCGCCGGGGTCGGTCGATGCTCGCTGACCTCGGCACCGCCAGCCTCACGGCCGGTCTGCTCTGCGCCACCCTGACCGCCCTGCTCTGGCTGCGGGTGGCCCTGTTCGCCACGCCCACCCGAGCGGCCCGCCTCGGGACCGCCGCGACCCTGACGACCGCCGCCGTCGCCTGCGCGCTGCTGGAGGCGGCCCTGCTCCGGCACGACTTCAGCGTCCGATTCGTGGCGGAGAACGGCGGACGCCAGGTGCCGTTGTACTACACGCTGACGAGCCTCTGGTCCGCGCTGGACGGGTCGCTGCTGCTCTGGCTGCTGATCCTCGCCGGGTACGCGGCACTGCTGGCCCACCGCAGGCACCCGCCTCGGCTGCACGCCTACGCGATGGTGGTCGTCAGCACGGTGACCATGTTCTTCTTCGCGCTGTCCGCCTTCGCCGCGAACCCGTTCCGCGAGGTGAACCCGGTACCCGCCGACGGCCCGGGGCCGAACCCGCTGCTGCAGCAGCACCCGGCGATGGGCGTGCACCCTCCCCTGCTCTACGCCGGCTACATCGGCCTGGTCGTGCCGTTCGCCTTCGCGATCGCCGCACCACTGGCCGGCCAGCAGGGGCGGGGCTGGCTACGGTCCGCCCGACCCTGGGCCCTGGCGGCGTGGGCGGCGCTGACCGCCGGCATCGGGCTCGGGGCCTGGTGGTCGTACGCGGTGCTGGGCTGGGGCGGCTACTGGGCGTGGGACCCGGTGGAGAACGCGTCGCTGCTGCCCTGGCTGACCGCCACCGCCTTCCTGCACGCCACCCTGGGCCGCGCCGCCGGCCGGGCCGGCTGGAACCTGGCCCTGGCATGCGCGAGCTTCGTGCTGGTGCTGCTCGGCACGTTCCTTACCCGGTCCGGCGCGGTGGCCAGCGTGCACGCCTTCACCGACTCACCGTTGGGGCCGATGCTGCTCGGCTTCGTGCTGCTGACGGTCGTCGTGTCGACGGTCCTGACCGGATGGCGCGATCGAGAACCCGCCCACGGCAGGAGCACACCGCTGCTGTCCCGGATGACGGCCGTGCTGGTCAACGGCGTGCTTCTGGTGACGATCGCGGCGGTGGTGCTGATCGGCACGATCTTCCCGCTGCTCTCCGAACCGCTCGGCGGGGTGCGCACCTCGGTCGGACCCGGCTACTACCAGCGGACGGCGGTACCGCTGGCGATCGCGGTGCTGCTGATGATGGGCGTGACGCCGGCCCTGCGGGTCCGCGACCGGACGCAGGCGCTGCGGCGACTCGCCCTACCCGGCGCCGTGGCGCTCGCCACCGTCGCGGTGGTGGGGCTGCTCAGCCGGCCCGGCCTGCCCGCGCTCACCGCGTTCGGAGCGGCGGCGTTCGTGCTCACCGGCGTGGCCGCAGAGCTGGCCGACCGGCGGCCGCGCTCCGGCCGGAACCGGAGACCGGGCAGGGCTGCCGGACTGGTCGCGCACGCCGGGATCGCCCTGGTTGCGGTGGGCGTCGCGGGATCCTCCGCGTACGGTCGCGACGCGGAGCGAACCATCCACACCGGGGAGGCGCTGCGGGTGGGCGACGTGTCCGTGCGCCTGGTCGGCGTGGACCGCAGCGGCGCCAGCGGGGGTATGACCGTACGGGCGCGGCTCCGGCTCACCGAGGCGGGCGGCGGGGAACGAACGGTCCGGCCCGCCCTACGCTACAACCCCGCCCGGGACACCGCTGTCACGGTGCCGGCGATTCAGACCGGACTGCTGCGGGACACGTACGTCACCCTGATCGCGGTCGCCCCGGACAGCGGCAGCGCGACCGTACGGCTCGCGGTGAACCCGCTCGTCGGGCTGCTCTGGGCCGGCGGCACGCTGACGGCCGCGGGGGGACTCCTGGCGGCGATCCGCACCGCCCGTCCGCGACGCCCGGACGTCGTCGCGGCGTCGCCTGACCCGGTCGCCGCCGGGGCCCGGTGATGACCGCCCGCCGCCTGCTGCGACCTGGCCCGGCGCTGGTGCTGGTGCTCATCGTCGCCGTTGGCACCGTGGTCGCCCTCGGCCTGCGGTCACCGTCGACGCCGCTCGACGCCGGCGCCGCCAACGGCGTCACCCCCGCGCCGGCCCCGGCGCTCACGGGCGCCACCCTGGATGGTGGCCGGTTCGACCTGACCGAAGCCCGTGGTCACGTGCTGCTGGTCAACGTGTTCGCCTCCTGGTGCGGCCCGTGCCGGGACGAGCTGCCGCTACTGGTCGAGACGGAACGGCAGTGGTCGCCCCGTGGGCTGCGGCTGGTGGGGTTGAACGTCCGGGACGGCGCCGAGGCGGTCCGGGCGCTACTTGACGAGACCGGCGCACGGGAGTTGACCGTGCTGCCAGACCCGGAGGGCACCCGGGCGGTCGACTGGGGCGTCCGGGCAGTGCCGGAGACGTTCGTGGTGGACCGGGACGGCCGGATCGTCGACCGGCAGCCGGGTGTGGTCACCCGGCAGTGGCTTGAGCAGCGGGTGGCGCCGTTGCTGGCCCGATGAGGTGGCGCGCGGCCGTTGGGGCACTCGTCCTCACGGCGCTGATCGCCGCAGCGGGCGCGGGGTTGGTCCGGTCGACCGGCGGCATCGGTCGGGAGGACCCCGTACGCGCCGTGGCAGTGGGTCTACGCTGCCCGGCCTGCCAGGGTGAGTCGGTGGCGGACTCCCGGTCGCCGATCGCGGCGGCCATGCGGCAGGTGGTGGCGGACCAGCTGGCCCAGGGGCGGGACCGCGACGAGATCCGCCGCTGGTTCGTCCAGCGCTACGGCCCGGAGGTGCTGACCGACCCGCCGACCCGCCGGGCGGAGCTGCTGCTCTGGGCCGTACCCGCGCTGACCTTGCTGGCCGGCGGCTACGCGGCCCTGCGCACGCTGCGTCCCCGCCCGACCCCGTCCGCGCGGGCCACGGCGGTGCGGGCGGCGCCCACCGGTCGGGCCGCGCGCCGGGCGTGGCGCGCGGTGTCGGTGGGAATGGTGAGCCTCGTCGCGTCGGTCACGGTGGCCGCCAGCCGCCTGGACCGGCCGGGCCAGGATCCGGAACCGGCCGATCCCGTGACGGTCGCCGTGCAGCTGGCCCGCGACCTCGAGGGGCAGGCCCGCTACGACGCCGCAGCGGGGATGTACCGGGAGGCCCTGCGGGACCGCCCCGACGATGCGATCCAGCTGCGGCTCGCCTTCGCGCTGCTGCGGGCCGGCGACAACGCCGGCGCGGAGCAGTCGGCGCGGGAGGTGCTGACCCGCTCCCCAGAGTCCCCGGACGGCCTGCTCGTGCTCGGGCTGGCGCAGCGCGACAGCCGGTCCGCCGAGGCGGCGCGCACCCTGCGACGCTTCCTGACCATCGCTCCGGAGCATCCGGCGGCCGGAGAGATCAGCCGGCTGTTGGCCACCGGCCCGTGACACCCACCCGAACCCCTTGGATCCACGTTGAGCCGGGTCGCGCACTCCAGGGTGCTGGCCCGCACCGATCGCGGCCGATCCTTCGAGATGCTGCTGACCGCACTCGGCACCGACCTCGCGGATCCGGAGCACAGCTCGACGCGGAACGGTATACACCTCGGCGCCACTGCCGGAACGCTGGACATCCTGCAACGCTGCTACACCGGCGTGGAGGTCAGCAGGCCGCCCCGATGCCGGCGAGATGGCCGTCCCCTGGCGCAGTTGATTCAGGCCGGTGCTCAGCTGTTCTGTGGGAAGCCGAGGTTCACGCCACCGTGGGACGGGTCGAGCCACCGGCTGGTGACGACCTTGGATCTGACGAAGAAGTTCACTCCCTCTGGCCCGTACGCGTGAGTGTCACCGAACAGTGAGTCCTTCCAACCCCCGAAGGAGTAGTACGAGACCGGGACCGGGATCGGGACGTTCACCCCGATCATGCCGATCTCGACCTCATTCTGGAACCGGCGAGCTGCGCCACCGTCGTTGGTGAAGATCGCCGTACCGTTGCCGTACCGGTTGGCGTTGACGAGTTCGACGGCGGCGTCGTAGCTGGGCAGCCGGAGCACCGAGAGGACCGGTCCGAAGATCTCGTCGGTGTATATGGACATGTCGCTGTCGACATGGTCGAAGAGAGTCGGTCCGAGCCAGAAGCCGGCTTGCTCACCGTCGATCAGGTGGCTCCGCCCGTCGACCACCAGCTGCGCCCCCGCGGATCGACCAGCGTCCAGGTATGACATCACCCGGTCGCGGTGAGCGCCGGTGACCAGCGGCCCCATCTCGCAGCCCGGGCGACGGCCGTCGCCGACGTGGAGTGCCGCGATCCGTTCGCTGATCTTGCCGACGAGCTCGTCACCGACCGGGTCGACGGCCACGACGACGGAGATGGCCATGCAGCGCTCGCCGGCCGAGCCGAAGCCGGCCGAGACGGCGGCGTCGGCGGCGAGGTCGAGGTCGGCGTCGGGCAGTACGACCATGTGGTTCTTCGCGCCGCCGAGCGCCTGCACCCGCTTGCCGTTACGGGTGCCCGTTTCATAGACGTAGCGGGCGACCGGAGTGGAGCCGACAAACGAGATGGCCTTGACCGTCGGGTGTTCGAGAATCCGGTCGACCGCCTCCTTGTCGCCGTGCACGACGTTGAGAACGCCGTCCGGCAGCCCGGCCTCCGCGAACAGCTCCGCCAGGAAGTTCGACGCGGACGGGTCCTTCTCGCTCGGCTTGAGCACCACCGTGTTGCCGCACGCGATGGCGTTCGGCACGAACCACAGCGGGACCATGGCCGGGAAGTTGAAGGGGGTGATCACCCCGACCACGCCGAGCGGCTGCCGGATGGAGTACACGTCCACCTGGGCCGAGGCGTTCTCGCTGAACCCGCCCTTCAGCAGTTGCGGGATCCCGCAGGCGAACTCCACCGCCTCCAGCGCACGCTGGATCTCCCCCGCGGCGTCGGAGAGCACCTTGCCATGCTCGGCGGTGATGATCTGGGCGAGGTCGGACTTTCGGGCGTTGAGCAGTTCCCGGAAGGAGAACATGACGCTCATCCGCCGAGCGAGGGATGCGCTACGCCATCGGGTGAACGCCTCGGCGGCGGCGGCGACCGCCTCATCGACGACCGAGGCGGTTGCGAAGTCGACCTGTCCGGAGACCTGGCCGGTGGCGGGGTCGTAGATGTCACCGGTGCGCTCGGCGACACCGTTCCATGGCTTGCCGCCGATCCAGTGCGTGGTCGTCATCGCTGCTGCACCTCTTTGGCCACGGCCTCGATCGACGAGGTGAGGATCTCGAGGGCTTCCTCGGCCTCGGCCTGGGTCAGGGTCATCGGCGGCGCCAGGCGGATGACGTTGCCGTACAGGCCGCCCTTGCCGACGAGCAACCCACGTTCCCGCGTTTCCTCGAGCAGGGCGGCAGCGGCCGCCGGGTCGGGTGCGCCGTCGGGTCCGACGAGCTCCAGCGCGATCATCAGGCCCTTGCCGCGGACGTCGCCGACCACGGGGTGCGCCGCGGCGACGGCGCGCAGGCCGTCGAGCAGGCGGCTGCCCAGCTTCGCGGCGTTGGCCTGGAGGTCGTGCTCCAGCAGATAGTTCAGCGAGGCGAGAGCGCCGGCGGTGGCGAGCGGGTTGCCACCGAAAGTGGAGATCGAGTTGGCCCGCAGGCAGTCCATGAGGTCAGGACGGGCGACCACGCCCCCGATCGCCAGGCCGTTGCCCAGACCCTTGGCGAAGGTGATCGCATCGGGCACGACGTCGTGCGCCTGGATGCCCCAGAAGTGCTCGCCGGTGCGGCCCCAGCCGGTCTGCACCTCGTCGGAGACGAGGAGGATGCCGTACTCGTCGAGCACCTTCTTGAACTCGCCGAACAGCCCGTTGGGTGGGGTGGTGAAGCCACCGACGCCTTGGATCGGCTCAACGATCATGCATGCGACGTCTCCCGCCGTCGTCGTTTCAATGATCTCGCGCAGGTCGGCGACGCAGGCCTTGATGTAGTCCGGGTCGGACAGATCCCGGAACGGGCTGCGGTAGCGGTAGCCGCCGTGCACCCAGCTCACCTTGATCGGGCTGAGGGCGCTGGCCGACCAGCCGCGGATGCCGGTGATCGCGACGGTGGCGAATGCGCGGCCGTGGTAGGAGTTGCGCAGGGCGAGCACCTGCTCGCTGCGGCGGTACTGGGTGGCGAGCATCAGGGCGGTCTCGTTCGCCTCGGTGCCCGAGTTGGTGAAGAACACCCGGGCGTCCGGGATGCCGGACAGTTGCGCGATCTTCTCGGCGAGCTCGACCTGCGACTTGATCAGGTACAGCGTGGAGGAGTGCAGCACGCCGGTGTCGAGCTGCGAGCGGATGGCGTCGCTGATCTCGGCCACGTCGTAGCCGATCGCGTTCGTGAGGATGCCGGCGAAGAAGTCGAGGTAGGTCCGTCCCTCGCGATCGGTCACCCGGCGGCCCTGCGCGGTGGCGATCTCGATCGGCTGCTCGTAGTACAGCGCCAGCCATCTCGGCATCACGGACCGGTGCCTGGCCAGCAGCTCGCGGTGCGCCATCTCGTCCCCCTATCTCGTCCCTACGGCGAGTGTGGACGCATTCGTTGTCCAACCGCTATGCACAACCTGTACCGCCCTGGTCGCAAGGGCATTACGTTGTGTGCATTCCCGCCCGAGGAGAGGCTGCGATGTATCCCTCCGTCGCAGAAGCCATCGCGCTACCGGTGATCCGGCGCGCGAAGCCGCACGTCGTGGCCGGATCGGCCGGCATGCAGGACCGAGTCCGCTGGGTCCACGTGGCGGAGGTCGCCGACATCGCGCACCTGCTGCGCGGCGGAGAACTGGTGCTGACCACCGGAATCGCGCTGCCGGACGACGCGGCGGCGCTCACCCGGTACGTCGACGACCTGGCGGCGGTCCGCGCGGCGGGACTGGTGATCGAGTTGGTCCGGCGCTGGAGTGACGGGATACCAGAGGCGCTCGTGACAGCGGCCGACCGGCACCGACTCCCACTGATCACGCTGGCGGAGGAGACGCGGTTCGTGTCCGTCACCGAGGCGGTGGTGGCGTTGATCGTCGACGCACAGCTCGCCGAGCTGCGGGCTGCCGAGCAGGTGCACGAGACGTTCACCTCGCTCACCGTGGCCGGAGCGGAGCCGGCGGAAGTGCTGCGCGAGGTGGCCAGGATCTCCGGACTGCCGGTCGTGCTGGAGACGCTGGGGCACGAGGTGCTCGCCTACGACGCGGCCGGGCAGGATCCCGCCGAGCTGCTGGCCGACTGGGGTCAGCGGTCCCGGTCCGTGGCGGCGCCCGAGCGGACCGCCCACGACGAGGAGGCCGGCTGGCTGGTCACGATGGTCGGCGCGCAGGGCGCCGACTGGGGGCGCCTGGTCCTGCTCTCGCCGGATCCTCCACCGCATCGGCACGTCGTGGTTGCCGAGCGGGCCGCGTCGGCGCTGGCGGTGCATCGGCTCGTGGCGCGCGATCGGGAGAGTCTGGAGCGGCAGACGCACCGCATGTTGCTCGCGCAACTGCTCGGTCAGGCAGTACCGCCCCCGGATCTCGCCGCCCGGGCGGCCGCGCTGGGCGTCGGCCTCGATCGGCGGCAGCTGATCGGGGTCGCGATCCGGCCCGCGACCGTGACGCCACGCGCCCCTGCACTGGCCACGCAGGAGGTGTTGCGCGACCTCGCGGAGGCGACCGCGTTGGCCGCGCGGCGGCTGGCCGTGCCCGCCCTGGTGGGCATCGTGGACGACACGAGCGTTCGCGCGTTGTTGTCGCTGCCCGCGCAGACTGGAGTGGAAGGGGTACTGCGCCGGTTGGCTAGAGAGGTGCACCGCTCCGCGTCCGGTCCGGTGCTTGTGGCGGTCGGCACCACAGTTTCACACGTCGCCGAGGTGCGCCGCAGCCTGAGCGAGGCCGCCCACGTGGCGGGGGCGGCCCTACGCTCCCCCGGCACGCAGCTCTACCACAAGCTGGACAACGTGCGCCTGCGCGGCCTCCTACATCTGTTGCGGGAGGACGAGCGGGTCCGGGCATTCGCGGACCGCGAGTTGGGTCCGCTGTTGGCGCGGGACGCCAACCAGCGCACCCGGCTCGTGGAGCTGCTGCGCTGCTTCTGCGAGCAGGGCGGGAACAAGTCGGCGGCGGCCGCCGCCGCGCATCTGTCGCGTACGGCCTACTACCAGCAGCTGTCGCGGATCGCGCAGGTGCTCGGGGTGTCGCTGGAAGACCCGGAATCGATGCTGTCGCTGTACGTCGCGCTGCTGGTGCACGAACTCGACGACGCCTGACGGGTCAAGGGGCCAGCAGGAGGCCCCAATCCATCCGCCGCGCCGATTGACAGCCCGGTGCGGGCATGCCGTGGACAGAGTGTGCCCCGATCATGGCAAGCGTGGACACTTTGCCGCTGCCCGTGGCGGGTCCGGGACACCCACCATTCCGAGATAAAGATCGAGCTGATCCGCCCCCACCCGCAGCACCCGCGCCGGTTGGCCGGCCACTGTTGCGGCAGCGTAACAGCGAGGTGAGCGATGGCCGTTGAACCCCTGCCCCCCGCCGAAACCACCGCGGTCGAGCCGGGCACACAGATCACGCATCCGGATGGCCGAGTCGAGCTGCGTGACTTCTCCACGATCGCCGACAGCCCGTACTTCAACGAAGAGCTCGCCCCGGTGCCCATCGAGAAGCGCACCTGGACCACGTACAACTTCGCGGCGCTGTGGATCGGCATGGCGCACAACATCCCCACCTACCTGCTCGCCGCCGGGCTCATCCAGCTCGGCATGAACTGGGTGCAGGCGTTCCTCACGATCACGCTGGGCAATCTGCTCGTCCTGATCCCGATGCTGTTGAACAGCCACGCGGGCACGAAGTACGGGATCCCGTTCCCGGTCTTCGCCCGCGCGTTCTACGGAGTCCGCGGCGCGAACCTCCCGGCCCTGCTGCGCGCCTTCATCGCGTGCGGCTGGTTCGGCATCCAGACCTGGATCGGCGGCGAGGCGATCTACGCGATCGCCGGCAAGCTGCTCGGCTCCTGGTGGGTCGACGCGGCGACGGTGATGGACTACCCGTGGACGCTGTGGGCCTCGTTCTTCCTGTTCTGGGCGATCGAGATGGCGATCATCTGGCGGGGCATGGACACCCTGCGGCGCTTCGAGAACTGGGCCGCACCGTTCGTCATCGTGGTCGCCGTCGCCCTGCTGATCTGGGTGCTGGTCGAGGCGGGCGGCCTCGGCCCGATCCTGTCCCAGCCGTCGAAGCTGGGCTGGGGCGCCGACTTCTGGAAGCTGTTCGCGCCGTCACTGATGGGGATGATCGCCTTCTGGGCGACGCTGTCGCTGAACATCCCCGACTTCACCCGGTTCGGCGGCAGCCAGCGGCAGCAGGCGTACGGCCAGATCCTCGGCCTGCCGACCACGATGTCGTTCTTCGCCATCCTGTCCATCCTGATCACCTCGGGCACGGCCGTGATCTACGGCGAGGCCATCTGGGACCCCATCCAGCTCGCGGCCAAGTTCGAGAACCCGCTGGTCGTCGCGCTCGGCCTGTTCACCGTCGTGGTCGCCACGCTGTCGGTGAACGTCGCGGCGAACACCGTCAGCCCGGCGTACGACTTCTCCAACGCCGCGCCCCGACTCGTGAGCTTCCGGACCGGGGGCCTGATCACCGGCGTGCTCGGCATCCTGATCCAGCCGTGGCGCCTGGTGCAGGACCCCAACATCTACATCTTCGTCTGGCTCGGGTTCTACGGCGGCCTGCTCGGCGCGGTCGCCGGCGTACTCATTTCCGGGTACTGGGTCCGCCACCGCACCAGCCTCCAACTGCCGGCCCTCTACCGCCCCGAGGGCAGGTACTGGTTCTCCGGCGGGTGGAACTGGGCCGCCATCGTCGCCACCGTCGTCGGCGCGGTCCTCGCGGTGGGTGGCGCCTACTCCGCACCCGGCAAGGGGCCGTTCCCGTCCGACGGGCTCATCCCGTTCCTCAAGCCGCTCTACGACTACAGCTGGTTGGTCGGTCTGATCGGCGGGTTCCTCGTCTACCTGGCGCTGTCGATGCCGCGCACCGCGCACGCGAAGGGGGAGAAATGAGCAACATCATCCGAGCCGGGCTGGTGCAGCAGAAGTGGACCGGCGACAAGGAGTCGATGATCGCCAACGCGGTCGAGGCCATCCGCAGCGCCGCCTCGCAGGGCGCACAGGTGGTCTGCCTGCAGGAGTTGTTCTACGGCCCGTACTTCTGCCAGATCCAGGACGCGGACTACTACTCGTACACGGAGGCCATCCCGGACGGGCCGACGACCGCGCTGATGCGCGAGGTCGCCGAGCAGCACGGCGTGGTGCTGATCGTGCCGATGTACGAGCAGGAGCAGCCCGGCGTCTACTACAACACCGCCGCGGTGATCGACGCCGACGGCACCTACCTCGGCAAGCACCGAAAGAACCACATTCCGCAGGTGAAGGGGTTCTGGGAAAAGTTCTACTTCCGGCCGGGGAACCTCGGCTACCCGGTGTTCGACACCGCCGTGGGGCGCATCGGCGTCTACATCTGCTACGAGCGGCACTTCCCCGAGGGCTGGCGGGCGCTCGGCCTGGCCGGCGCGAAGATCGTCTTCAACCCGTCGGCGACCAGCCGCGGCCTGTCGGAGTACCTGTGGCGCCTCGAGCAGCCCGCAGCCGCGGTCGCCAACGAGTACTACGTCGGCGCAATCAACCGGGTCGGCGTGGAACCCTTGGGCGACAACGACTTCTACGGCCAGTCGTACTTCGTGGACCCGCGCGGGCAACTCGTCGGCGACGCGGCGTCGGACACCGAGGAGGAGGTCGTCGTCCGCGACCTGGACATGGACAAGCTGGCCGAGGTCCGTGACCTGTGGGCCTTCTACCGCGACCGCCGTCCCGACACGTACGAATCGCTGGTGCAGCCGTGAGCATCGTCATCCGCAACGGAACAGTCGTCAACGCCACCGGGGCGTATCCGGCGGACGTGCTGGTCGAGGGTGAACGGATAGCGGCGCTCGCCGCGCCCGACTCGGGTCTGGCCGAGCAGTGGGCGTCCGGTGCCGAGCGCGTGATCGACGCGGCCGGGAAGTACGTGGTGCCGGGCGGCATCGACGGCCACACCCACATGGAAATGCCGTTCGGCGGCACGTTCTCGGCGGACAATTTCGAGACCGGGACAATCGCGGCAGCCTGGGGCGGCACGACGACCATCGTCGACTTCGCCGTACAGGGCAAGGGCACGTCCGTGCTGTCCGCGCTGGACAAGTGGCACAGCAAGGCCGACGGCAACTGCGCGATCGACTACGGGTTCCACATGATCATTTCAGACGTCAACGACACGTCTCTGAAGGAGATGGAGGCCTGCATCGACGCGGGCGTCAACACGTTCAAGATGTTCATGGCCTATCCGGGAGTCTTCTACGCCACCGACGGGGAGATCCTGCGGGCGATGCAGAAGGCCCGGGACACCGGGTCGATGATCATGATGCACGCGGAGAACGGCATCGCCATCGACCAGCTCGTCCTCCAGGCGCTGGCCAACGGTCAGACGGACCCGGTGCAGCACGGCCTGACCCGGCCGCCCGAGCTGGAGGGCGAGGCGACCTCGCGGGCGATCGCGCTGGCCAAGGTCACCGGCGCGCCGCTGTACATCGTGCACCTCTCCGCCGCGCACGCCCTGGACGCGGTCACCCAGGCGCGTGACACCGGGCAGAACGTGTTCGCCGAGACCTGCCCGCAGTACCTGTTCCTGTCGCTGGAGGATCTGGCCAAGCCCGACTTCGAGGGCGCGAAGTACGTCGCCTCTCCCCCGCTGCGCACCAAGGAGCACCAGGCGGAACTGTGGCGGGGCCTGCGCACCAACGACCTGTCGCTGGTGTCCACCGACCACTGCCCCTTCTGCTTCAAGGACCAGAAGGAGCTGGGCCGGGGAGACTTCTCCAAGATCCCGAACGGGATGCCCGGCGTCGAGCACCGGATGGACCTGCTCTATCAGGGCGTCGTGAAAGGCGAGATCACCCTGGCGCGCTGGGTGGAGATCAGCTCGACCACGCCCGCCAGGATGTTCGGGCTCTATCCGCGTAAGGGCGTCATCGCGCCGGGTGCCGACGCGGACATCACGGTGTACGACCCGACGGCTCAGCAGACCATCTCGGCCAGCACGCACCACATGAACGTGGACTATTCCGCGTACGAGGGCATGGAGTTGACCGGAAAGGTCTCCACCGTGCTGTCCCGTGGTCGGGTCGTGGTCGACGGCAACGCTTTCCACGGCGCGGCCGGGCACGGCAGGTTCCTGAAGCGCGATCTCAGCCAGTACCTGGTGTCAACTACCCGCCTATGAATGGGCAGGCTTGCAGGTCAGTCCCCCTACTGGATGCAGGGTGATGCCGCGTGCGGACGGTTGACTGCGCCCCAGCCCTCGACGCCGCGCTGGGCGATGTTGAGCGCCGCATTGTGGTCGGCGTGGGCAACGACCCCGCACGACCGACAGTGGAAGGTTTCCTGGTCCGGCCGGTTCCGCTTGTCGCGGTGCCCGCAGCCGTTGCAGGTCTGGGAGGTGTACCACGGGTCGACCTGGACCAGCGGTACACCTGCTCGGCGGGCCTTGTAGTCCAGGAAGCTGCCGAGCTGGTGAAACGACCACGAGTGCAGTGTGACCCGTTGGGGCTTGCGGAGCCGGACCCGTTCGCGGATCCCCGTCAGTTCTTCGACGGCGATGCCGCGACCGGTGCGTACAGCCTCGGTCACGATGGTCTTGGCGATGCAGTGGTTGACGTTCCCGGCGTGCCGCGCTTCCTTCTTGTTGCGCCGCGCCAGCAGCCGTCGGGCCGACTTGGTGCCCTTCTTCTGCAACCGCTTGCGCAACCGCAGCTGCCGCCGGCGGTAGCCGTTGAGCCGGTCGCCCGCGTAGCGAGTGCCGTCGGAGTCGTAGGCGATGTTAGCGATGCCCATGTCCACGCCAAGGAAGCCGGACGGGTCGATCAGTTCAGGTTCGCACACCTCGACGGTGGCGTACAGGAACCACATGCCGTCCCGGAAGATCAGGTCCGACTCGCCGGTCTTGCTGGTGGCGATCGCCTTGAGCTGGTCGGCGGACCCGGTATAGGCGACGCCCTTGAGCCGGCCGTGCGTGGTCCAGATGGACACGGTCCGGGCATCGGCCTGCCAGGACAGCATCCGGGCGTCATAGGGCTGGGCCGCGTTCCAGCGGAACCCGATCGGATTGGTCTCCACCTTCCGGCGCCGCTTCGAGCCGGGCTTGCCGTAGGTGCCAGCCCGCAGGTTCGCCTTCAAGGTGGCGTAGGCGTCGGAGACCTTCTTGATCACATGCTGGGCCGCTTGGGCACCCAGGGCGTAGTCAGCCTTGATCCCGGCGTAGACCTGCTTACGCAGGTCGTAGTTCCGGTACACCCCGGTCTCCCGGGCCACGGCCGCCACGTCGGACGCCGCCGTGTTGCACGCGCGCAGGGTCGCCTCCAACGCCGACGCCTGCCCGGGCGTCGGCAGCAGCTTCACCTGCACGACCAGCTTCACACGACCACCGTAGCTTCGGCCTATGTCACCCAGATGGACCCCACACCCGGATGTTCGCCGAGGTCGCTCAGTCGTCCACAACCTGCATGCCCACTTGGTCCTCACCACGAAGTACCGGCGGGGCGCGCTCACCTCAACCCCATCCTCACTCGCTGCCAGCAGATCATGACCGACGTCTGCACCGACTTCCGCGGAGCTGCGCGAGTTCAACTGCGAGGACGACCACGTCCACCTGCTCGTGCATTACCCGCCGGCCCTCGCACTGTCGAAACTGGTCAACAGCCTCAAAGGCGTATCGGCCCGCCGACTGCGCCAGGAGCGCGAACCGCACCTGCACCGGTACCCGTGGGGCGCGCACCTGTGGTCCCCGTCGTACTTCGCCGGGTCCTGCGGCGGCGCACCACTCGCCGTGGTCAAGGAGTACATCGAAAACCAGAAGCATCCCGGTCCGCAACAGCGTTCCTCCGGCCCTGAAGGACCGGGGTTCCCGCCTAAGCAACTGTTGAAAAGGAGAAGCGATGGACTTCGGTGTCGTACTCCAGACCGACCCGCCAGCTCGCGACGTCGTGGCCGGCCTCACCGCCGCCGAGGACAACGGGTTTCGCTACGGGTGGACGTTCGACTCCTGCGTGCTGTGGCAGGAGCCGTTCGTCATCTACTCGCAGGTCCTCGCCGCGACCAAGCACCTGATCGTGGGGCCGATGGTGACCAACCCGAGCACCCGCGACTGGTCGGTCACCGCGTCGCTCTTCGCCACGCTCAACGACATGTTCGGCAACCGCACGGTGTGCGGGATCGGCCGCGGCGACTCGGCCCGGCGGGTCATCGGCCAGCCGCCGGCGAGCCTGGCCACGCTGAAAGAAGCGATGCACGTGATCAAAGAGCTGGCCGAAGGCAACGAGGTCGAACACCACGGCACGCCGGTGCGCATCCCGTGGGTGCGTGACGGCAGGCTGGAGATCTGGATGGCCGCCTACGGCCCGAAAGCGCTGCGGCTGGTCGGCGAGCAGGCCGACGGCTTCATCCTGCAGACGGCCGATCCCGACATCGCCCGCTGGACGATCGGCTCGGTACGCGATGCGGCCACCGCAGCAGGTCGAGATCCCGACTCGATCACGATGTGCGTGGCCGCGCCGGCTTACGTGGGCACCAACCTCGCGCACCAACGGGATCAGCTGCGCTGGTTCGGCGGCATGGTCGGCAACCACGTGGCCGACCTGGTCGCCCGCTACGGTGACTCCGGGGTCGTGCCGAAGGCGCTCACCGACTACATCGAGGGGCGCGAGGGCTACGACTATGCACACCACGGGCGCGCCGGCAATCCGTCCACCGACTTCGTGCCCGATGAGATCGTCGACCGGTTCTGTCTCGTCGGCCCCGAGTCAGCCCATGTCGACCGGCTGCAGGAGCTCAAGGAGATCGGGGTGCACAACTTCGCCCTCTACCTCATGCACGACGACAAGGAGAAGACCCTCTCCTCGTACGGCAAGAACGTCATCACGCAGGTCTGATCCGGGCCAGTCGACGTACGCCTCGCACGTTCCCTGAGAACGAGCTGGCTGCGGCGGTCCTCGTGGCCGCCGGAACGGTCTCGGGACGTTCCTGTAGGGACGGCGGTGCGGAGGACACGAAGGGGCCGTGCCTTGATCCCGACCCTGGTCCTCGTTGGCCTGCTCCTCGGGCGCTGGTGGTGGCTGCCGCTCCCGATCGCCGCCGTTGGTTGGCCGATACTGCTCGTCGCCACGGGCACGATGACCATCGAGCCGGGCTCGATCGCTGCCGCGTCCGGGCTGGCCGTGCTGAACGCCGGCGCCGGTGTCGTGGTCTGCCAAGGCATCCTCTGGGCGGTTCGACGGGCGCGTCGCGCGGATCCCTCGTCGCGCAGGTGACGCGAGGCCAGCGGCGACACAGGGCCCTGAGGGGCAATAGACCGATTAATGCCAACTGACGGCATATGCGGCGTTGCATACATAGCAGAACCCGTATGGCCAGCCAGACAAATGTGAAGCAGCATGTAGGCAACGTTTTAGTGGGGTGGTTCACGTGGTCAGTACCTATAAAATAGTTCGCAATTTTCGCCAGTTTCCCGTGGAAGCCCAGCGATCGGCGGACGGGGCAACGCAGGAGCGTGAGCAGCGCCTCCAGACGATCGCCAAAAAGCGCAGTAGCAAGGCCGCGAAACTGTCGGCTCAGGCAAGCCAGCGGCTGCAGCGCCTGCTCGGAGACGACAACTGGGCGGACTTGAGGCAACTGATGCGGCAGGAACGGTTGACTTTTCGTGACCTGCTTCAGCCGCCCCAAGGGTTGAGGTCGCCCTACGCGAAACTCAACAAAGCCAGGAAACACAAGGCCGACGCATTCCTGCGAAGTCGAGACGTCGGGCGCGAGGCCATTGCCGCAATAGCGACGGAATACCACGATTCACTAACCGACGCCTTCACGGTCGACGACAACATCAGCAACGGATTCCACCTCTCGAACAACCTCGACAAATGGTTGAGCCTGTCTCCGTTCCACGATCGCGCGCTCCCCTGGGGAGTCTTCGAACCCGACGACAGCCAGGACCCGCACCGGTGGGAAGTGTTCCGGCCGCCGTTCTTCGGGTTCAACTTCGGCTTCATCCCGGTGCACAACGACAACTTCGTCGTTGATCGGATTCACACGCTGAACCCGTCGGTCGGAGACGTGGGCATCTCGATCACGATGGACAACAGCGACGCCGGCGACTTCGACTACGCGTCCGGTGACGCATTCAGCGCCATCGCGTTCGCCTTCGTGCCGCCCACCACCGGCCTGGTCGAGGTCCTCATCGACGCGCAGTGCGTCGAGGCAACGCACCGCTTGGAAACAGAAGACGAATGGGGATGGTCGAACTCCAGCACAGGCCAGCGGAACTTCCTGATGCTCGACGTCCTGCATCCCAACGTGTCCGAGCCCTCATATGCCCAGATGTCGGTCCTCGACGAGGAGACCGACGATGACGAGAGCTTCCTGCAGGTGAAGTTGACCCGTGGCGCCCACTACTTCGCGCAGCTGTTCAGCGCGGGACCGGTGCCCGCGGGTCAGTCCGTCATCGTGTGCGCCGGGACGCGTTCGTTCGACATCAGCGGCACAAACGACGTGTCCATTGACAGCACGTCCGACTTCCGGTGGTTCATCAGCTCGGTAGAGGTACGAGTCTCGCCCTGATCACCAGGGGCCCGATCACGATGGTTGGTCTGGCCGTGACCAAGGGTGCCGGCGGCGCCTGTCATCAGGCTCAGGCAGTGGCTGCGCGACCCATCTCGACGAGGATCCCGGTGCCCTGGCCGAGCTCGATCAGGTAGCCGTCCGGATCACGCAGGTAGCACCGGATCTCGACGCCATGGTCCTTCGGCTCGGTCAGGAACTCCCCACCTCGTGACCGCCACTGCTCATAGACCGCCCGGACGTCGGTGACCCGGATGTTCATCGCGCTGCTGAGCGTCCGCGAATCCGGCGGCGCCTGCGCCTGCACATCCGGCTTGTCGTCGGTCGGACCACCCTCGTCGTTGATCACGATGTAGCTGTTGTGGAACCGCAGGATCGCCGGCTGGCGTTCCCGCACCACCGTCGCCCCCAGCACCCGCTGATAGAAGTCCCGTGAACGGTCCACATCCCGCACGATCAGCAGGTGCGTCAGCACCAGCCCAGCCTCAGGCTGGAAGTAGTCGGGCGCCTCGTTCGCCATCACGCCTCCCCGGGTCCGATCGGCAGGGCGTACCCACGTGCGGCGCCGGCACACCCACCGGCTCGACGACGCCCGCCGGCGACAACGAGTCATCACGACCGGTGTCGGCTGTTACCGTCGGGCCTGTGCCCGCCGACGAGATCCGGCATCGGGTCCGGTCGGCAAGGGTGGCCCGGCTGGCCACCGTCGCAGCGGATGGGCGTCCCCATCTGGTGCCCGTGTGCTTCGTGCTGCTCAACGACGTCGTCTACCACGCGGTGGACGAGAAGCCCAAGCGCCATCGGCGGCTGCGCCGGCTGGAGAACATCCGGGCGACGGGGCATGCCTGCCTGCTGGTCGACGAGTACGACGAGGACTGGTCGCGGCTGTGGTGGGTCCGGCTGGACGGGCACGGCCGGCTGGTGGAGGACCGCGCGGAGGAGGCCGAGGCCCGCGCGGCGCTGGTCGACAAGTACCCGCAGTACGTCCAGCGGCCCCCAGCCGGGCCGATGATCGCGATCCAGGTAACCGGCTGGTCGGCGTGGTCCGCGACGGAAGCGGCAGCCGACCCGGCCGGGTGAGCGCCGCTCAGGGGTGTCAGCGGGTCGGAGCGAGGGCGTCCAGCACCTCGTCGGCCCGGCGCAGCGACGCCTGCGCATCGGCGCGGGGTGAGCCGATCTCCGGATCAAAGTTGAGGTCGACGAACACTTCGGTGATGCCGGCTTCGGCAAGTCGGCCGAGGTCCGAGCGGATCTGCTCGATCGTGCCGGTGAGCGGCTCGCGATCGGGCGGGCCCGTCGGGCGTACGCGGACCGCGCCGCGGCAGACGAATCGCAGTGCGCCGGGATCCCGGCCCGCCTCCGCGGCGGCGGCCTTGACGGTCGCGACCGCCTCGCCGATGCCCGTCAGGTCCGCCTGGCTGCCGCTGACCCAGCCGTCGGCGAGGCGGCCGGCCCGACGCAACGCGACAGGCGCCTGGCCTCCGAGCAGAATCGGCGGATGCGGCCGCTGCACTGGCTTCGGCTCCAAACGCGTCGGCGGGACCTGGTAGAACTCGCCGCGATGCTCGGCGACGTCGTCCTGCCAGAGGGTACGAAGAACGGCGAGGAACTCCTCGGCCCGCTGGCCCCGCCGATGCTTGCTCACCCCCGTCGCCTGATACTCCTCATCCGCCCAGCCGAGGCCCAGTCCCACGTCGAGCCGTCCGCCGGCGAGGATGTCGAGGGTCGCGGTCTGCTTGGCCAGCAGCACCGGAGAGATGAACGGCATGTTGAGCACCGCGACGCCGAGCCTCACCCGCGTGGTGTGGGCTGCCAGGAACGCCAGCGTGGTCAGCGGATCCTGGACGCTGTGGTAGGTCTCGCTCCAGCCGAGGTCGGCGGGGACCAGGAGGCGCTGGAACGTCCAGAGCGAGTGGTATCCGAGCTGCTCGGCGCGGCGGGCGACGTGGATCATGCACTCTGGTGTGGCCCACGAGCCGGAGACGGGCGGGGCGAATCCAACCTCCACCCGCGCACCGTACCCGGACCGGGCCAGGAAGGTGGCTCGGTTCAAGCCCCGACGCTGCGGTCCACCGGACGGAGCAGCCGACGGAAGTCCTTCGGCAGCTCGGATTCCAGGTTCTCCAGGTCTTCCGCGCTCACCGCCTCGCGCAGGGTCGTCAACACGGCGCGGGCAACCTCAGCGGTCCGGTCGCCATCCGTTCCCGCGCGCGCCCCCACCTCATTGAGGAACTCCACGAGGTCGATCCGTTCGGCGAAGTTCACTTCCTTGTGCAGGTACCCTCGCAACTCCTCGGGTAGCTGTGTGGCCAGCTGCCGCGCCTCGCCGCCAGTGACCCCTTCCGCCAAGGTCGTCAGCGTGGCTCCGACGACGTTCGCCGCCTCCGTCGCCGGCATTCGCGCCCGCTTCCCCACCGCTTCGAGAAACTCGGCGTAGTTCACCAGTTCTCCTTCCCGATTCGTTGGGGTGCGTCGCGGCGTGCGCGCGTGCTACCCGCGGCGCTGCCCGCCACCGGCACCCACCGGTTCGATCACCTGCTGGAACTCCTTCGGAAGCTGGGCCACCGCGTCCTCGAACTGGTCACGGGAAACAGCCTCACGGAGCGTGGTGAGCACCGCGCCGACGCCGGCAGCGGCGAGCGCACGGTCGACGGACGGGCGGTCCGCCACCCGCCGCACGAACTCGTCGAGCCCGAACGGCTTGGCATGTTCCGCTCTACGTGGTGGCGGATTACGCAGGGAATCGTCAAGCCCTCCGGGAAGCTGATAGGCAAGGTTCTCAGCCTGGCCGGCGCTGATCCGGTCTGCCAACGTCTCCAACGTCGCGCGGCTGAGTGTCGCCGCCTGATCGGTCGACACCTTCGCCCGCGTGGCCACTGCGTTGATGAAATCCTGGTACTCCACCTGATTCTCCTCTCCGGCCCGATCGCGTCGAACCGTCAGTTACGCGCCCCTGACCTCCATGCGCCGCGATCGCACACTTCACCTCTCGGGCGCCGAGCGAACTCGTACCTCGACAGCCTCCTGGGACGGGGGGTGACCCTGCCTCATCCCCATCGGGCGAATCACCAAGGCCCCGCTACGGCGACATCCTCGACATACCGAAGGACTGGCACGGACGGGAACCGAAGGCAGGAGTGCCTTCAGGCGATCCCGTAGCGTTTTCGGGCCTCCTGAACGGTCTCGGGCTTGACGTCGCCGCGCCGGGCCAGGGCTGCCAGCGCCGCGACCACGACCGACTGCGGGTCGACCCCGAAGTGGCGACGGACGGCCGCACGGGTGTCGGAGAGGCCGAAGCCGTCCGTGCCGATCGAGTGCCAGTCCTGCGGCACCCACTGGCTGATCTGGTCCGGGACTGCCCGCATCCAGTCGCTGACGGCGAGCACCGGGCCGGGAGCGCCGTTCAGGACCCGGGTCACGTAAGGGATACGATCCTCACCCTCAAGCCGCACCGCGTCACAGTCCAGAGCGTCGCGGCGCAGCTCGCTCCAGGAGGTGGCCGACCACACGTCGGCGGCCACACCCCAGTCGCCGGCGAGGAGCCGCTGGGCCTCCAGGGCCCAGTGGATCGCGGTGCCGGAGGCGAGAAGTTGCAGGCGCGGGGCATCCGCTGCCAACTCCATGTCAATGGCTTCCTGGTACCGGTAGAGGCCCTTGCGGATGCCCTCCTCGATGTCCGCGCCGGATGGCATGGGCGGCTGAATCTTCGCCTCGTTGTAGACCGTGAGGTAGTAGAAGACGTCCTCGGCGTCCGGGCCGTACATCCGGCGCAGACCGTCGCGGACGATCACGGCGACCTCGTATGCGAAGGCCGGGTCGTAGGCGATCGCCGCCGGGTTGGTGGATGCGATCAGGTGGGAGTGTCCGTCCGCGTGTTGCAAACCCTCGCCGGTCATCGTCGTACGGCCGGCGGTGGCACCGATGAGGAAGCCACGGCCGAGCTGGTCGGCGAGCGCCCACATCTGGTCGGCCGTCCGCTGCCAGCCGAACATCGAGTAGAAGATGTAGAAGGGGATCATCGGTTCGCCGTGGGTGGCGTACGACGTTGCGGCGGCCGTGAAGTCGGCCATCGAACCGGCTTCGGTGATGCCCTCGTTGAGGATCTGGCCGTTCGTGGCCTCCTTGTAGTACAGGAGTGTGTCGCGGTCGACCGGGTCATAGGTCTGGCCGTGCGGTGAGTAGATCCCGGCGGTGGGGAAGAGCGACTCCATGCCGAAGGTTCGCGCCTCGTCCGGAACGATCGGCACCCAACGCCTGCCGGTCTCCGGGTCCCGCATCAGGTCCTTGACCAGGCGGACGAAGGCCATGGTCGTCGCGATCTCCTGACTACCGGACCCCTTGGCCAACGTTTCGAAGGGCTTGGCGGACGGTGCGGGCAGCGCCACCGGGTGGACACGGCGAGCCGGGGCGGGCCCGCCCAGCGCGGCCCTGCGCTCGTGGAGGTAACGGACCTCCGGCGAGTCGGCGCCGGGGTGGACGTACGGCACCACCTCACCGCTGAGCTTGCTGTCGGGGATGGGAAGTTCGAGGAGGTCGCGCAGCGCGCGGAACTCGTCGCCGGTCAGCTTCTTCATCTGGTGGTTGGCGTTGCGCGACTCGAAGGCGGAGCCGAGCGTGTAGCCCTTGACCGTCTGGGCGAGGATCACGGTCGGCGCGCCCCGGTGCTCGACGGCGGCCCGATCGGCGGCGTACACCTTGCGGGGTTCGTGTCCCGCCCGCGAGGCGTGGAAGCACTCGGCGATCTTCGCGTCGGTCAGCACCTTCGCCATCTCGACGAGCGCCGGGTCGGCGCCGAAGAAGTGCTCGCGGATGTAGCCGACATCCCGGGCCGCGTACGTCTGGAACTGCCCGTCGGGGACCTCGCGCAGCCGGCGGACGAGCGCGCCCGTGGTGTCGAGCGCGAACAGGTCGTCCCAGGCCGAGCCCCACAGTGACTTGACGACGTTCCAGCCCGCCGCGCGGAACCGCGCCTCCAACTCCTGGACGATCTTGAAGTTGGAGCGCACCGGCCCGTCGAGCCGCTGCAGGTTGCAGTTGACCACGAAGGTGAGATTGTCGAGGCCTTCGCGACCGGCAAGAGCGAGCGCGGCGGTCGACTCGGGCTCGTCCATCTCGCCGTCGCCGAGGAACGCCCACACCCGAGAGGCTGAGGTGTCCTTGATGCCACGGTGCTGCAAGTAGCGGTTGAACCGCGCCTGGTAGATCGCCGACAGCGGGCCCAGGCCCATCGACACGGTGGGGAACTCCCACAGCCACGGCAGCCGGCGCGGGTGCGGGTAGGAGGGAAGGCCATCGCCGCCCGCCTCCTGCCGGAACCGATCGAGGTGGCCCTCGGTGAGCCGACCGTCGAGGAAGGCGCGCGCGTAGATGCCGGGGGCGGCATGGCCCTGGAGGTAGAGCTGGTCGCCGGAGCCGTCGGCCTCCTTACCGCGGAAGAAGTGCTGGAAGCCGGTCTCGTAGAGCCAGGCGGCGGAGGCGTAGGTGGCGATGTGACCGCCCAGGCCGTAGCGGCTGCCGCGGGTCACCATCGCGGCGGCGTTCCAACGGTTCCACGCGGTGATGCGCCGTTCGATTTCCTCATCACCGGGGAACTCCGGCTCGGCGGCGGTCGGGATGGTGTTGATGTATTCGGTCTCGAGCAGCTTCGGCAGCGCTAGGCCGACGCCCTCAGCGTGTTCGAGAGTGCGGCGCAGAAGGTACGAGGCGCGCTGCGGCCCGGCCGCGGCGGTGACGGCGTCGAGAGAGGCCGCCCACTCGGCGGTCTCCTCGGGGTCGCGGTCCGGGATCTGATCGAGTGCACTTGGGTTGTTTCGCCCGATATCAGTCATGGTGGCCACCTTCCGACGGTTCCGGACCTCTCGATCGCAGGGCGGGAGGTCGACATGGTGAGACAGGAAGCTGCCGCCTCGCCGATCCACCATCAAGGACCAGGTGAGGCAGGGATTCGTGACAACCGACCTGCGCTCGGCGAGGAGACTGCCGTCACCTCTCCGGCTGCCCTCGCCCGGTAGGGCCGACCTACGACCGCTCTGAACCGGCAGGCTGAGGCCGTGACACGACTTGCCCGGGCCGTGCGCTACCGGCCGCCCGCGCTGACACGGTCAGCGATTCGAATCACGGAACGGGTATGCCGGCACCAGACGCGGCAACCGGCAAACTGAAACCAGATGGACAAAGACCTCGGCAAACAGCGACAGGCGGCCACCAACGGGAGGAAAGAGAGGTATGTCCCACCGCGAGGTCCCGATGGATGCCGTGCGGACCTTCGACACGGTCCGGCCCCGGCTGTTCGGCATCGCCTACCGGATGCTGGGCAGCGTCCACGACGCCGAGGACATCGTCCAAGACACGTGGCTACGGTGGCAGCGCACAGACCACAGGGCGGTACGGGACCCGACAGCATTCCTCGTTACCGCAACGACCAGGCTCGCTCTGAACGCGGCGACATCGGCACGCGCCCGGCGAGAGACCTACGTCGGCCCATGGCTGCCCGAGCCGGTCCAGACGTCGGTCGACCCGGCAACCCGAGCCGAGCAGGGCGAAGCTCTCGGACTTGCGTTGCTCCTCCTCCTGCAACGACTGACTCCGCACGAGCGCGCCGTGTACGTGCTACACGAGGCCTTCGACTACCCCTTCCGGCAGATCGCCGAGGTCCTCGACATCACCGAGGCGAACGCGCGGCAGCTCGGGCGCCGGGCGCGCACGCACCTCGCCGAAGAACGGCACGCGCCGGTCGCCCCCGCCGAGCACGGCCGGCTGCTCCACGCCTTCCTCGCCGCCGCACGCTCCGGTGATCTTGGTCAGCTGGAAAAGCTGCTCGCGAACGACGTCGTCTCCTACGCCGACGGCGGCGGCATGGTCAGCGCGGCGCGGGTACCGGTCACCGGCCGGGCCGACGTCGCCCGCTACATCGCCGGCCTCATGAGAAAGTTCGGCGCGGTCGTCTCGCTGGAGTTCGTCGAGTCCAACGGGCAGGAAGCCGTCCTCGTCCGCCGGGCGGGATCCGTCGTCGCACTGTGCGCGATCGATGCCTCTCCCGAGGGGATCACCCGAGTGCTGATCACCCTCAACCCGACCAAACTCGCCCGGTTTGATCCACGGGATACCCGCTAATCGGGCGGCGCCCCCAGGCACGGCCCGCAGACCAGGTCGACCAGCAGCTGCTCTTCCCGTTCGGCGTCCTGAGCGAATATCAGGCCTGCTCCGACACTTGCGGACCGCGGGACCTGGCTGCCCGGATCCGTCCCTCACCGGCGTGGGCCACGGGCGGCCACCTCGCGTTGCAGACACGCCGCGCCGAACTCCTCATACGTCCACGACTCCGCCCGCGCCCGCTCGACTAAGCCGCCCGTTGCTCAGCGGCGCAAGCGGCGGGAGCAGGCGCCGTCGTGGTCGGCGCGGAGCAGGCAGCGCCGACCGCGGGGCATCAGCTGGTCGCAGAAAACCCGGTGGCGGAGGTATTGCTGATCCTCCTCGGACACCGTGGTTTCCCCTGGGTCGGTCGTCGGCAGCACGGACATCCAGCGGCCGATGACCCGGGCCAGGCGCTGTGCGGCGGGCAGGTCGGCGGCGGTCACGGGCAGGTGGATGACGTACCGCTGGCTCATCTGGTATGCCCCCGCTCGTTGCCGCCGCGGGCATGCTCGGACTGCCAGCGGCGAAGCGCCTCCTTGATCCGTGCGGTCTCACGCCGGCTTTCAGCGAGCGCGGCGTGGAGAGCTGCCATGTCGACGGCGACCCGATCGAGGAAGGCGTACACGTCGTTGGGATTCAGGCCGCGGCGTCCGAGCCCCGTAGGCGGGAACCGACGCTCGCCCACCTGCCAGGGCAGCAGACTGGTGTACGTCGAGGAGCGATACGTCGCCCCGCCCTCCCGTACCGGTCGTTGGTTGCGGACGCTCATCTTGTTCGACCTGCCTTTCTGTTAGTGGAAGGGGTGGGCCCCCGGGTCACACCGCTCGCGCGGGCCCACCCCACCCCACCGCCGCAGCTTTGATCAGGGGCACGGCACCAGGGCTGCTTTACGGCGTCACTCGACCGGGCTATAGATCCAGCTCCAACCCTGGGGCGTCGCCGCCCACATAAATATACGGACAGGGGCACAGGGGCACAACCAGTGCGGCCCACGGGGGGACAAGGCTTACCAGGTATGACTGTCGATCCGCGCTCGCATACACCCGTCTATGTGCAGGTCGCCGACATACTGCGGCGGCGGATCGAATCCGGAGAGCTGGCGCCTGGGGTATCGCTGCCGAGCGAAGCCCGGCTGACCCAGGAGTACGGCATTGGCCGTGAGGCCGTCCGGATGGCGATGTCGATCCTGCGTTCCGAGGGGTTGGTCAGCACCGTTCGCGGTCACGGAACACGGGTGCGAAGCTCGCCCGAGCGGCAACGGGTGGAACTGCCGGCCGGCGCGTCGGTCGTCGCTCGAATGCCGACCGGCCGGGAACGGAACGAGCTGCACCTGGACGAGGGCGTCCCGGTGCTGGAGATCCGCCACGGCAAGGGCGAGGTGGAGGTCAAGCCCGGTGACCAGGTCGAGCTGATGCGCCCAACCGAGCACGTCAGTCAGGTCGAACAGTTCGACGAGCGCCGAAAATAACCGACCCGGGCCCGAGGTGGTCTCGGCTGCTGCGCGGTGGAACGTTGTCCGCCGGGCTCGGAGTCTCCTGCCCGCTATCCATCCAGGCCACGGCACCGATATCCGGTGTGGTCGTCGCGGTGCCGCATCCAAAACACCACGTCGAGCACTCGCAACGGGGTGATCTCCGGCGGTAACTCCGCCTCCGCCCGCAGCCGAGTGAGGCGGTCCACGAGAACACCCCCGTCCTCGCGGAGGCGCTCATGCAGACAACTCCAGAAGCCTCGGCCGGTGCGATAGGCGCAGCGCACGACCTCGTCATACACGGGCACGAGGCGGGGTCGCTTTCGTGCAAGCAGCTTCCCTGCAGTTACCCAGCCAACGCCGCCGTTGTTCTTCAGCAAATGCCAGGCTCGGTCGGCGGGACCACCATCCGTGATGTACTGCGGGGCCTCATCGTCGGCAAGGGAGACGTCCGTCGGGATGAGCCGCAATTCCGCCGCGACCTCTCGGCCGAGAGCACCTTCGAGCAGGTCAAGGGCGACGCGCGCAGGCACGTGCACGCTGAGCAACTCGACCGCGATCAAGTCCTCGGAGGTGATCGTGTCTCTAACAGCGGGGTGGTCACCGCCGCCTCCAAGCTGCTCAAACCGGCCTCCGGTAAAGGCTGGCAAGCCATTGACGTGATCTCAACAAGAATCCGGTAGGTATCGGTATTCGAAATGGGTGAGGTGGAGAGCGGCGCGGACGATGTCGCCGACCTGCCGTGGGCTGGCTGTGCTGTGACGCAGGGTCCGCCAGCGGCCGACGAGGATCGCGAAGCCGCGTTCTCCGAGGCACCGCATGGATCGAAGGACGGCGTTGTAGGTCCGGTTGTCGACGGCGAGCCGGCGGCCGTCGGCGGGCTGCTTGTACGGAGCATGGATGCCGTGGCCAGCGCCTTCGTAGCCTGAGTCGGCCAGGGTCGGCAGCCGCAGTTCGGAGGCCGCCCAGTAGAGGGCGCCGGTCACGTCCAAGCGCTGGGCGCAGGTCAGGTCATGCAGATGTCCGGGCATCGCATCCGAGGTCCAGATCGGGAGCCCGTCGGGGCGCATCACAGCCTGAATGTTCGCCCCGAAGTCGCGGTGTTTCCCGGAGTACCACGCGTCGATCGTGTCGCCTTTCACGCTCACGGTGGTCTCGGCGAGGCGGTCGGTGTCGAACAGCTTCCCGTCGAGGATCACGTGCGACCGGCCGTCGGCGGCGACCCGGCGCAGCGCGTCGTGCAGGGTGGGTGTCTGCGCCGCCAGGACCCGCACGGCCTCGGCAGCGTACCGGTAGGCCGTAGCCCGCGAGACCCCGAACCCCGCCCCGAGGGTGGCCTTGTCCTCACCCTTGCGAAACCACACCAACACCAGGATCGCCTGGTAGAAGCACGTCAGCGCACGAGTTCCCGGTCGGGTGCCCACCGCCCGACGCTCGGCACGAAGCAGCCGCGCCACGTGCTGTACGAGTTCCCTGGGCACGTCGAGCCTGGCAGAATAGGCGATCACGTGGAGCCCTCTCGAAGACTGGATTCTGTCGCAAGAACCTGTCTATCGATGGCTCCGCGTCCATATCCAACACCGTCCGGTATGGACGGTTACGCCCGTGTCATCCCCACTCGGCCGCCGAACCTTGCTGAGATCACCTCAGTCGTGGAGATGTGCTGATCCACCTGCACAGGACGTCGGTACCTACGACGCGTCGAACCGACACCCGTGGTAGCCCTTACTGACTGGGCTCCGTGGCGTCGTGATGCCTAACGAACGGGCGATGGGCGCGGTCGTCGGCTTCCGGTCGGCGTCACCCTCGACCCGGAACGGGGTGCGCAGGCGGGTCATCGCAGCCGAACTTGCGTCAACGGCAGGGTGTGTGGTCGAAAGGCGCATCTGCTCCCGGTGCTTCACGGAACAAATTCGAGTCATGCGCGGTTACATCAGTCAAGAACTGCTCCAAGTTTGGCGCGCCAACGCGCGACCCGCTCGCACATGCAAGCCGGGTGCGGAAATGAGCGGGGCGCATCCGGCCGCTCGCCGGGATCCGTTTCGCTCGGCCCGTCGAACCCTAACTCAGAAAAGCCATCGTTTACGGCTTGGGCTGGGGTGTGGGTAGAATTGATCAAGCAGCCCGCCGGTTTTCGACCCGGCCTGCATCTGACGTCGACCACCACGCGCCGCGACCAATCGGTCAGCGCCGTGCACGGCGACCCCTTCCACGTTCGGAGACTCCCATGGCGGCACGCCGCCCCAGCAAGACACCCCTTGTCACGCCCACCTCCTTCGCTGACCTCGGCGTGCCCGGCCGCCTGGTCGCCGCGCTCGAGCAGGCGGGCATCAGCACGCCATTCCCGATCCAGGCCGCGACGCTCCCGGATTCGCTCGCCGGACGCGACGTGCTCGGTCGGGGCCGCACGGGTTCGGGAAAGACATACGCCTTCGCTCTCCCGGTCCTCGCCCGGCTCTCGGCCGCCATGTCTCCACGGCTGCCCGGCCGCCCGCGCTCGCTCATCCTGGCGCCCACTCGCGAGCTGGCGACCCAGATCGAAGCGGCGATCGCACCGCTGGCCACCGCGCTGTCGCTGCGGACCCTGACGATCTTCGGCGGGGTGAGCGCGCGGCCACAGGTCGGTGCACTGCGTGCCGGGGTCGATATCCTCATCGCCTGTCCCGGCCGGCTCGCCGACCACGTGGCGACCGGCCACGCAATCCTCGACGCCGTCGAGTTGACGGTGCTCGACGAGGCGGACCACATGGCCGACCTGGGCTTCCTGCCGGTCGTACGGCGACTCCTCGACACGAC